>CAZERE010000154.1:0-7007 GCA_964515365.1 uncultured Phenylobacterium sp. | reverse complement strand
CACGGCGACGGCGAAGCCGACGATCCCCGCCAGCATGGCCGGCCAGGTCGAACCCTCGGGCAGCATGGCGAACGGCGCGTCGTCGCGGGTGGCCACGATGACGCCGGCGGTGAAGACGCCGAACAGGCTTTCGCCCACGATCAGGCCCGAGGCCAGCAGCACGCCCATCCGCCGCGCCACATCGGCGTAACGGGTGCTGGACACCGCCTTGTCGTAGAGCCAGCCGCAGACGGCGCCGATGACCAGCATGGTGGTGACGGCGGCCGGCAGATAGAAGCCGATGCCGACGGCCAGGGGCGGCAGCTTGATCTTCTTGCCGGTCGCCTTCTCCAGCACGGCGTCCAGGATGATGATGACCACGCCGATCACTGCGCCCAGGCCGATCAGGTCCCAGCGCAGGTCGCCGCCGATGACGCCGCGCGCCAGGGCCGAGATCAAGGTCGCCTGAGGCGCCGCAAGGGTCTTGGCGCCCTCGACGATGGCGGGCGGGCCGCCCTCGAAGCCGAAGGCCTGGTTCAGCAGGTTGAGGATCAGGGGAATGACGATGGCGCCGGCGCCGACGCCGACGATCAGGGCGACCTGCTGGCGCCAGGGCGTCGCCTCGACCAGCTGGCCGGTCTTCAGGTCCTGGAGATTGTCATTGGCGATGACGGCGACGGCGAAGACCACGGCGGTCACGATCAGGGCGAAGGCGATGATGGACGGGTCGGCGGGCACGCCCGCGATCGCCATCACGCCCAGCATCAGCAGGGAGGCGATCACGACGGCCAGTATGCCGACGCCCGAGACCGGGCTGTTCGACGAGCCGATCAGGCCGGCCATGTATCCGCAGATGGCGGCCACGGCGAAACCGATCAGGACCACATAGACCAGGCCGCCGATCACCAGCAGGGGCGTCGATCCGGCCAGGGCCGGAGCGGTCTGGGCGAACCAGGCCAGAAGGCCGGCGATGCCGATCAGGCAGACGACCGAGATCCCGCCGACCAGCTTGATCGGCAGATCCTGTTCGGTCAGCTCCAGCGCCTCGCCGTGATTGCGGCGGGCGTTGGCGGCCAGGGCCGAGGTCAGGCCGCCGACCAGGGGGCCGGCCAGCTTGATCAAGGTCCAGATGGCGGCCACGCCGATGACGCCGGCGCCCATGAAGCGGACCTCGCGGCTCCAGACCCGTCCGGCCAGCTCCTCGGCGCCCGTACCGGCGGGCAGGGTGGAGGCGATGGAAGGGATGCCGTGCGCCGTCAGCCAGGCGACGGTGTCGGGGCTGGTCAAGACCGGCACGGCGATCGCCCAGGCCAGGATCAGGCCGAACAGCTGGGCCAGGCCCACGGTCAGGCCGATCAGATGGCCCGCGCCCAGAAGGGCGAACTGCATGCCGAAGCCCATGCCGGTGGCCCCGCCGCCCAGGGCGGCCGGAAGCTTGAAGAATTTGGCGGCCTCGCCGGCGAAGACGCGACCCGCGACCAGCAGGGCGTAGCCGGCCGAGACGACCGCCCCGCCGACCACGACCCACAGGCCGGACTTGTTCTCGCGCACCGCGCTCTCGGTCTGTTCGGACCCGCGCGAGCCGACCTTCAGCACCTCGGCGGCGGCGACGCCTTCGGGATAGGGCAGGCCGCCGCCCGTCACCAGGGCGCGGCGCAGCGGGATGGAGAAGGTCACCCCTAGGACGCCGCCCAGGATGCAGATGGCCACCGACTGCCAGAAGGGAAACTCCAGCCACCAGCCGATCATCACCAGGCCCGGCAGGACGAAGATGATCGAGCTCATGGCCCCGCCGACCGAGGCCACGGTCTGGACCGTCATATTCTCCCAGATGGTCGAGGTCTTGAAGGCCCGCAGCACGGCCATGGAGATGACCGCCGCCGGAATGGCCGAGGCGAAGGTCAGGCCGACCAGCAGGCCCAGATAGGTGTTGGCGGCGGTGAAGATCACCGCCAGCAGGCAGCCCAGCACAAGGGCGCGAAGGGTCAGTTCAAGCCGGCCCTTTCGGGTTTGGGGCGCAGCGACGGCGTCAGTCATGAAGATCGGTTCCCACGTTCGACCGGGACGTAAGCCCATAACGGCCGCTGCGGCAACTGGTCACGCTCAGCGGACTCCTCAGGCGGGGAGGGGCTGGCTCCAGCGAAGGCGGCGCCGCGCCCGTCGGATCAGGCCCGGGGCGGCCACCGTCACCCGATAGACCCCCGCCATGACCAGGGCCGTGAGGGCCCAGGACAGCAGGATATCGGACAGGAAATGCCCACCGAAGGCCAGCCGGTTCATCGACAGGGCCAAGGCGTAGACGAGCCCCAGCGGCAGGACGGCCGGTCGCCACCGCGCCGGAGTGACGACCAGCAGGACGCCCACCATCCAGGCGGCGCTGGAGCCCTCGCCGGAGACGAAGGAGCAGTTGGACTGGCAGGCGTCGCTGATCACCCAGGCCGGGGTAAAGGCCGCGTCGCCGCCGAACTGGTCGATCTGGACCGGGCGAGCGCGCCCCCAAAGGCTCTTGAACAGCAGATTGACGACCAGCCCCGGTCCGAGGGCCAGGGCCGCGACGGCGAACATCGCCCGCCGCGCTGCGGCGCCGACGGAACGCCCGCGCAGGGCCCGCCAGATCAGGCGGCCGATCACCCCCAGCAGCAGGAGGGCCAGGACCAGGGTGGAACTCTTGCGCAAGGCCTTGAGCACGGGATCGCCCGCCAGGAAGAAGCCGGCCTCAGGTCGGTAGAAGAAGCGGCTCACGGCGATGTCCACGCCTGGAAAGACCAGAAAATAGGCGCTGATCGCCAGGACGGCCGCCGCAGCCAGAACAGCTGCGTCGTCGCGCGTGAGGCGAAGGCGAGCGCTCAAGTCCGTCCAGGACGAGAGGCGCAGACGCGGCGCGGGCGTGATGACGGACTGAGACACATTCCCCCCGGATTGGTCTGGAGACGCCAATGCCAGAGTGCGGTGTCGTTCCCGCGTCATTACGAACAATGTTTTCCAAACATCGGGGCGAGCACGGACGATCGACTTGGCCTAGGTTCCAAGACCGGCTAGGAGCGCCCCATGCCTGAACTTCCCGAGGTCGAAACCGTCCGGCGCGGCCTGACGCCGGTGCTGGCGGGCGCGCGTCTGTCGCGGGTGCGGATCAACCGGCCCGACCTGCGCTTTCCGTTCCCGGAAGGCTTCGTTGAGCGGCTGGAGGGGGCGACGGTCGAACGCGTGGACCGGCGAGCCAAATATCTGCTTCTGCCCCTGTCCACCGGCGAGACCTGGATCACCCATCTCGGCATGACCGGCCGTTTCACCCTGGACGGCGCCCAGCTGGGCGAGTTCGAGGAGGCGGCGCCCATCGCGGGCAAGCACGAGCATTTCAGCGGCTGCGCCGAGCGCGACGGCCTTGCGACCCGGATCGGCTACGCCGACGCGCGCCGGTTCGGCTTCATGGGCCTGATCCCCACCGCCCAGGTCGAGGCCCACCCCTGGTTCGCCGGCCTGGGGCCCGAGCCGCTGGGCAATGGCTTTTCCGGCGCCCATCTGGCCGAGGCCTTCGCAGGCAAGAGCCAGAACATCAAGGTCTCCCTGCTGGACCAGAGGATCGTCGCCGGCCTGGGCAACATCTATGTCTGCGAGGCCCTGTACCGGGCCCGGATCTCGCCCCTGGTGGCGGCCGGATCGCTGTCGAAGGCGCGGCTGGAGACCCTGGCCTCGGTGGTCCGCGACGTGCTGAACGACGCCATCGCCGCCGGGGGCTCGACCCTGAAGGACTTCGCCAACGCCGAGGGCGGCCAAGGCTATTTCCAGCACCGGTTCGACGTCTACGGCCGCGAGGGCGAACCGTGCCGGGGCGAGGGCTGCACGGGGACGGTCGCCCGGATCGTCCAGGGCGGACGCTCCACCTTCTACTGCCCGTCCTGCCAGAAGCGCTGAGGCGACCGGCCGTCATGACGAACGGCCGTCGATCCTCTATGACCGGCGTCAACAGAGGAGACCGCACATGGCCGACGCCTATTCCACCCTTCTGATCGAACGCTGCGCCGACGGCTATGCGGTCGTGACCCTGAACCGGCCCGAGGCGCTGAACGCCCTGAACTCGACCCTGTTCGGCGAATTGGCGGCCTTCCTGGACGCGGTCGAGACCGACGACAGCGTGCGCTGCCTGATCCTGACCGGCTCGGCCAAGGCCTTCGCCGCCGGGGCCGACATCAAGGAGATGGCGGACCAGTCCTACGCCGACATGTTCAAGGGCAATTTCTTCGCCCTGGGCCATGACCGGATCACCCGGTTCAGAAAGCCGATCATCGCGGCGGTGTCGGGCTATGCCCTGGGCGGCGGCTGCGAACTGGCCATGCTGTGCGACTTCATCATCGCCTCCGAGACCGCCAAGTTCGGCCAGCCCGAGATCAATCTGGGCGTGGCGCCCGGCATCGGCGGCTCCCAGCGGCTGACGCGCCTGGTCGGCAAGTCCAAGGCCATGGACATGATCCTGACCGCGCGGATGATGGATGCGGCGGAAGCCGAGCGCGCCGGCCTGGTCAGCCGCGTCGTCGCCCCCGAGGCCCTGCTGGACGAGGCCCGCGCGGCGGCCGCCAAGATCGCCTCGCAAAGTCCCCTGGCGGTGATGATGAACAAGGAGATGGTCAATGTCGCCCTGGAGACGACCTTGACCGAGGGCGTCCGTTTCGAACGTCGCCTGTTCCACTCCCTGTTCGCCTTCGACGACCAGAAGGAGGGCATGGCCGCCTTCGTCGAAAAGCGCAAAGCCGACTTCAAGGGGCGGTGATCCAAGGCCGCGACCGTCAACCGATCGCCGTGATCCGGCGTTAGGAGGGCGTCATGCGCCGCCTTCTGCTCTCGCTCCTTGCGATCCTGACCCTCGTCCTGCCGGGCCTCGCCTTGGCTCAAGCCCCAGCCCCAGCCCCAGCCCCTGCGTCTCTGGCCCCCGCCTTCCGCTCTGATCGGATCATCGTGGAGACGCGAGGCGCGGGGCCGGACGTGATCTTCATCCCCGGCCTGGGATCGACCGGGGCGGCCTGGCGGTCGACGGCGGACAGGCTGGAGGGCCGCTATCGGGTTCATCTGGTGACGATCCGCGGCTTTGGTCAGACGGACATCGGCGCCAACGCCCGCGGCGCCCTGGCCGCCCCGGCTGCGCTGGAGATCGAACGCTACATCCGCGAGCAGAGGCTGTCCCGGCCCGCTCTGATCGGCCATTCGCTGGGCGGTCAGATCGCGCTGCGCGTGGCGGCGGACATGCGTGGCCGAGTCGGGCGGGTGATGGTGGTCGATTCCGCCCCCTTCTTTCCGGCCCTGGTCGATTCCCGCGTCACGACGCGCGAGGTCGAGCCCTTGGCTCGCCTGGGCTATCAGGCCCTGATGCTGTTCGGCGACCAGGCGCTGAAGGGCCAGGTCTCGGCCCTGGGCGGGGACTTGGGTCTGGCGGGCGACATGGTGTTCGACGGCCTGGGTCTTCAAGGCGGCGACCGGCGCGTTCTGGCCCAGGGGCTGTACGAGGCCCTGACCGTAGACCTGCGGCCTCGGCTGCGCGACGTCACCGCCCCGGTGACGGTGGTCTACGGCTGGACGCGGGATACGAACAATCCCCGCAACCGGCTGGAGGGGCTTTACCGCTACGGCTTCTCCACCCTGCCGCGTCCGGCCCAGTTCGTCCGCATCGAAGGCGCCGACCACCAGGTGATGATCGACCAACCGGCCCGGTTCCAGGCGGCGGTGGAGCAGTTTCTGGGATAGGCAAAGATCTTCCCCCGCTTGCGGGGGAAGTGTCAGCTCGTCGAGCGCAGCGAGACGGCTGACGATGGGGGAAGTTCCGCTTCTGCAAGAAAGAAGACTTCCCCCTCCGACCCTGGTTCGCTGCGCGAACGCCGGGCCACCTCCCCCGCAAGCGGGAGAGGGTCTTATTGGCCTTTGGCCTCGCGATAAATGTGAGCGGTCACGGCGGGAAGATCGTTCAGCACGTCGCGGGCCGGAATCCGCAGGGTGCGTATGCCCTGCTCGAGCAGGAAGGCGTCGCGGCGTGCGTCCTGCGCCGCACGGCCGTCGTGACTGTCGCCGTCGATCTCGACCGCCAGTCGAACGCCGGCGCAGTAGAAGTCGAGCACATAGGGCGGTATCGGGTGCTGGCGTCGGAACTTCAGCCCGCCCAATTTCTCGCCCCGCAGCGCCTGCCATAGCTGTACCTCGGGCAGGCTCATGTCCCGCCGCAGATCGCGCGCCTTGTCGATGATGTCGGACGAACGACCTTCTTCGGGCTCCAGACCCTGCGCCAACGTCTCCAGCACCCCCTTGCCGTAGCGGTCCAGTTTCGACTGGCCGACGCCGGGCAGGGCGGCCAGGGCGGTCAGGTCGCCCGGTTCGGCCTGGGCGATCTCCAGCAGGGTCTTGTCCTGGAAGATGACATAGGGCGGGACGTGCTGTTCCGAAGCACGCTCGCGGCGCCAGGCGCGTAAGCGCTCGAAGCGGGCGCGGACGTCGGCGTCCATGGTCTCCAGGGCGGCGTTGCGGCCTTCGCCGGTCCGGTCGCGGCGGCCCGAGCTGGAACTGGAGGCGCGCACCTGTGCGCGGCGCACCTCGATCCTGCGCTCGGCCTTGTACACGGCGCGCACCGCCTCGGGGTCGCCCAGGCCGACCAGGGGCTTGCCGTCGTTCGGGTCCTCGACCAGCAGGCCCTCGAACAGCAGGTGGTCGACGATGTCGCGCCAGCCGTTGGGCGAGACGTCGGCGCCTATGCCCCAGGTGGACAGCTGCTGCTCCCACGGCTGGACGTCCTTGGTGCGGCCGGTCAGGTGGTCGATCACCCGGCCCCGGCCGAACCGGCCGCCCAGGCGCTGAACCGCCGCCAGGGCCTTTTGCGCGGGGACGGTGGCGTCATAGGTCTGGGGCGGGTCGCCGCAGATGTCGCAGACGCCGCAAGGGGCCGCGTCGGTCTCGCCGAAATAGCGGCGCACGGCCTGGGCGCGGCAGACGGCGCCGTCCAGCATGGCGAACAGCTGGCGGGCCTTGCGCACCTGAACCTGTTTGACCTCCTC
>CAZERE010000153.1:0-7184 GCA_964515365.1 uncultured Phenylobacterium sp. | reverse complement strand
CGGGTGCGCGGTCGCCGCTCAGCCGCAGGGCCACCGACTGCACGCGGCCGGCCGAGCGCGAGCCCGGCAGCTTGCGCCACAGCACCGGCGAAAGCGTGAAGCCCACCAGATAGTCGAGCGCGCGGCGGGCCAGATAGGCCTCGACCAGCTCCATGTCGATGTCCCGCGGGGCCTTCATGGCCTCGGTGACCGCCGACTTGGTGATGGCGTTGAACACCACCCGCTGGACCTGGGCGCCCTTGATGACCTTCTTCTTCTGAAGGACCTCCAGGACGTGCCACGAGATGGCCTCGCCTTCGCGGTCGGGGTCGGTGGCCAGGATCAGGCGGTCGGCCCCCTTCATCGCCTCGGCGATGTCGTTCAGCCGCTTGGCGGACTTGGCGTCCACGTCCCAGCTCATGGCGAAGTCCTCGTCCGGTCGGACGGAGCCATCCTTGGGCGGCAGATCGCGCACATGGCCGTACGAGGCCAGCACGACATAGTCGCTGCCCAGGTACTTGTTGATGGTCTTGGCCTTGGCCGGGCTCTCGACGACGACGACGTTCATTTATGGGGCTTTGACTGACGGGTACGCGGGCGGAAAGCCCGGAACACAAAGGCGCGAAAGGTGGGCTTGGGCGTAGGGCGATGTCAACCGGCGCTGGGATGACCAGCAATTACAACAGGTGACATGCGGCGACGGCCATCGGGACGGGCCGTCATGGGGCGGGTGGTCGCCGTTCATGCGCGCGCGGCCAGGCCTCCGGGCAGCAGCTCGGCCCGCCCGGCGATGGCCAGCTCGACCAGGGCGGCGGCCACGGCGCCGGCGTCGCGGCCCGTGGCGCGCACCAGTTCGTCCCGTGACACCGGCGTGGGCGAGAGCAGGGCGGCCACGGCCTCGACCAGGGC
Organism: uncultured Phenylobacterium sp.; assembly: GCA_964515365.1. GTDB lineage: Bacteria > Pseudomonadota > Alphaproteobacteria > Caulobacterales > Caulobacteraceae > Phenylobacterium. The sequence continues at coordinate 6,296 of CAZERE010000153.1, read as the reverse complement.
GGTGTCGGACGCGGCGCAGGCCGGCGGGCCGGAATAGACGCGCTCGCGGTCCCGGAAGCCGTCGAAGGTGTCCGGGGCCCGCAACACGTCATCGACACCTTCGCACAGGGCGGCGCCCTGGCGGATCAGGTCATTGGCCCCGCGGGCGCGGGGGTCCAGCGGCGAGCCCGGCACCGCCAGGACGTCGCGGCCCTGCTCGGCGGCCAGGCGCGCGGTGATCAGCGAGCCGGAGCGCAGCTCGGCCTCGACCACGACGACCGCCCGGGACAGGCCCGCGATGATGCGATTGCGCCGGGGGAAGTCTCTGGCCTGGGCCTGGCGGCCGGGGGGATGCTCGGCCACCACGCAGCCCTCTTCGATCAGCCGTCGATAGAGATCGCGATGCTCCGGCGGGTAGATATCGTCCACGCCGCCGCCGAGGACGGCGATGCTGCCATGCTCCAGTGACCCTTCATGGGCCGCCCCGTCGATGCCGCGGGCCATGCCCGAGACGATCACATGGCCGGCCTGGCCCAGTTCGGCCGCCAGGCCGCGGGCGAATCGCTGCCCGGCGGCCGAGGCGACCCGGGCGCCGACGATGGCGACGATGGAGCGGTCGAGCAGGCTGATATCGCCGCGGGCCCAAAGCACGGGCGGCGGCGGGTCCAGGGCCGCCAGCGCCTGGGGAAAGCTGGCCTCGCCGGCGCAGATCAACTCCGCCCCCAGGGCGGCGCCGGCGGCGAGTTCGGCCTCGATCTCCGCTGCCGACGGGATGGCCGGCGCCCGGCTGCGGCCGCCCCGGCGGGCAAGCTCGGGCAGGGCCTCAAGGGCGCGGCCAGGTTCGGCATAGCGATGGATCAGCTGGTCGAAGGTCACCGCGCCGACGCCCTCGCTGCGGGCCAGCCGCAGCCAGTCGCGCCGCGCCTGGGGCGTCAGGCCAGGACTCATGCAGGATCCTGGGGCTCAGGCGTCTTCCCGCGGCCGATCTTCGGCTCCTGGCCCTTCAGCAGGCGGCCGATATTCTCCCTGTGGCGGAAGAAGATCAGCACCGCCATCACCACCGCCAGCACGGCGATGGGATAGGGGCGGTCAACGACGAACACATAGATGGGCGCCAGCGTCGCGGCGGTCAGGGCCGCCAGGGACGAGAGGCGGAAGACCAGGGCCACCAGGATCCAGGTGGCGCCGGCCAGCATCCCCACGGGCCAGGCCGCCGCCAGCAGGACCCCGAAGAAGGTCGCGACTCCCTTGCCCCCCTTGAAGCCCAGCCAGACCGGGAAGATGTGGCCGATGAAGGCCGAGCCGCCGGCCAGGGCGGTGAGGGTCGCCTGGGCGCCCTGGCTTGCGTCCTTGGTCAGGATCCAGGCGATGGCCACCGCCATGGCCCCCTTGCCGCCGTCCCCCAGCAGGGTGATCAGGGCCAGGTCCTTGCGGCCGGTGCGCAGGACGTTGGTCGCGCCGATATTGCCCGACCCGATCGCGCGCAGATCGCCGGCGCCGCCGAGGCGGGTGGCGATCACGCCGAACGGGATGGAGCCCAGCAGATATCCGCCGATCAGGGCGGCGGCGATGAGCGCGAGGCTCAAGGTGTCGGTCGGCATGTGTTTCCCCGGTTTCCCTAAGTCCTGGCGGCGCCGATCTGGCCTGTCACGACCGCCAGGATCTGCCGTTGCTATTTTGTTCGCCCATGCATAGCGGCGGTCGACGAGCCGGGCAACAATGGTTCAGCTAGTTGGCGCGATGCACCACGCGGCCGTCAACCAGGGTCATGCGGACCACGCCCTGCAAGCGGCGGCCGTCGAAGGGCGAGTTCTTCGACTTGGACTTCAGGTCGGCCAGATCGACGATCATCGGCGCGTTCAGGTCACACAGCACGAGGTCGGCGGGCGCGCCCTTGGCCAGACGACCGGCGGCCAGGCCCAGCAGATCGGCCGGACGGCTGGTGACCGTGCGCATCAGGTCGATCAGGGGGATGCGCCCCTCATGGTGGAAGGCCAGCAGGGCCGGCAGCAGGGTCTGCAGGCCGACGGCGCCCGGCGCAGCCTCGTCATAGGGCAGGCGCTTGTCCTCGGCCGGCGCCGGCGCATGGGCCGAGACGACGATGTCGATCAGGCCGGAGGCCAGGGCCTCGATCACCGCCTGGCGGTCGTCCTCGCCGCGCAGGGGCGGATCGACCTTGCAGAAGGTGCGGTAGTCGCCGATGTCCACCTCGTTGAACGACAGGTGGTTGATCGAGGTGGTGGCGGTCACGTCCAGGCCGCGGGCCTTGCCGCGTTCCAGGCTTTCCAGGGCGCAGGCCGTGGTGATCTGATCCACCAGCAGCCGCCCGCCGGTCAGCTCCACCAGGGCGAGATCGCGCTCCAGCATGATTTTCTCGGCGATGGGCGGAACCGACGGCAGGCCCATGCGGCCGGCCAGTTCGCCCTCGGTGGCTGCGGCGCCGGCCGACAGCCAGGGATCGGCCGGGCGGTGGGCGACCAGCACGCCGAAGCTGCGGGCATAGGCCAGCAGGCGGCGCAGAACCTTGGAATTGACGATCGGCCGGTCGGCGTCGGTGACATAGACGCAGCCGGCGTCCCGCATCAGGCCGATCTCGGCCATGCGCTCGCCCAGCAGGCCCTTGGTGGCCGCGCCGGCCGGATAGACGTGCACCAGCTCGATGTCCCGGGCCCGGCGCAGGATGAAGTCCACCACCGAAGGATCGTCCACGGCCGGCGAGGTGTCGGGCTGGACGACGATCGAGGTCACGCCGCCGGCGGCCGCGGCCAGGGCGGCCGACTTCAGCGTCTCCTTTGGCTCAGCGCCCGGCTCGCCGGTCTTGACGCGCAGATCGATGAGGCCCGGGGCCAGCATGGCGCCGCGGGCGTCCAGGGTCTCGACGTCGTCGGACAGGTTTCCCAGATCGCCGCCGAAGGCCACCTCGGCGATCCTGCCGTTCTTGACCAGCAGGGCGCCGGGGCCGTCCCAGCCGCTGGCCGGATCGACGAGGCGGGCATTGAGAAGGGCGAGCGGGCGGGGCGCCATCAGTCGTTGTCCAGTCGGGCCGAAAGGGCGGCCAGCACCGCCATGCGGGCGGCGACGCCCATCTCCACCTGATCCTGGATCAGGCTGACGGCCAGGTCGTCGGCCACCTCGGAATCGATCTCGACGCCGCGGTTCATGGGGCCGGGATGCATGACCCGCACATGCGGGGCCGCGCAGGCCAGCTTTTCCCGGTCGAGGCCGAAGAAGCGGAAATATTCCCGCTGGGAGGGGGCGAGCACCCCGTCCATGCGCTCCAGCTGCAGGCGCAGCATCATGACCACGTCGCAGCCGCTGATGCCCTCACGCAGGTCGTGAAAGACTTCCGAGCCCCAGCGATCGGCCTCGGCCGGCATCAGGGTCGGCGGACCCACCAGGCGGACTTCGGCGCCCATCATCTGCAGCAGGCCGACATTGGACCGCGCCACGCGGCTGTGCAGCACATCGCCGCAGATCGCCACCCGCAGGCCGGCGATGCGGCCAAAGGCGCGGCGCATGGACAGGGCGTCCAGCAGGGCCTGGGTCGGATGTTCATGCTGGCCGTCGCCGGCGTTGATCACCGAGCAGGACACCTTCTGCGACAGCAGCGAGGCCGCCCCGGAAGAGGCGTGGCGCACCACCAGCAGGTCCGGCTGCATGGCGTTGAGGGTGACGGCGGTGTCGATCAGGGTCTCGCCCTTGGAGATCGACGAGGCCCGCGGGCTCATATTGACCACATCGGCGCCCAGCCGCTTGCCGGCCAGTTCGAAGGAGCTCTGGGTGCGGGTGGAGTTCTCGAAGAACAGGTTCATCAGCGTCCGACCCTTGAGCAGGTCGAGCTTCTTCGAGGTCTGGCGGTTGAGGGCCACGAAGGTGTCCGCCAGATCCAGCAGGTCGCTGACCTCGACGGGGTTCAGGTCCAGGACCGACAGGAAATGGCGCTTGGGAAAGGGGAAGGTCTTCCCCAGGACGTCGATCAGACCGGATTCGGGCGCGCTCATTAAAGCGCCCTCTTAAGGGGGGCGGCCGGCTTCGCCAAGGCGCCTTTGGCGATGGTCCACATGTTCAGGCCTCGGAGGACGGCGGCGTGGGACTGGACTCCAGATTGCGCAGGCGCTCCAGGGCGCCCTGGAGGATCCAGGCCGCCGCAGCCTTGTCCACCACCTCGCCGCGGCGGGCGCGGGTCATGTCGGCCTCGTCCACCAGCATGCGGTTCACCGCCATGGACGACATCCGCTCGTCCCAGAAGGCGATGGGCAGGTCGCGCAGGCGTAAGAGGTTGCGGGCGAAGGCGCGGCTGGACTGGCAGCGCGTCCCTTCGGTGCCGTCCATATTGACCGGCAGGCCGATGATCACCCCGACCGCGCCACGGCCCTCCATCAGGGCGAACAGAGCCTCGGCGTCGGCGGTGAACTTGGTCTTGCGGATCAGCTTCAGCGGTGAGGCCACCATGCGGCCGGTGTCAGAGACCGCCACGCCGATGGTTTTCTCGCCCAGATCCAGGCCCACGACGGGAGCAAGGCGGGGCAGGTGGGCGGGCAGTTCGCTGAGATCCATCACGGGCATGGGGCGCTCATATCATGTCGGCGGAGGAGGCCACGCGATTTTGGGCGCCGAGCGACCGGGTTCATCGAACTTCGATATTGGTTAAGGCCAAGCTTGGAGCTATGAGCCAGCCTTACGAAGGAGCCCCTGGGGGATCGGATGTCGTCGCCAGCCTGGCCGCAAAAGACGCGGGACCTGCACAACCACCACATGGACTCGACGATCTGGGATCGTTTCGCCTTCCGCGGCGACGACGTGATCGTGGCCACCTATGCGAAGTCCGGCACCACCTGGACCCAGCACATCGTCGGCCAGCTGGTCTTCGCCGGGGATCCCGAGGTGAAGATCGCCGAGATCTCGCCCTGGGTGGACCTGCGGATCATGCCGCCGGACCTGCTGGAGATCCTCGAGGCGCAGACGCACCGGCGCATCCTCAAGACCCACCTGCCGGTGGACGCGCTCACCTTCTCGCCGGAGACCAAGTACATCTATATCGGGCGCGACGGCCGCGACGTGCTGTGGAGCCTCTACAACCATCACGCCAACGCCAATGCGCTCTGGTACGAGGCCATCAACGACACCCCCGGACGGGTGGGGCCGCCGGTCGAGCCCGCCGACCCCGATATCCGTCGCTACTTCCTGACCTGGCTGGAGCAGGATGGCGCGCCCTTCTGGCCCTATTGGGAGAATATCGCCACCTGGTGGGCGATCCGCGACCTGCCCAATGTCATGCTGGTCCATTTCAACGATCTGAAGCAGGACCTGGAGGGCGAGATGCGCAGGATCGCCGCCTTCCTCGACTGCGACATTCCCGAGGACCGCTGGCCGCAGATTCTCGAGCACTGCACCTTCGACTGGATGAAGATCCACGCCGAGAACGTCGCCCCGCTGGGGGGCGCGATCTTTGAGGGCGGGGCGCAGACCTTCATCAACAAGGGCGTGAACGGCCGCTGGAAGGATGTCCTTACCGCCGACGACATCGCCGCCTACGAGGCCCGCGCCGTGGCCGAACTGGGGCTCGACTGCGCCGGCTGGCTGGCGCAAGGGCAGGGCGCGATCCGCGAACTCGCGCCCGCCTGAGGCGCTGATCGGCGGACGGTTCGCCGCCAGATCATCGATCTGGCCGCGCAGGGCCCCGCGTCTTTCGGCGCTCCTGGCCCTGTAAAGGCGCCGCCGGCTTGTCAAAGCCCTCCCACCGCGGCTAACCCACGGGGCAGATTGCAAGGAGGCCCCCATGGCCATCGACGTGGCGACCGTTCGCAAGGTCGCCAAGCTGGCGCGCATCGCCGAACCCGAAGCGCGCCTGGAATCCCTGGTTCAGGAGCTCAACGGCATCCTGACCTGGATCGAGCAGCTGGAAGAGGTGGACACCGACGGGGTCGAGCCGATGACCTCGGTGGTCCATCAGGGCCTGCCCATGCGCGAGGACGTGGTCACCGAAGGCGGCGACCCGGCCAAGGTGCTGTCCAACGCCCCCAAGACGGCCAAGGACTTCTTCGTTGTCCCCAAGGTGGTGGAATAGATGAGCGACCTGACCAAGCTGACGCTCAAGACCGCCCTCGAAGGCCTTGAATCCAAGTCGTTTTCCGCGGTCGAACTGACTCAGGCCCATATTGAGGCTGTCGAGTCGGCCAAGGCGCTGAACGCCTATGTCCTGGAGACGCCGGAAAAGGCCCTGGACATGGCCCGCGCCAGCGACGCCCGCCGCGCCCGCGGTGAGGCGGGCGCCCTGGACGGCGCGCCGTTGGGGATCAAGGATCTGTTCTGCACCG
>CAZERE010000152.1:0-7234 GCA_964515365.1 uncultured Phenylobacterium sp. | reverse complement strand
GATGGCCTTGCGGCTCTTGACCGGGTGCATGAACGCCATCCGGGCATGCGGCGCGTGTTCGGCGACGAGGGCGATCTCTGGGACCGACGCCACGTCGAACGAGTTCACGCCGGCTTCCACCAGCGTTTCGATCACCCACGGCGACGGGTTCGCCTTAACGGCGTAGAAGACGTCGCCCTTGAAATTTGCCTGGAACCAGCGCGCCGCTACGGCCACCACGCCCGGCCGCGCAAAGGCGACGGGACGCTCAGGGGACCGCTCACGGACCAGGTCCAGGGGCGTATGGTACTTATGCACCTCACGCAACCCCCAACAGATTGTTGAACCCAATCCGGCGTTAGCAACGCTTTGGACAACGGGGTCCGCCGGAGCCATGCGAAATAGGGGCATATGGATCGGATGTAAAGGGCGCGGACCACAGAACCTTGCCGGGCCAGGGGTTGGCGCGGGTTAAATCCGCCTGCGACCCCACGATCCGGCGCGCGCGGGGGCCACGCGCTGGACCCCGCCGGGCGCCCATGTCATGAAACCGTTGTGGGGCTCGGCGATCACACGCGGGTTATGAGTCCGGCCGCCGACGTCCAGGGGATATTCGCCGTACATGTCTGACGCTGCCGTCCTTTCGGTGCGCCAAGTGTCGAAGAGTTTCGGAGCCCGGCGCGCGCTGGACACCGTCTCGATCGACGTCGCCCGTGGTGAGATGATCGCCCTGATCGGTCCCTCGGGATCGGGCAAGTCCACCCTGCTGCGCGCCATCAGCGGCCTGGCCCCCATCGACAAGGGCGCTGGCCGCATCGAGGCCTTTGGCGACCAGGTTCAGAGCGACGGCCGGGTGGACCGCAATGTGCGGCGCACCCGTATCCGCATCGGCATGATCTTCCAGCAGTTCAACCTGGTGGGCCGGCTGACCCTGTTCACCAATGTGGCCATGGGCTCGCTGGGCCGGATCGGCTTCCTCCGCGGCCTGCTGGGCTTCTGGCCCGCCGAGACCAAGGGCGCCACCATGGCGGCGCTGGCCCGGGTGGGCGTGGCCGAATATGCCGGCCAGCGGGCGGGCACCCTGTCGGGCGGCCAGCAGCAGCGCGCGGCCATTGCGCGCGCCCTGGTGCAGAAGGCCAAGATCATCCTGGCCGATGAGCCGGTGGCCTCGCTGGACCCGGTCTCGGCCCGTCGGGTGATGGACATCCTGCGCGACCTGAACCGGGCCGACGGCCTGACCCTGATCGTCACCCTGCACCAGGTGGACTACGCCATGCGCTATTGCGACCGGGTGGTGGCGCTGAAAGCCGGCAAGGTGGTCTATGATGGCCCGGCCCAGGCCCTGACCCGCAAACAGCTTATCGACATCTACGGTCCGGAATTCGAAGACGTCTTCTGGGAAGGAGCCCCCCAATGATCCGCCGCAGCCTCCTCGCCGCCAGCCTGCTGGTCGCCCTTGGCCTCAGCGCCTGCTCGGAACCCGCCACCCCCGAGGGGGCCGCTCCCGAGGTGCTGAACTTCTCGGTCCTGGCGACGGAGAACTCCACCAGCCTCGACACCTTCTGGAAGCCGATCCTGGCCGACATGGAGAAGGAGATCGGCATTCCGGTGAAGCCCTTCTACGGCTCCAACTACACTGCGCTGATCGAGGCCCTGCGGTTTGGCCAGACCGATGTGGGCTGGTTCTCCAACCTGTCGGGCCTGGAGGCCGTGCGCCGGGCCGACGCAGAGATCTTCGCCCGCACCTTCGACCCCTCCGGCGAGGACGGCTATCGCTCGGTGCTGATCACCACGGCGGCCAGCGGCCTGACCCTGGAAGACGTGCTCAAGTGCGACCAGAGCCTCGACTTCGGGATCGGCGACGCCAAGTCCACCTCGGGCACGCTCGCGCCCATGACCTATCTGTTCGCCCCGCAGAACATCGAGCCGGAACGCTGCTTCAAGCAGGTCCGCGCCGCCAACCACCAGGCCAACCTGTTCGCCGTGGCCAATGGCGTGCTCGACGTGGCCACCAACAACTCCACCGCCATCCGCCTGCAGGGCATCCGCGACGAGGAAAACCGCGCCAACGGCCAGCCCACCGTGGCCGACAAGGTCAAGGTGATCTGGGAATCGCCCAAGCTGCCCGAGGACCCCATCGTCTGGCGCAAGGACCTGGATCCGGCGGTGAAGGAAAAGGTCCGCCAGTTCTTCCTGACCTATGGCAAGGGCGAAGGCCCCGAGGCCGAGCGCCAGCGCAAGCTGCTCTCGGCCATCTCCATCGGCGGCTTCCTGCCGGCCGACGCCACCCACCTGCTGCCGGTGCGCGAGATGGAGGCCACCGAGGCCCTGCTGAGCGCCCGGAACGCCGGGGATCAGGCCCGCATCGCCGAGGCCCAGACCACCCTCGACGCCATCCGGGCCGAGCGCGAAGCCCTGGAGGCCCGGGCCGGCGAAGCTGCGGGCCCGCCGACCCAGACGCCTGCGCCGTAGCCGAACGAAGAGCCTGACGCCTGTGACCGACACCGCGACCAGCGCCGCCCTGAAGCCGCCCGCGCGGCCCATGGGCCAATGGATCTTCGACGTCCTGCTGTGGGGCGGGATCGCCATCGTCCTGGCGGTCAGCTTCGGCCCGGCCGAGATCGAGAAGTTCCCGCTGCTGTTCTCCGGCTCGGACAATATGCGCGAGTTCGGGCGGGCCTTTATCAACCCGGACTTCGAGCTCTTGCCCTTCTTCATCAGCCAGATGTGGCTGACCATCCAGATGGCCATGTGGGGCACGGCGCTGGCGGTGTTCATCGCCGTGCCGCTCGGCCTGCTGGGCGCCCGCAACATCGCCCCGCCGGCCATCCAATGGCCGGTTCGCCGGATGATGGACATCCTGCGCTCGGTGCCCGACCTGGTCATCGGCATGGTCTTCGTGGTCGCCGTGGGCCTGGGCCCCCTCACGGGGGTCACCGGCGCCCGGGACGACCTGCCCGAGGGCGTGTTCGATCTCCTGGAGAAGGTACGCCGCCACACCGATCTTCCCCTGGCGGTCGGCTTCGGAGGCTCCCGGCGCGACCACGTGGAGTCCATCGGCAAGGGCCCGGTGGAGGGCGTGCGCGCCACCGGCGCCCACGAGCTGCAGGAGATGGCCGGGGGCGTGGTCCCGCAGGTCGCCCCGCTCTGGACCTCGTACGCCCTCTACCGGTTCGAATCCAACAGCCGGGCGGCCACCATCCTCGGCCTCATCGGCGCCGGCGGCATCGGCCAGATCCTGTTCGATAGCCTCAACAGCTTCAACTATTCCCGCGTCGCCGCCATCGCCGTGGTGATCGTCGTCGCCGTGACCCTGATCGACATCCTGTCCCAGGCCATCCGCTCGCGGCTGATCTAGGGGCGAAGGGGCTCCGCCGGCTTGAGCCGGAAGCTAAACCTGCCAAGCTGGCGGCATGTTCAGCGCCCCCTTCGTTACAGGCATCACGGTTCTGGTGCTGGCGGCCATGTCCCTGGCCTTTGCGCGGCGCGTGCCGGCGGGGATGAAGCTGCCTATGCAGTGGGGGCTCGACCGCCGCCCGACCTGGTCGGCGCCGCGGGGGATCGCCCTGTCGTTCACGCCGCTGCTGGCGGCCTTCAGCCTCATGCCGTTCAGCCTGGCCAGCCTTTGGGTGGAGCCCGACGAGCGGCTTGAGTTTCGCCTGGTGCTGGCCCTTGTCGGCCTGGCCTACATCGCCGTCCACGCCCTGCACCTGTATCTGCTGAGCCGGTGGCTGAGGTCGCGGGGCGGGGGCTAGGCGGCGGCGCCCCCCACCGTCGTCACCCTCGGGCTTGTCCCGAGGGTCCATGCACACTGGCCAACCGAGGTGGTCATGGATGGTCGGGGCAAGCCCGACCATGACGGCTGAGGGGCGCTGTGCGGCCGCCCTCGTCCTTCGAGGCCCTGCTGGCGCAGGGCGCCTCAGGATGAGGACGGAATGAGGCGCTGCACCCACCTCCCTCGTCCTGAGGTGTGAGCGAAGCGAGCCTCGAAGGATGCAAAGCGCCTCACCCCACCGGCAGGTCGAACATCAGCTGGCGGGAGACCCGCACCGGCGGGGAGCCATAGGCCAGGAGCTCATCGTGATAGGCCTTCATGTCGAAGGCGCCGCCGGCGCGGGCCTGCGCCTCCCGGCGCAGGGACCAGTGTTCGCGCCAGCCGACGAAATAGGTGGGCAGCTGGGCCGAGGAGACCCGGGCCCGCGTCCATTTGCCGGCCGCCTCGCGTTCCTGCTGGAAGGCGTCGTGGGTCATCAGATGCATGGCGCGGGCCTCGTCCCAGCCCTCCACATGGACGCCGATGTCGAGGATGGCGTTGGTGATCACCCGCAGCAGGAATTTGAGGTTGGCCAGCCGGTAGAGGGGATGGCCGTCCCGGTGGCCGGCCTCGACCATCACGTCCTGGGCGTAGCAGGCCCAGCCCTCGACGAAGGTCCCCGACCAGAGCACCGAGCGCAGCACCGAGGGGTGGCGGTTGGAAATGGCGAGCTGCAGGTAGTGGCCGGGCGTGCCCTCGTGGACGGTGAGGCCCTCGAGCGTCCAGTTGTTGTATTCCCTCAGGAAGGACTCCGCCTGTTCGGCCGTCCAGTCCTCGGGGATGGGCGAGATCTTGTAGAAGGTGGGCAGCTCCCGATCGAGCGGTCCCGGCGGGTCGCAATAGGCCACGGCCACGCCCCGCTGGAACTCCGGCGTCAGGACCAGCTCCACCGGCTCGGTGGGCGGGGTGACGATGGGGTGGGTGGCCACGAAGTCGATGGCGGCGTCCAGCTTGGCGCGGGCGACCGCGATCAGGGTCTCCGGGGTGGCGCGGTCGGCATAGACCAGCTCGAGCGCCGCGGCGATGGCCGCCTGTTCCTGCTCGGCCGTCGGCCTGGCCGGGGTCGGCGGGGCGTCGTCGGCCACCAGCACCTGGCGGGCGATGTCGTACATCTCGGCCCGCACTTGGGCGAGCGCCTGTTCGGCGGCGGTCTTGATCTCGGCCCGGGTCAGGGGGCTGTCGAGGGCGAAGGCCAGCTTGGCGTCATAGAGCTCGGCCCCCAGGCGCCATTCGCCGGCCGCCTGCGGGACCAGGGTCTCGTCGATCCAGGCCTGGTGCTCGGCGATGGCGGCCTTGGCGATGGCGGCTGCGGCGCGCAGCTCAGCCTGCGCGTCAGCCTCGAGGGCGCCGGCCTCGGCCAGCAACAAGTCCACCAGGCTCACCAGACCGGCGTTCTGGCCCGACACGGTTTCGGCATGGATCTTTGGCGTGCGGCCTGGATCAAGGCTGGCGCGCACCTGGGCCAGCAGGCCCGGAAAGCCGCTCATCCTTGAGGTCGCCGAAGTCAGTCGCTGCGGCAGGGGGGCGAAGTCCCGGGCGATCAGGCCATAGAGGGCCGAGCCCACCAGGGACTGATAGATCAGCGGGTCCCACAGGTGGGCCTGAAGGGTGTCATGGGTCCAGACCTCGCCGGCCAGGCTGTTGCGCAGGATGGCGGCGTCCACCTGCCGCTCGCGGGACAGATCGGCGGGGGTAAAGCCGTTCAGCTGAGCCAGAAAGGCCGCCGCGCTGGCCCGCCGGGCGGCCCAGCCTGCAAGGCTCAGATCGTCCAGCCGGTCGTCATAGCGGTGGTCCCCCCACAGCGTGGCGGTGATCGGGCTGAGCCGCAGATTGGCCTCCAGCCAGGCCGCGCCCAGGGCGTCGAAGGCCTGATCGGCGGGGCTCAGCGCCGGCGTCTGGGCGCGGGCCGAAAGGGGCAAGGCCGCGGCGGCCCCAAAGGCCATCAGCATGCGGCGGTCGAGCAGGAGAGGCATGGCGGTGATCCCAAGACGCGCCAGACTGAGCGCGGCCGCACTGTCGGCCAGGGGCGCCTCACGGGCAAGCTCGCGCGCCCACCTGCTGCGTCACCCTCGGGCTCGTCCCGAGGGTCCCTGTCGAGGGCGGGCGCAAGCGGCGCGAGGGATCCTGGGCACAAGGCCCAGGATGACGGGGTTGATGGGTAGGGCTAGGTGATCGCCGCCTCATGCGCCCCAGGCGCTTTCAAGAGCGGGACACGAAGAACACAAAGGGGCGCGAAGGACACAAAGGGGAGCCGCCGACAACTTCGTGTCCTTGGCTATCTTCGTGGTCTTTGTGTCCCCTCTTTTTCTAAGACCCCTCAGGCCGTCTTCGGGCGGCGTCTCACCCTCGCCAGGCGGCGGAGGCGGCGCCAGAAGCGGGTCTTTTCCGGCTCGGGATAGGGCTGCAGGTTGCGGACGAAGTCCTCGGCGCAGGCCTTCCAGGAGAAGGTCTCGGCGAACGCCCGCACGGCCTTCCGGTCCAGCGCCAGGGCCTCCATGCAGGCCTCCTTCAGCCCCTCGGTGGCCGAGGTGGCGAGCGCGCCGGCGCCTGAGCCCGGGATGATGTCGATGGGGCCGGGCGCCGGATAGGCCGCCACCGGGGTGCCTGAGGCCATGGCCTCGAGGATCACCAGGCCGAAGGTGTCGGTGAGGGAGGGGAAGACGAAGACGTCGGCGCAGGCGAAATGGGCCGACAGCTCCTCGCCGAACTTCGAGCCGGTGAACACCGCGGTCCGATAGCGTTCGGCCAGCTCGTCCTTCTGCGGGCCGTCGCCCACCACCACCTTGGTGCCGGGATGATCCAGGCCCAGGAAGGCTTCGATATTCTTCTCCACCGCCACCCGGCCCACATAGAGGAAGATCGGCTTGGGCAGGTGGGCGAAGATGTCCGGATCGCCCTCGCGGCGGGGATGGAACATCTCGGTGTCCACCCCGCGGGACCAGGAGGAAATGTTGCGGAAGCCGTGGCGGGTCAGCTCGTCGCGCATGGTCGGCGTGGCCACCATCAGCCGCCCCGAGGGGCGGTGGAACCAGCGCATATAGGTGTAGCCCACCGACAGGGGCACCGGCAGACGGGCCGAGACATATTCCGGGAAGCGGGTGTGATAGCTGGTGGTGAAGGGCAGCTTCCATTCCACGCAGATGCGCCGGGCGGCCAGACCGATGGGGCCTTCGGTGGCGATGTGGATGGCCTCGGGCTCGAAGGCCTTGAACCGCTCCTGCACCGGCTCATAGGAGCCGATGGCCACCTTGATCTCGGGATAGGTGGGCAGGGGCAGGGTCTTGAACTGGTCGGGGCGGATCACCTCGACCTCGTGGCCCAGCTCGCGCAGCTCGCGCACCACCCGGGTCAGGGTGCGGACCACCCCATTGACCTGCGGCTCCCAGGCGTCGGTGGCCAGCAGGATGCGCATGGGGCGCTGGACATCCTCCACCGGGGCGG
>CAZERE010000151.1:0-7410 GCA_964515365.1 uncultured Phenylobacterium sp. | reverse complement strand
CCGGCCGGAGGGGGATCGCCCGGCCTGCACAAGCCTGACCCTTATCAGCGCCATGCCCTCGTCGCCGGCGCGGAAGGCGGGGGAGACCGGCCGGTCCGGCGGCGCAGCCGCGCACCCTGGCCCGCGCGGGGGAGCAACTAGCGCTTCAAGCCATGACGGACAGACGTTTACGCGGTGCTTCGATCGACGGCTCCCTCTGTTCTCGGGAATCCCGCGGATCGCCACGCGGTCGGCGACTTTCAACCCGGACCAGTCGGAGCCCACGGTTCACGGCCAGACGACGGCCCGGCCAAGCCCATGACACATGCCCCGGAGCGTCAAATAGCGCTGCGCAAGTCGGCGCGGGCGTCGCGGATGATCGACCAGGCCGAGTGGAGGAAGAGCCCCGCGATGATCACGGCCACGCCCAGGTCCGGCCATGGGCTGCGGGTGAGATAGACCAGGCCGGCGGCGACCACCACGGCCAGGTTGCCCAAGGCGTCGTTGCGCGAGAATAGCCAGACCGCGCGGGCGTTCGCATCTCCGGCGCGGTGAGGCAGAAGCACGACGGCCGCGGCCACGTTGGCGACGAGAGCCAGGGCCCCAAACACGCCCATCAGTTCCGCCTCTGGCTGGTTCAGGACCAAGACCCGATAGCCGGTGTTCAGCAGCACCCCTAGCCCGAGCAGGGCGAGAAAGACGCCCTGCAGCATGGCCGAGCGGGCGCGCCAGGTCAGGGACCAACCGATGGCGAGCAGGCCGAGGAAGGAGATCAAGCCATCGCCGACGAAATCGAGGGCGTCCGCCTTCAGGGCCTGGGAGCCGGCGACAAAACCCGCTCCGACCTCCACCACCCCGTAGCCGAGGTTGATCAACACCACCGCCCAAAGGGCGCGGCGGTAGGCGGCGCTGAGGTGCGTGCCGGCCGGCGGCGTTTCGTCCTGACCAGTCGTCAGCCGCTCGACCCGATAGCCTAGCGCCGTCGCCGCCGCCTCGGCGGAGGGGCCGACCCCTCCATCGGCGACCTTGAGCGTCATGCGTCCCGAAGCGATGGACACGCGCACGTCCTGCACGCCTTCCAGCCGGCCCACGGCGGCCTGAATCTTCTCGGCGCAACTGGAGCAATCCATACCGGTCACCCGGTACTGCAAGGTTTCGGACTTCGCGGCGGTCATCGACCTGATCTCCTGGGCGAGGGGCGCAGTCTAAATTCTCTAGCCGCTAGAGGATCAAGCCTATCCGAAAAGCTATCTCTCGGACGGGCCGCCCTCTTGATCCTCTAGCAGCTTGAGCATGCATCCTGCTAGTGAGACCCAATCTCACGCACAGGATGTCCCCATGCCGGCGATGGTTCGCCTTCTCCTCCTCGTCGTCATTCTGCTCGGCGCCGCGGTCCCTCTCGGAGCCTCAGCACAGGCTGCCACTCCCGGAGCGGAAACCGCCTGGCGGCTGCTGGACTACATCGCTGTCGATTATCCCGGGGCGGTGTCCGGCGGCCGGGTGGTCAACGAGGCGGAATACGCCGAGATGCGCGAGTTCTCGACCTCGGTGCGCGCCCGTATCGCCGCTCTGCCGGCCCATGACGCCCAACCCCGCCTCCTCGCGGCCTCGTCCGCCCTGATCGCGGCGGTCGAAGCGCGCGAGACGTCTGAAGCGGTGACTCGTCAAGCGCGGCGGCTCGCCGACGACCTTCTGGCCGCTTACCCCACCCCGCTGGCGCCTCGAACGATTCCGAACCTGCCGCGGGGCGCTTCGCTCTACGCTGAGCAGTGCGCCGTCTGCCACGGAGCGACGGGCCGAGGCGACGGTCCCGGGGCGGCCGGGCTCGAGCCGCCTCCGATCGCATTCACCGATCGCGCCCGCGCCCGCGAACGCAGCCTGTTCGGCCTCTACCAGGTGATCGGTCAGGGTCTGGACGGCACCGCCATGCCGAGCTTCGCCCACCTTTCAGACGAAGACCGCTGGGCGCTCGCCTTCTATGTCGGCGGCTTCGCTTACGCAGGGGACACGCCCCAGGCAGGGGAGCGCGCCTGGGGCGACACCCCCGAGTTGCGCGCCGCCGTTCCGGACCTCGAGGCCCTGACCCAGGTCACGCCTGCGGCGCTCGAGGCCCGTCTCGGGGCGCAGCGGGCGAACGAGATCGTCGCCTACCTGCGAAGCCATCCCGAAGTCTTGGCGGTGGGGGGCGCGAATGGGCTTGATCTGGCGCGCCGCGGGCTCACCGAGAGTCTAGCGGCCTATCGCGCGGGCGACGCGCGCAAGGCGGAGGAACTGGCCCTTTCCGCCTATCTCGACGGTTTCGAACCGGTGGAGCCGCTGCTCCGCGCTCGCGACGGCAAGCTGATGGCGCGCATCGAGGCCGCGATGGGTGAGCTTCGCGCGAGCCTCCGCCGTCAGGCCCCTGCGGACGAGGTGGCCGGACAGGTGTCGGCCCTGAGCGGCCTGTTCGACGAGGCCGGCCGGGCGCTCGCGCCCTCCGAGGCCTCGGCCCTGTCAACTTTCCTCGGCGCCTTCACCATCCTGCTGCGCGAAGGGCTTGAGGCCCTGTTGATCGTGATTGCGATGATCGCCTTCCTGCGCAGGGCCGACCGCGAGGACGTGCTGCCCTACGTCCACGGAGGCTGGATTGCGGCCCTCGTCGCCGGGGGCGCCACCTGGGCGGCGGCGACCTGGCTGATCGCCATCAGCGGCGCTAGCCGCGAACTAACGGAAGGCATCGGTTCGCTCGTGTCGGCCGTCGTCCTCCTGTCCGTGGGGGTGTGGATGCACGGCAAGGCCCAGGCCGGCGCCTGGCAGGCCTATATCCGCGATAAGCTGTCGGCGGCGCTGTCGAAGCGCTCCGCCTGGTTCCTGTTCCTGCTCGCCTTCATCGTCGTCTATCGCGAGGTGTTCGAGACGATCCTCTTCTATGCCGCCCTCTGGAGCCAGGGGACCCAAGGCGCCCTGCTTGGCGGCGCGGCGCTGGCGATCGTCTGCCTTGCCCTGATCGCCTGGGGCCTGCTGGTCTTCAGCAAGCGGCTGCCGATCTCGCAGTTCTTCGCCTACAGCGCGCTACTGATCGCCGCCCTTGCTGTGATCCTCGCGGGCAAGGGGGTGGCCGGGCTGCAGGAGGCGGGCGTCATGGACGTGCATCCCCTGGCCGCTCTCCCGCGCGTCGAAATCCTCGGCCTCTTCCCGACCTGGGAGGGCCTTGTGATCCAACTGCTCGCGCTCACGGCCGTCGTCGCCGGCTTCTGGTGGGCGGACCGGAAGAGCCGGGCAGAGGTTTAGGTCCAGGAACGCGCGCTCGGAGAACGGTCGAAACACCGCTTGACCCTCTAGTGACTAGAGGAAGCAGCCTGAAGCCTGATCCCGGAGGTTTCATGACCCGTTCTGCATCCCGGCCCGAATTCACGCCCGCCCTCGGGCATCATGGCCTGACGGGGCTGTATGACGACGTCATCGCCCTGATGACGCGCGAAAGGGTCTGGCGCTCGGCCCTCGTCGACCAGCTCACGCCACGCGAAGGAGAGACCATCGTGGATGTCGGCTGTGGCACAGGGACGCTGGCGACCCTGATCAAGGCAGCCGCGCCCGGGGCCGACGTCATCGGCATCGACCCCGACCCGGAGGTGCTGGACCGGGCGAGGTCCAAGGCGAGCATCCGGGGAGCCAAGGTCGATTTTCTACGAGGCTTCGCGGGCGACGTCTCCGATCTGATCGGACAGGGCCGGGCGGACAAAATCGTATCCAGCCTCGTCTTTCACCAGGTGCCGATCGTGAGCAAGCGAGCGGGCCTCGCGGCCATCTACGCCGCGCTTCGGCCGGGCGGTGAGTTGCACGTCGCCGACTACGGCTGGCAGCGCACGCCGCCGATGCGCCTTCTCTTCCGTCAGGTCCAGGCCCTCGACGGGGTCGAGAACACCCGGCTGAACGCCGCCGGCGGCCTGCCCGACCTGATCGCGGAGGCCGGGTTCGAAGGCGTTGAGGAGCGGGCGGTGATTGCGACCGCCACGGGCTCGATCTCGCTTTATCGGGCCGCGAAGCCGCGCGACCCCGCGTCTCCAACCAGGCAGGAGATCGCCATGCCGCAGTTGATCTCTCCTCAGCCCCTTTCAACGGCCCGGCAGTCCGATGGACGGCGGATCAGACTTGCCGCTGTGGCCCTCGCCATTGTCGTGACCGGGGTCGATCAGCTCGCCAAGGCCTGGGCTCTGACCCTGACCGCCCCGGTCGAGGTCGCTCCGTTCCTGAACCTCGCGCTTGGCTTCAACCGCGGCGTCACCTTCGGCCTCCTGTCGGCCGACAGCGACGCGGGACGGTGGTTCCTGGTGGCGCTCACCGCCGCCGTCGCCGCAGCGGTCCTGACCGCCGCCTGGCGCACCCGCCACCGGCGGATCGCGCTGGCGCTCGGCGCCATCGCCGGCGGCGCGCTCGGCAACATCGTCGACCGCATTCGGCAAGGCGCGGTGACCGACTTCATCGACTTCCACCTGGGGGACTGGCGCTGGCCGACCTTCAACCTGGCCGATGCGGCGATCGTCTGCGGGGTGGCGGCGCTGCTCTGGACTTCCATGAAAAGGCGGAAAGGGACGACATGATCCGCGAGCAGACCCGGATCATGCTATGGTCGGCCGGCGCGGTCGCGCTACCGCCCTTGCGGTAGCGGTCACGCGGCTGGCGGCGCCTCCCAGCTGTTTGGGGGCCCCGCCGATCCGGAAGTCGCCGATCGTCTGGCCTACGCCCGCAACGTCGGTCTCCTGATCTTTGCTGTGGCTGGCCGGCTGGATTTGCGTCGTGGCCTCCATCCGGTTCCGATCCGCGCGGATCGGCTTACGCTCTCCAGGCCGCCGTCCGCCGTGCCCGCCGTCATGCTGCAGAACTCGCTCGAACAAATGGTCCGGCCATCGGCAGCCACCTTGTCCTGGCGACGGTGCTGCGGGGCGAGGAACTGATCATCCCGCCGTCGCTGTGCGCCTACCTTGTCACCGCGTCGCCCATCCTCGCGGCGCGGCGCGCGCTTTCGGCATGGCGCTGACCAGCGGCTCCTTGATCGCCGCACTCTGTCGCCGTGGTCCTCATCTGCCCTGGCCGATGATGCAGTGACACCCAGCTGAAGACGGCGGCGGACTGCCCGACCTGATTGCCGCCGACGGCCTTAAGGGGCCGAAGAGCGGACGGCGCTTCTCACCGTCACAGGCTCGACTTCGCCTTATCGCGCACGACGGCCGGCAGGCCGGTCCGTCGTGCGAACTCTGCGACAATGGGGATTGTAACCCGGTCCCTTGTCTGGCGTATGGTATGGCCGATGATGGTCCTGCGCCACAATGTCTCCACAGTGATAGCCGCGCTTCTCGCGGCTCTCGCGGTGCTGTTCGTCGCTACCGTCTCGATGGCTTGTGAGGCTCCCGTCGATTCCGGCGCGGCCGCCATGACAATGGTCGCCAATAGCGGCCCTTGCGAGCACAAGACGAAAGCCGTCGCCTGCCAGAAGGCGTGTCTGGTATTTTGCCAGAGCCTTCTTCCGCGCACCGATGGTCCTACAGTCGCCCGCGCCTATGCGGCGGTGCGCTACCCCTTGACTACCGACACACGCACCGACTTCACGCCAGAGGCGGAGGACCCGCCTCCGCGACTCTGATCCTGTCGCCGAAGACCACATCAACTTTAATCAGACAGAGATCAAAACCATGAAACGCACTCTCACCATCGCAGCCCTGGTGCTGCTGGCTTCCGGTTCCGCGGCCTTCGCGGCTGCGCCGGAGGCCATGGCGCAGGCTGTATGCGCGTGCTGCGACGCAATTGCGGCCTGCACCTGCTGCTGATCGCCTGATCGCGGACGCCCGCCCGGAAGGGCGGGCGTCTTGCACCTCGGTCCACCGAGGCTCTAGCCCGGATCTCCAATGGCTCGACCTTCAACTACCCGCCGCGCGCTTCTGATCGGCCTGCCCATAGCCGTCTTGGCAAGCGGCGTTCTGGCCGCGCCGGACAAGAGAATGACCGCCTTCAAGACACCGTGGTGCGGCTGTTGCGGCGGCTGGATCGCGCATATGCGCCAGGCCGGCTGGACCGTCGAGGTTGTCGATCGCGAGGACCTGGCCGCGATCCGGGCCCAGCACGGCATTCCCGACCGACTGGCCTCCTGCCATACGGCGGTCGTCGGCGCCTACGCTATTGAGGGCCATGTCCCGGCCAGCGACGTGGACCGACTGCTGCGCGAACGCCCCGCCGCTCGCGCGCTGAGCGCCCCCGGAATGCCAGCCGGTTCTCCGGGCATGGAGGCCGCCTGTCGCGAACCCTACACGACGGTGCTGATCCTCAACGACGGTTCAGCCCGCGTGTTCGGCCGACATAACGGCGCCTGAGGCTTGCGCTTCGACCGCTTGGCCGGTCCGAAGACGGATTGACCCAGGTCTAGACGAGGCGGTCGTCAGCCGGAGCAAACTCACGCCCGCGGCATGGTCGTGGGCTCACCGGCTCCGTGATCGTGCCCGGCCATCAGTCTGCCCCGTTACCCCAACCGGTCTCGGATCTCTGCCTGCTGCTGCATGCGCAACACGCGACAGAGCCGAGGCCTTCGACGAAAGGCTAGAGTTCGAACGACGACCAACGATCCCGACAAGCATCGCTTCGACTTCGAAGGTCCGGGGTGGCGGCTTTCCGCCAGCGGCCTCGGCCTCGCCGTGGTGGTTGTGCTGGCCCTCGTGGCCATGGTCCATTTCACCGGCGCCGGCTAGCCGACGCCGACAGCAAAAAAGCCGCGCGCCCCCAAAGGGCGCGCGGCGAGTTTTCGGACCTGTCGCCGTCTATTCGGCGGCGAACCGATAGGCGTCGTCGTCGGCCGGCGGCGGCTCCGTCGCCTTCCCTTCCGGCTCGGGCGCGTCCGGATCGACCGCAGGCGCCGTCCGCAGCACCACCGGCAGCCAGCCCCTGCCCTCGATCAGCCCTTCGGCGGCCTCGGCCATATCGCCTTTCTTGAACCCGGCGATGCGCCCGGCTTCTTCCGGCGTCGTGGCCTCGGTCACCGCTTCAAGCACCCGCGCCTTGGACACCCGCGAGAAATAGCTGGCGGCGGTGGCCGACCACGTCCCGGTCATGTCGAGACCGGTCGCCGTCGCCAGCGTTTCGGCATGCGCCAGCGCATCCGGTTTGCGGTCGTGGGGGTCCCGCACGGCATAGAGGCCCACGCCCGCGCAACAGGCCATGAGGTCCAGCAGGTCTGACGGCGCCATGGGCGCCAGCACAGCCCAGAGGTCGCGGGCCTCCTCCGGGAGCCGGGCGCCCCAAGCCTCCAGCCGGTCGGCCACGCGCCGTCCGGCGGGACCGTCGCTGACGCCGGGCGCCAGCCGCTCCAGCCCAGTCACGCTCAATCGCAGTTGCAGCGGCGTCCACGTCCCCCAAGCGGGATAGAAGACCTGCAAAGCCAGAGCGTGGACGACGACCGTCAAAGCC
>CAZERE010000150.1:0-7422 GCA_964515365.1 uncultured Phenylobacterium sp. | reverse complement strand
ACCCCCTGCTGGTGGGCGATCCGGGCGTCGGCAAGACGGCCATCGCCGAGGGCCTGGCCCGCAAGATCGTCAACAAGCAGGTCCCTGCGGTCCTGGCCGAGGCCACCATCTTCTCCCTCGACATGGGGGCGCTGCTGGCCGGCACCCGCTATCGCGGCGACTTCGAAGAGCGGGTCAAGCAGGTCGTCAAGGAGCTGGAGAACCACCCCGACGCGATCCTGTTCATCGACGAGATCCACACGGTGATCGGCGCCGGCGCGACCAGCGGCGGGGCCATGGACGCCTCCAACCTGCTGAAGCCGGCCCTGGCCTCGGGCGCCCTGCGCTGCATGGGCTCGACGACCTACAAGGAGTTCCGTCAGCACTTCGAGAAGGACCGGGCCCTTGTCCGGCGCTTCCAGAAGATCGACGTGAACGAGCCGACCCTGGACGACACGATCAAGATCCTGAAGGGCCTCAAGACCTACTACGAGGAGTTCCACCAACGACGCCCTGAAGGCCGCCGTCGAGCTGTCGGCCAAGTACATCAATGACCGCAAGCTGCCGGACAAGGCGATCGACCTGATCGACGAGGCCGGCGCCAGCCAGATGCTGCTGCCCGAGAGCCGCCGGAAGAAGACCATCGGGGTCAAGGAGATCGAGGCCGTGGTGGCCAAGATCGCCCGCATCCCGCCCAAGTCGGTCTCCAAATCCGACACCGAGGCCCTCAAGCAACTGCAGGAGGACCTGAAGCGGGCGGTCTACGGTCAGGACGAGGCCATCGAGCAGCTGTCTGCGGCCATGAAGATGTCCCGGGCCGGCCTGCGCGATCCCAACAAGCCGATCGGCTGCTACCTCTTCTCCGGACCCACGGGCACCGGCAAGACGGAGACCGCGCGGCAACTGGCCTCGACCCTGGGGATCGAGCTCCTGCGCTTCGACATGTCGGAGTACATGGAGCGCCACACGGTCAGCCGCCTGATCGGGGCGCCCCCCGGCTATGTGGGCTTCGACCAGGGCGGCCTGCTGACCGACGCCGTCGATCAGCATCCCCACGCCGTGGTCCTGCTGGACGAGATCGAGAAGTCCCACCCGGACGTCTACAACATCCTCCTGCAGGTCATGGACCACGGGGTGCTGACCGACTCCAACGGCAAGAAGATCGACTTCCGTAACGTGGTGCTCATCATGACCACCAACGCCGGGGCGGCCGACGCTCAGCGCAACACCATCGGCTTTGGCCGGGGCAAGGCTGATCACGAGGCCGAAGAGGCGATCAAGCGGGTCTTCACGCCGGAATTCCGCAACCGCCTCGACGCGGTGGTGGCCTTCCGTCCGCTGGATTCGTCGATCATCCGCCAGGTGGTGCAGAAGTTCGTCATGCAGCTGGAAGCCCAGCTGGCCGATCGTCACGTCACCATCGAGACCACCGACGAGGCGGCGGGCTGGCTGGCCGACAACGGCTTCGACGAGCTCTATGGCGCCCGGCCGCTGGCCCGGGTCATCCAGGAGCACATCAAGAAGCCCCTGGCCGACGAGATCCTGTTCGGCCGGCTGGTCAAGGGCGGGCACGTCCGCGTGGTGCTCAAGGACGGCAAGCTGGACTTCGAGATCGAGGGCGACTCCCGCGAGCCGGGCGCCCCGATGATCGAGGATCCGTCAAAGGACGCCACCGCCGAGCTGGCCGACTAGGGCCGGCGCGACCTCCTGAAACGGCGAAGCCCCGGCCATCTGGCCGGGGCTTTTTCGTGGGTGAGATCCGGAGGGCTGTCAGGCGATCTTGGCGGCGATCTGCTCGGCCAGGGCCTTGAGCTCGTCGGGATCAGCCATGCCGCCCGAGGCGTGACGGCCCACGGCCACGCCCTCCCAGCGGGGCAGGATGTGGAAGTGCGGATGGAAGACCGTCTGGCCGGCCGCCGTCCCATTGAACTGCGTGATCACCACCCCGTCCGGCGCGAGCGCGGCGCGCACCGCCCGGGCCACCCGCTGGACGCCGAGAATCAGCGGCGACAGCACGGCGGGGTCTTCCTCCAGCAGGTTGCGGGCGGTGGAGTGCTTGGGAATCACCAGGGTGTGGCCCCGAACCTGCGGGAAGACGTCCATGAACGACAGGACGTGGTCATCCTCGAACACCCGGGCGCAGGGCGCCTCGCCCCGCAGGATCTTGGCGAAGATGTTGTTGGCGTCGTAGGTCCCGTCCAGGCTCATGGCCGCGCTCCCTCTGGCGTTGATGTCTCGTGCTTAGCAAATCGCGGCAAGGCCTGCGACGCCCTCACCCCTGGCGGAAGGGCGAGTATTCCTCCGACAGCCACTCCATCTCGCCGTCCACCGCCGCCTTCTCGCGTGCGACGAAATCCTCCACCGGACCGCGCAAGGCCGGGTCGGCGATGTAGTGCGCCGAATAGACCGGCGTCGGCAGATAGCCGCGGGCGATCTTGTGCTGTCCCTGCGCGCCGGCCTCGACCCGGGCCAGCCCTGCGCCGATCGCCCATTCGATGGCCTGGTAGTAGCAGAGCTCGAAATGCAGGAAGGGCACGTCCTCGACACAGCCCCAGTTGCGGCCATAGAGGGCGTCCGTCCCGATCAGATTGAGCGCGCCGGCGATCCAGCGGCCGTTGCGGCGCGCCATGATCAGCAGCACCCGATCGGCCATCCGCTCGCCTAAGAGGGAGAAGAACAGCCGGTTCAAATAGGGCTGGCCCCACTTGCGTGAGCCGGTGTCCATATAGAAGCCGTAGAAGGCGTCCCAGGCGTCTTCGGTCAGGTCGGCGCCGGTGAGGCGGACGATCTCCAAGCCCGCCTGGGCGTCGCGCCGCTCCCGCCGGATGGTTTTCCGCCGCCCCGACGAAAGATCGGCCAGGAAGTCGTCAAAGCCGCCATAGCCCCGGTTGAACCAGTGGTACTGCTGGCCCTGGCGCTGGGCCAGGCCCTGGTCGCCCAGCCAGGCCCCTTCCTCCTGTGTCGGAAAATTGACGTGGACGGAGGAAATCCCCATCCGCTCACACAGGGTGAGCGCGCCGCCGAGCAGCAGGTCATAGCCCTCCCCCGCCGGCACGTCCGGCCGGACCAGCAGGCGAGACCCGGTGGCTGGGGTGAACGGCGCGGCCGACAGAAGCTTGGGATAGTACCGGCCGCCGGCCCGCTCATAGGCGTCGGCCCAGGCGTGGTCGAAGATGTATTCGCCCTGGCTGTGGGACTTCAGATAGAGCGGCATGACCGCCCCGACCCTGCCCGCCTCGTCGGCGATCGACAGGTGCTGCGGCCCCCAGCCGGCCCGCTCCACGGCGCAGCCGGACTGCTCCAGGATGTCGAGGAAATCATAGGAGACGAACGGATTGCCGCTGGGCGCGGCGCAGGCGTCCCAGCTCGCCTGGCCGATCTCGGCGATACGGCGGCTCACCTTGACCGCCGGCGTCAGGCTCACGCGGCGAAACCCTCGAAGATCAGGTTGTCACAGTGATCCTTCACCGCATCCCATTGCTCGGGCTGGCGGACCGTCCAGGCCACGACCGGCATGCCCTGCGCCCGATAGGCGTCGGCCTCAGGGCTTGGCAGCATGTCGAGGCCAAGGGCCAGGAAGTGCGGCCGGGCGATCGAGACCTGCTCCAGCCGGGCATAGGATTGGCGTTGTTCGTCGCTCAGATGCTTCACGCCGCGATAGCTGAAGGAATCCAGGCCCCGCAGAACGCCCGGATAGTGGTCGGCGTACCAGGCGTGGGAATAGGGATTGAAGCCGATGATGCAGAGCGGGCCGGCATGGTCGGCGATGATCTCGTGCACCCGACGCTCCAGCGGGCCGACCTCGCCCCAGGCGGTCTTCAGCTCGATATGGACCATGGCCCGATGGCCGATCAGGGCCAGGGTCTCGAGCAGGGTCGGGATGGTCTCGTCGGTGCCCTTGAGGGCGATTTCGCCGAGATCGGCGGCCGTGTGATCGCGCAGACGGCCCTCGGCGCCGGTCATCCGGATCAGGGTCTCATCGTGGAAGACCATCGCCTCCCCGTCCGACGACAGGTGAACGTCGAGCTCGATCCCATAGCCAGCGGCGCAGGCGGCCTGGAAGGCGCCCAGGGAGTTTTCCGGCGCGCCGTCCGGCGTCCACAGGCCCCGGTGGGCCACCGGCGGGTGGAACAGAAGATCCCAGGCCTCGCCGAAGCGGTCCCTCACGACAGCTCCACCACCGCATCGACCTCGACGGCGAAGTTCATCGGCAGGCGATAGACCCCCACCGCTGAGCGGGCGTGGCGACCGATGTCGCCGAAGGCGTCGACCATCAGGTCCGAGGCGCCGTTCACCACCTGGGGAATGTCGAAGAAGTCGGGCCCGGCCTGGACGAAGCCGCCCAGCTTCACCACCCGGACCACGCGGCCGAGATCGCCGCCGGACGCCGCCTTCATCTGGGCGATCAGATTGATGGCGCAGAGCCGGGCGGCGTGGCGCGCCGTCTCCAGATCGACGTCCTGGCCGACGACGCCGGTGACGCCGCCCTGGGCGTCCCGGGACACCTGGCCGGAAATGTGGAGCAAGGCGCCGGCCCGGACAAAGGGCACATAGTTGGCGACGGGGGCGGAGGGCTCGGGCAGGCGGACACCCAGCGCGGCCAGACGTTCTTCGACAGTGGACATGCCCTAGTCTCTAGCGCCCACGCCCCCATGAGAAAAGCCCGGTCCGTCGCCGGGGCGGGCGCGTGTCGCATGGCTCAGGCGCCAGGGCGCCCGATCGCCTTAGCGGGCGGCTTGCAGACGCTCGACGGTCGCGGTGACGCGCTCGTTCAGCGGCTTCATGGAGTCCTTCATCGAAGCGGTGAAGAGTTCCGACATGCGGGTCATCTCGGCCATATAGGATTCCATGGCGGTCTTGGCGAAGGCGGTCTGAAGCTCGACGGCCTCCTGCAGGCTCTTGGCCTGGCTGAGCGACTTGGCGGCGACCATCTGGTCTTCCACGGTCTTCTTGGAATAGGCCATGGCCTGGGCGCCGACAGCTTCAGCGCCCTTGGCGGCGGCCGTGGCCGAGGCGACCATCGCCTCCAGATTCTTCTTCGAATAGGTGTTGGTTTCGGCCAGCGCGGTCAGGGACTTTTCGATGACGTCCTTGAAGGCGGTGTTGCCGGCCAGGGTGAACTGCTCGGCGGTGGACTTGGCGTTGGTTTCAGCGGCGGCGGCCATGGCTGATCTCCTTGACGGGCGACAGGGGGGCGGTCTGGCGAACGGACGCGGCGGACCGCGAGAAACTGACGAAAGACACTTAACGCACCCGCAATATTCCATGTTGCACCGCAACAGTCAATAAGGCTCTTGTGCGGCGCACAATTTCTGACGTCCCCGCAGAAAAGACGCCAAACGCCTTGTGCGCAAAGCTTCACCACTCGCCCATAAGGCGGGCGGTGCGGCATTTTGGAATGCTCAACAGGTGTTTACCCTCGCGCAAGGGGCGATGTGCCATGTTAGCCTCCTGTCCTCGGCGCGCGCCTCGGGGGGCGCGCCGGAAAACCCAGACACGACGGACGAAGCGATGTTCAAACGCGCCCGCCGCCCGATTCTCGCCGGCCTCTTCGCGATCGCCGCGGCCTGCAGCCTTGCGGCCGCCCCGGCCGCCCAGGCGCAGATCCCCTATCTGCAGTTGCCGGCCCAGCAGCCCAAGTACGCTTCGATCGTGGTCGACGCCGCCAGCGGCGAGGTGCTGTACGCCAAGCGCGCCGACAGCGACCGCTATCCGGCCTCCATCACCAAGGTGATGACCATCTATCTCCTGTTCGAGGAGTTGGCCGCCGGCCGCCTCACCCTGGAGGATCGCATCCCCTTCTCCACCCGCGCCGCAGCGGCGCCGCCCACCAAGCTGTTCGTCAAGGCGGGCGATTCGATCACGGTGGACGAAGCCCTGCACGCCCTGGCGATCCGTTCGGCCAATGACGTGGCCGTGGCCGTGGCCGAGAAGCTCGGCGGCAGCGAGGCGCGCTTCGCCGCCCTGATGACCCTGCGAGCCCGCGAGCTCGGCATGGACTCCACGACCTTCGTCAACGCCTCGGGCCTGCCCGACAGCCGCCAGATCTCCACGGCCCGGGACCTGGCGGTCCTGTCGCGGGCGATCATGCGCGACTTCCCGCAGTACTACACCCTGTTCAGCACCGGCCAGTTCACCTTCCGGGGCACCCAGATCCGCGGCCACAACAGCCTGCTGCGCCGGGAGCTGGGGGTCGATGGCCTGAAGACCGGCTACACCAACGCCTCGGGCTACAACATCGCCATTTCCGGCGTTCGCCAGGGCCGGCGCCTGATCGTGGTCGTCCTGGGCGGCGCCTCGACGGCGGCCCGCGACAACCACGCCGAGGATTTGCTGCTCACCGGATTTGACGTGGCCAACCGCCGCGACCGCGGCGAGCGGATCACCGTGGCCCAGAACCTGTTCGAGCCCGATCCCAGCGGCCAGATCATGCGTCCCTCCCGCGAACAGGGCGACGGCGAACAGGACGGCCTGAAGATCGTGTTGGCCTCAGCCCCGCCGCCCCCGGCCGCCACCCGGACGGCCGCCGCCGCCGGGAGCGCCGGTCAATGGCAGGTCCAGGTGGGCGCCTTCCGCTCCCGCGCCCTGGCCCAGGAACAGCTCCAGATGACCCGGCGCCGCTTCGCCAGCGCCTTCACCGGCGCCGACACCATGGTCACCGATCCCAGCTCCGGCTT
The DNA here is from genome assembly GCA_964515365.1 of uncultured Phenylobacterium sp. Taxonomy (GTDB): domain Bacteria; phylum Pseudomonadota; class Alphaproteobacteria; order Caulobacterales; family Caulobacteraceae; genus Phenylobacterium. The sequence goes on along the minus strand of CAZERE010000150.1, from coordinate 766 downwards.
CTATCGCGCCCGCTTCACCGGCCTGAGCGAAGCCAAGGCCCGGGACGCCTGCGAAACCCTCAAGGCCCGCAACCAGGCCTGCATGGTGATCGATCCCGCCTGAGCGCGTTCCGTATAAGTGGAATCCGGTTTTACGGGTGAAACGCGCTCAAACCTTAAGATCCTGAGGCCGCTCAGCGGCGGATCAGCCGGTCGCGGGCGGCGTTGAGCTGGGCCGCCAGCCCCGCCGACCCGCCGGCGTCCGGATGGGCGCGTCGCATCAGGCGGGTATAGGCCGCCTGGATCTCTTCCGGGGTCGCCTGCGCCTCCACCCCGAGGATCGATCGGGCGTCCTGCTCGCTCATGGCGCTGGTCCGGGGCGCGGCCCCGCCGCCGGCGCCCTGCCCTCGGGCGCTCATGGCCAGCCAAAGTCCCAGGATGATCAGCACAGGCGCAAAGGCCCAGCCGCCGCGCACGGCCAGGAAGGCGGCGCCGGCGAAGGCCGCGATCGCGGCGACCCCAGAGAGAACCCGCAGGCCCGGACGCTGAAACACCGGCCGGCCTCGCCGTCCCAGCCAGACGAAGACGGCCAGGGCCGCGGCGCCGAGGGCCAGATAGAGCATGATGCTATTCGGCCGCCATCAGGGTCTGGCCCGTCACCTCGCCCAGCCCAAGGGCGCCGATCAGGGCGCGCAGCTCCTGGCGGGCGGCCACATGCTGCAGAGAGATGGAGACCGGACGAATGGTCGGCGACAGGTCGGCGATGGTCAGGCCGTAGAGTTGGACT
>CAZERE010000149.1:0-7519 GCA_964515365.1 uncultured Phenylobacterium sp. | reverse complement strand
TGCTTGAAGTGGTAGCCGAGGTCGAACAGGGCCTCGAGCTCCTCATCGGCCAGGGTGATCTCGGGATCGGCCTTCAGGAAGTCCAGGAAATTGCCCTCGCCGCGCCAGACCTTCATGGCGTTGCGCTGGACCGCCGCGTAGCCGCCCTCCCGCGAGGAGCCCTTCTGCGTCAGGGCCAGCAAGACCCGCTGGGAATGGACCAGGCCGCCCAGGCGGTCGAGGTTCTTGGCCATGTTCTCCGGATAGACCACCAGCCGCTCCATGACCCCGGCCAGACGGCGCAGGGCGAAGTCCATATGGATGGTGGCGTCGGGTGCGATGCCGCGCTCAACCGAGGAATGGCTGATGTCGCGCTCGTGCCACAGGGCGACATTCTCCAGGGCCGGGACGGCGGCCGAGCGGATCAGCCGGGCGAGGCCGGTCAGGTTCTCGGTGAGGATCGGGTTGCGCTTGTGCGGCATGGCGCTGGAGCCCTTCTGGCCCACATCGAAGGCTTCCTCGGCCTCGAGCACCTCGGTGCGTTGCAGGTGGCGGATCTCGACGGCCAGGCGCTCGATGGACGAGGCGACGACGGCCAGCGCGCAGAAATAGGCCGCGTGGCGGTCGCGCGGGATCACCTGGGTGGAGACGGGCTCCACCGCGAGGCCCATCTTCTGCGCCACATGGGCTTCGACCTGCGGCGACACATTGGCGAAGGTGCCCACGGCGCCGGAGATGGCGCAGGTGGCGATCTCGAACTTGGCCATGGCCAGTCGCTCCTTGGCGCGTTGGAACTCGGCATAGTGGCCGGCGAGCTTGAGGCCGAAGGTGGTGGGCTCGGCGTGGATGGCGTGGCTGCGCCCGACGCAGGGCGTCATGCGGTGCTCGAAGGCGCGCGTCTTGAGGGCCGCCAGCACCAGGTCCACATCCTCGATCAGCAGGTCGGTGGCCCGGCTGAGCTGGACGGCCAGCGCGGTGTCGTTGACGTCCGACGACGTCATGCCCTGGTGCAGGAAGCGCGCCTCAGGCCCGACCACCTCGGTGACGTGGGTCAGGAAGGCGATGACGTCGTGCTTCACCTCGCGCTCGATGGCGTCGATGCGCTCGGCGTCCCAGACCACGTCGCGGCCCTTGGCCCAGATCGTCTCCGCCGCCTCTTTGGGAATCACGCCCAGTTCCGCCATGGCGTCGGCGGCGTGCGCCTCGATCTCGAACATGATCGAAAAGCGCGTCTGGGGGGACCAGATGTCGGCGGCGGCGGCGCGGGCGTAGCGGGGGATCATAGGCGGGCTCCTTGAACCCCGGCTGATGGAGGTCAAGGCGCCCGCCTGTCAAGGTGAAGGGGTCAGTCTTCGTTGGAGGCCGCCAGGGCCGAGGCCATGTCCTTGGGCAGGGTGATGGCCGCCAGCAGGTAGTGGACGCCGGCCCAGGCATAGATCAGCAGGTTCCAGATGATCCCCTGGCGCGAACCCTCGGCGATCGCCGCGCGGCAGGCGGCGTCCACCACGGGGCCTGCGCCCGGCGCGCCGATGCCGCCGGGGCAGAGGGCGAAGAAGTCCCCCATATTGTTGGCGGCGAACAGGTTCTGGCTGATCATGTCGATGCACCAGCCGCAGAAGGGCGGGCCAAAGCCCAGCGCGATCAGGTTCAGGACGAAGAACAGCAGGGCCGTGGCCGTGGCCCGCATGCGCAGGGAGACCGCGTTCTGGATCACCCCGAAGGTCGGGCCCAGATAGGTGTAGTGGAAGATGCCCGGCAGCAGCAGCAGGGCCGCGGCCCAGCGCCAGTCGTTCTGCAGATAGACCAGGATGTAGAGCGGGCAGGCCACCAGCAGGCCGATGGCCGGCACCAGGGCGTACCAGCGCCCCGAGCGCTTTCCGGCCCAGTCGGTGAGGAAGCCGCCCATCAGGGTGCCGACCCCGGCGGCGACCCCGCCGATCAGGCCGAAGATCAGGCCGACCGTGGCCAGGTCCAGGCCGAACATGCGGATGAAATAGGCCGCCTGGTATTGGCCGGTGCCATAGCTGGCGAACGAGGCGACGGTGATGCCCGCCACCATGTGGAAGAAGCTCCAGCGGCCGAAGATGCGCTTGGCCACCGCCAGGATGGAGGGGGGCTTGATCGTCGCCGGGGGCACGGTCTCCTCGCCCTCCAGCATGGGCGTATCGACCACGGGCGCCTGTTCGGAATAGCCCCGGGGCGGCTCCTTGACGAAGAGCTTGAGGGCGATGGCCACCAGGATGCCCGGCAGGCCGACCAGGACGAAGGCCGCCCGCCAGGACAGGTTCTGGGCGATCCAGCCGCCGGCGACGGCGCCGAACATGGTGCCCAGCGGAATGCCGAAGGAGTAGATCGACAGGGCCGTGGCGCGGCGCCGGGGCTCGTAATAGTCCGAGATCAGGGAATGAGCCGGCGGCGACAGGCCCGCCTCGCCCACCCCGACGCCCAGCCGGAACAGGATCAGCATCAGGAAGCTGTTGGCCATGCCGCAGAGCGCGGTGAAGGCCGACCAGATGACGATGGCGATGGAGATGATGTTGACCCGATTGCGCCGCTCGGCCAGCCGGGCGATCGGAATGCCCAGGGTGGTGTAGAGCAGGGCGAAGGCCAGGCCCCCCAGCAGGCCCAGCTGGGTGTCGGTGAGGCCCAGGTCGACCTTGATCGCCTGGCCGATGGTCGAGATGATCGTCCGGTCGATGAAGTTGAAGGTGTAGGCCAGGACCAGCAGGCCAAGCACGCTGGTCTTGTAGCTCTCTGAGAACAGAGGTTTGGGCGCGCTCGTCGCCCCCGGATCGATCGCCGTCAAGTCTTCCTCCCCCGAACTGTCGTCGTTCTTATGGGGGCATCTGGACACAGGCTTGACCGCTGCGCCAGAGGGCAAAGCGAGCCTCGCCCGACGCCGCTGGGCGCCGGGCGATCTGGTCGGTCTTAGCCGACGTGGTCTTCGCGGATGGTCTGGGTCGCGCGCCAGAAGCAGTAGAAGGCGACCAGGCCAAAGGTGGTCGAGACGATCAGCGCCCAGCGGACGCCTTCACCCGATCCCATGCCCATGCCGACGGCGAAGTAGTCGCTGAGCAGGCCGACGGCCAGGGGGCCGAGGCCCAGGCCGATCAGGTTGATGATGAACAGCAGGATGGCCGAGGTGGTCGCCCGCATGTGCGGCGGCACGATCGACTGGGCCGTGCCATAGACCGGGCCATACCAGATCGTGCCCAGCAGGCCGTTCACCGTCAGCAGCAATAGAGCCAGCGGCACGCTGCCAATGGTCACCGCAGCGATATAGATCGGGATGGTGACCAGGGAGGCGATGGCCGGCGCGATCATCTGGGCGCGCAGGTCACGGGCGGCGAACTTGTCGGCGATGAAGCCGCCGAGCCAGGAGCCGAGGGCCCCGGCCGTCCCCGACATCAGGCCGAGCGCCAGGCCCAGGAAGCCGATGGACTGCAGGTTATAGCCGACGGTGGCGCCGACGGTGGAAGCCAGCGACTGCACCTGTTCGGGATAGTTGCGCAGGAAGAAGGAGGCGGTGAAGGGCGCGTGGCCATAGCCGATGAAGGCTTTGATCGCCGCGGCGAAGGAGATGTACCAGAAGGTCTTGCGGCCCTTCAGGAACTTCAGCGTCTCGGGGAAGGTGGCTGAGGTCGACTGAATCTTGACCGTGCGGCGCGCCAGTTCCTTGCGGGGCTCGGGCAGGGTGAAGAAGGCCAGCAGGGCGAACAGGATGCCCGGCACCCCGGCGACGAAGAAGGCCGTCCGCCAGCCATAGGCGTCGGCGATCAGCCCGCCGAAGATCAGGCCCAGAAGCCCGCCGATCGGCGTGCCCATGGAATAGAAGGCCAGCGCCGTGGAGCGGTTTTCCTTGGGCACATAGTCGCTGATCAGCGAGTGGGCCGGGGGCGAACAGCCGGCCTCGCCGACGCCGACGCCGATGCGGAACAGGATCAGCTGGACGAAGTTCTGCGCCACGCCGCAAAGGGCGGTGAACGCGCTCCAGGCCGCCACGGCCGAGCCGATGATCATCGGCCGGTTGCCGCGCTCGGCCAGCCGGGCGATCGGGATGCCCAGCACGGTGTAGAAGAGGGCGAAGGCCAGGCCGCTCATCAGGCCGAGCTGCCAGTCGGCGAGCCCGAGGTCCTGCTTGATCGGCTCGGCCAGGATGTTCACCACCTGACGGTCGAGGAAGTTGATGGTGTAGATGCCGAGCAGCAGGCTCATGGCATAGGTCCGGACCGGCTTGGCGAGGGGCGTGATCCCCTCAGCGGGCGCAGGCCCGGTGTCCGGCGTGGGCGCCACAGGCGCGGCGGTGTCTGTCATGCGGCTTCGTCTCCTGGGCATAAGGCTTCTTATCGTTGCGGCACTCTAGACAGGCTCCCTTGGGCTTGGGCAAGTGCGATACCCAGATTTCGAGGAGGTTGGGATGGAGCTGGTCGTCGGGACGAAGCGCTGGTCCACCTGGTCGTTGCGGCCCTGGCTGGCGCTGCGCAAGGCCGGGGCGCAGTTCACTGAAACCCTTGTGGATCTGCGGCAGGGCGAGGCCACCCAGGGGCAGATCGCCCCCCATTCCCCCTTCGGCCAGGTCCCGGTGCTGAAGGACGGCGACCTGCTGATCTGGGATTCGCTGGCCATCTGCGAGTATGTCGCCGAGCGCTTTCCAGGCGCCCGCCTCTGGCCCGAAGACCCCGCCGCCCGCGCCCAGGCCCGCGCCGCCAGTGCGTTGATGCATTCGGGCTTCTCCGCCCTGCGCAGCGCCTGCCCCATGGCGCTCGACCAGGCGCCTTCGGGGATCGAGGTCACCGAGGCCCTGGCGGCGGACCTGCAGCGCCTGGCCACCCTCTGGGACCTGATGCTGGACCGGCATGGCGGCCCGTTCCTGGCCGGGTCCTGGTCGATCGCCGACGCCTTCTTCACGCCGGTCGCCTCGCGCCTGCGAACCTACGAGCTGGCGCTGACCGACTTCGGCGGCGGCCCGGACGCCGACGCCTATGGCGCGCGCCTGCTGGAGGATGCGGACTTCCGGGCTTGGGAGGCGGACGCCAAGGCGGCGGCGAGGGCTGAGGCGTAGAGCCCATGACCGTGATTTAGCGCCAGGCGCGAATGGCGTTACACTGACCTTGGAGGTCGCCATGGTCCGTTCCGGCTTGTTGAACGCGTTGGCGCTGGCTCCGCTCGCCACGATCATCCTGACCGCCTGCGAGCCGGCCGCCGGCCCAGCGCCCAGCCCTGAAATTGTCGCGGTCGAGCCTGTGGCCCAGCCGCTGGGCAGCCCGCCGGTCCTGGAGGACAGCGCCATCGTCTATCGCTGCGCCAATGGGGAACGCCTGCGGGTGGATTATCGCCGGGACGAGACGGCGCTCATCGAATATCGCGGCGAGATCAAGCTGCTGACCCTGGCGCCGGCGGCCAGCGGCGCGCGCTATGTGGGCGGGGGCCAGCAGTGGTGGATCAAGGGTGAAGTCGAGGGCGTCCTGAACCGGCTGGGGCCGGATCAGGCGATGGCGACGGGGGAGGGGACTCTCTGTCGCGTCGCATCGTCCAGGCCCGCCCAGGCGGTGGGCGAACGTTCGGGCCGGGAGTCGCCGCCATGACGCCGCTGCGCTGGCGCCGGGCGCACATTGATGCTAGGGTGACCGGACATTGCACTGGTTCGGTTGCTCTCCACGCCCGCTCTTCGGATCGAGCCCGAGCCTACTTCGATCCTCGCCGGCAATTCTGATGAACGCCCTCAAGGATGGGGGTGCGAACACTTGTGCTTGAACGACGCGGCCAGGACCCTCGTGGCCGCGCCGGACCTGCTGAACCTAGGAGGACGACCATGTCCACCCTCGAACGCGCCTATTTCCTCGCCCGCTCCGGCGAAGTCGCCGATCTTCCCGAACTGAAGCTGCGCCTGAAGGGCGAGGGCTTCCGCGCCGTGGACGCGCTGCTGGCGACCTATTCGGTGCGCCGCCACCTGCAGGCGATCTGCGCGGCGACCTTTCGGTCGGCTGAGGCCAATGCTGAAACCCCCTCTGAACCCGAAGCCGCCCCTGCGGCGCAACACGACGAAAGCTCCACATGAACCAAAACGACCGCACCAGTTTCTCTGAACGCCTGAAGACCGCCGCCGAAGCCAAGAAGGCTCTGCTGGCCAACTTCAAGCCTAAGGCTGCCGCTTCCGATCCCCAGTTCGCTGAACGCGCCGCCCTGCGCGAAGCTGAGCTGGAGCGGGTCCGTCAGGAGCGCCAGGCGGCCAAGGACGCCAAGAAGCAAGCGGCCGCCGAGGCCGAAGAGGCGGCGCGTCTGGCGGCTGAAGCGGTCGAGGCCGACGCCCTGGAAGCCAAGCGTGGCGAGCGCAAGGCGCGCAAGGCCCTGACCAAGGCCGAGCAAAAGGAAGCCCGTGACCGTCGCTACGCCGCCCGCAAGGCGCGCCAGTAGTCGAGATGCCAGGAGGGCGCGTTCGTCGCGCCCTCGACGCCTCAAGAGATTGAGGCCCTACATCAGGCCGAGCGCCTTGAAGCTCGCCACCCCATCGCGCCCCACCACCAGATGGTCATGGACGGCGATGCGCAGGGCGCGGCCCGCCTCGACCACCTGCCGGGTCATATCCACATCCGCCGATGACGGCGTCGGGTCGCCCGACGGATGGTTGTGGACCAGGATGATGGCGCTGGCCGACAGCTCAAGCGCCCGGCGCATCACCTCCCGCGGATAGACCGGCGCATGGTCCACCGTGCCGTGGTTCTGCACCTCATCGGCGATCAGCTGGTTCTTCTTGTCGAGGAACAGCACCCGGAACTGCTCGCGGGCCTCGTGGGCCAGGGCCAGCTTCACATAGGCCAGCAGCTGGCTCCATGAGGTGATCACCGTCCGCCGGGCGACCTGTTCGCGACCGATGCGCAGGGCGGTGTGGTGCAGCAGCTTCAGATCCAGGGCCACCGAGGGGCCGACGCCCTTGACGCTTCGCAGCTCGGCGACCGAGGCGCCCAGCACGGCGGCGAGTGAGCCGAACCTCGCCAGCAGCGCCTTGGCCAGGGGCTTGACGTCGCCCCGCGGGATCGACCGGAAGAGGTGCATCTCCAGCAATTCATAGTCTGGCAGGGCTTCGATCCCGCCCGTGAGCGCCCGGTCCCGCAACCGCTCGCGATGGCCCAGATGGTGCGGCTTGACGGCGCCCGCGCCCCAGAGCTCGGCCTGGCGGGAGAGATCTTCTGAGAGGCCTGGGGCGTCGGACATGGCGTCAGAATGTTCCTCATCCGTTCCGGATTGGCAAGACCCGTTCTGCCGTCGTCACGGCCGGCGCGTCCGGTTTCAAGCCAAACAGCGGGCGGAGCAAAGGGACCCGGCGGACGATCTCATAGGTCGCGCCGCAGGCGGCCACGGTGAGGCCGATCAGCAGGGCCGCCTCCAACCCCTGGGGCAGCCCCGCCTGCGCCAGGTGATGGCCGGCGACGACGATCACCGTCTGGTGGACGATGTAGTAGGGGAAGACCGCCAGGGTCAGGTAGCTCAGGGCTGGGTGGCCGCGGTTGAGGTGTCTGGCGCCGAACCCGAGGATGGCGAC
>CAZERE010000148.1:4103-7552 GCA_964515365.1 uncultured Phenylobacterium sp. | reverse complement strand
GGTCTCTGGCCGATAACGACGGTTCAGTTCCTTCCAGAATTCCTTGCGTACTGCGAGTGAGAAAAACCATTGCAAAATGAACTCCCCCCAACGCCCGGCCCGGCATCGCCCCGCCGGCCACGCCCGCCATCCTGCCGAGCCCCAGCCGGGGCGAGATCGCCTTCGAGGGCGTGACCTTCGCCTATCCCGGTCGACCCGACCTTCCGGCGCTCAGCGACTTTTCCCTCACCATCGCGCCCGGCGAGCGCGTGGCCCTGGTGGGGCCGTCGGGCGCGGGTAAGAGCACGGTGCTGCGCCTGCTGCTGCGCTTCTATGATCCCACCGAGGGGACGATCCGCCTGGACGGGGTGGACCTGCGGCAGGCTGATCCGCGGGCCGTGCGTGAACGCATGGCCCTGGTCGCCCAGGACTCGCCGCTGTTCTCCGGATCGGCGGCCCAGAACATCGCCTTTGGCCGTCCGGACGCACGCCCGGAGGACATTCTCGCCGCCGCCCGCGCGGCCCAGGCCGAGGCCTTCATCACCGCCCTGCCCGAGGGCTTCGACACCGCCCTGGGTGACCGGGCGCGCAGCCTGTCGGGCGGGCAGCGCCAGCGGCTGGCCATTGCGCGGGCCCTGGTGCGCCAGGCCCCGATCCTGCTGCTGGACGAGGCCACCAGCGCCCTGGACGCCGAGAACGAACGGCTGGTGCAGATCGCCCTGGACGAGGCCATGACCGGACGCACCACCCTGGTCATCGCCCACCGCCTGGCGACCGTGCTCAAGGCCGACCGGATCGTGGTCATGGACCAGGGCCGTGTGGTCGAACAGGGACGCCACGCCGAACTCGCGGCCCGGGGTGGTCTCTATGCCAAGCTGGCGGCCCTGCAGTTCGGCCAGGCGGCTTAAACAGCCTCAGCCGGCGAACATCGCCTCGCGGACCTGGACAGCCATTTCGGGAAAGTCGGTGAAGACGCCATCGGCGCCGGCGGCGAACACCGCCCGGAACAGGGTCTCGGCGTCCCCGTGGGCGGCGGGATCCTCGCCGCGGCGCAGGGCGGCCGGCAGGAAGGCGTTTTCCAGGCGAACCGTCCAGGGATGAACCTTGAAGCCTGCGCCTTGCGCGCGGGCGATCAGGCCGGTGGGCGGCAGGCCCGGCTGGTCCAGGCTCAGGACCATCTTCAATTCCGGCCCCAGCCCGTCGGCGAACTCGGCCAGTTCGGCGAGCAGGGCGTCCGAAAGCGCGCCGGCCCCGGCCAGCATCACGGTCGGCGCGGCGCTGATCTGCCGGAAGGCGCGCAGGGGCCGTGGCTCAAAGCACTGGACGAAGACCGGAGCGTCCCGGCGGTCCAGGTCGTTGTCGCGCAGCTCGGCGGCCAGGCGGGCGCTCATGGCCAGGCCGCGGGCCTCGAAATAGGTCGGGTGCTTCATTTCGGGATAGATCCCGATCGTCCGGCCGGTCTGCCGGCTCTGCGCCTTGGCCAGGTCCACCACCTCCTGGAAGGTGGGGATGGGGTCGCGTCCGTCGAAGGCGGCGCTGGCCGGCCGCAGGGCCGGCAGGCGTTCGCGGGCCCGCAGGGTCTTCAGCTCGGCCAGGGTGAAGTCCTCGGTGAACCAGCCTGTGGCCTTCACCCCATCAATGTTCCGCTCCGTGCGCCGATCGGCGAAGTCTGAGCGGTCGGCGACATCGGTGGTCTCGGAAATCTCGTTCTCGTGCCGGGCCACCAGCACCCCGTCGCGGGTCATCACCAGGTCGGGCTCGATGAAGTCGGCCCCCTGGTCGATGGCCCGCTGATAGGCCGCGAGCGTGTGTTCAGGCCGCTCGCCGCTGGCGCCGCGATGGGCGATGACCAGGGGGCGGGGCCTGGGCGGCTGGGCGAGCCCTGGATGGGCGAAGGCGGCCAGGGCCAGGGGGGCGGACGCCGTGAAGGCGCGACGGGTGAGGGCGCTCATGGCCCTGATCTAGCCGCCCCTTGTGACGGTTGCGTCAAGCTGCGATGGGCCGGCCTCAGGCGGCCGCGCGCAGGCGCTCCAACAACATGGGATGCAGTTCGAGATTGGCCGCGCAGACCGAACCTGAGGCCAGCACGTCCTCGCCGCCGTCGGCGTCGCTCACCTTGCCGCCCGCCTCGGTGATCAGCAGGATGCCGGCCGCCAGGTCCCAGCGGTTGAGGTCGCGCTCCCAATAGCCGTCGAACCGGCCCGCCGCCACATAGGCCATGTCCAGGGCCGCCGAGCCGAAGCGGCGCACGCCTGCGACCCGCTGGCTGATCTGGTGCAGCTCCTTGAGGAACTTGGCGTGCTGGCCGTGGCCCAGGAAGGGAATGCCGGTGGCGATCACCGACTCGTCGAACCGGGTGCGCGCGGCCACCCGCAGGCGGTGGTCGTTGAGGAAGCAGCCCTTGCCCTTCTCGGCCCAGAACAGCTCGTTGCTCACCGGGTTGAAGGTCAGGGCGGCGACGATGGCGCCCTGGCGCTCCAGGGCGATGTTGATGGCGAAGTGCGGGATGGCGTGCAGGAAGTTGGTGGTGCCGTCCAGGGGATCGACGATCCAGGTGTGGGTCTTGTCCGTCCCCTCGATCATCCCCCGCTCTTCCCCCAGGAAGCCGTAGCCGGGCCGCGCCGCGGTCAGGGCCTCGAAGATGGTCTGCTCGGCCTTGATGTCGGCGGCCGAGACGAAGTCGGCGGCGCTCTTCTTGGAGACCTGCAGTTCGGCCAGTTCGCCGAAGTCGCGGTTGAGCCCTCGCGCGGCCTTGCGGGCGGCGTCGGACATGACTTTCAGAAGTGCGGTTTGCGTGGCCACGGTCTGTTCCAGTGCGCGCAAGGGACGGGCGGCGGTGGTCGGCGCTCGGGCGGGAAATGGGCGGCGGAACCTAGTCGCCACGCCGCCCTATGGCAAGGCGGGGCGTCAGGCCGACGCCTAGGCTTGTGTCTGGGCCCGGGCGGCGAGGCCCCGGGCGATGGCGGCGTTCAGGTCGCGGACGGCGGCGGCGGGCCCCTCAGGATGGGCCCAGACCCCGGCCGAAACCGCCAGGAAGTCGGCGCCGGCGGCGACCAGGCCCTCGGCGTTGTCGGCCGTGATCCCGCCGATGGCCACGCAGGGAATCTCCATGGACTCCTGCCAGATGGTCAGCAAGTCGGGCTCGGCCCGGGTGGGCGCCTCCTTGGTGGTCGTCGGGAAGAAGGCGCCGAAGGCCACATAGTCGGCGCCGGCCTCGGCGGCCTCCATGGCCAGGTGGCGGCTGTCATGGCAGGTCACGCCGATCATGGCGTCCTTGCCCATGATCTTGCGGGCTTCGCGGCAGGGGGGATCGTCCTGGCCCACATGCACCCCGTCGCAGCCCAGGGCGGTGGCCAGGTCCGGCCGGTCGTTGAGAATGACCGCCACGCCTCGGGACTGGGCGATCGGAGCCAGTCGCCGCACGGCGGCCGTGATCTGCTCATCGTCCGCCGGCTTGATCCGGATCTGCA
>CAZERE010000148.1:0-4093 GCA_964515365.1 uncultured Phenylobacterium sp. | reverse complement strand
CCACGCCGCGGCTGTGGGCGATGGGCGTGAGGACGTCGACGGCCGCGGCGATCACCTCGTCTGACGCGTCCTTCAGGCGGATCTGCAGGGCGGCCACGTCCCCGGCGTCCAGGGCCTGGGCCAGGGTCCGGCCAAAGGCGGCGAGATCGTCCAGGTTCGGCGGCGTGATCAGATAGAGACGGCAGTCGGGCGCGGAGGTCATGGGGCCGCTTCTAGCCGCCCCAAGGCCCGAAGGGGAGGGGGCTCATTCCAGGCCAAGCAGGGCGCGCAGGCTGTAGGCCACGGCGCCGGTCGCGGCCATGCCCGCCAGCGCCAGGGCGATGAACCAGGCCAGACGGCGCGCCAGGGGCGGCCGGGGGGCGTCGGCCTCCGGCGGGCCCTCAATGATACCCGGCATCGGCGCCCACCTTGCCGCGGAAGACCCAGTAGACCCAGACCGTATAGGCCAGGATCACCGGCAGCAGGATCGCCACCCCCACCAGCATCAGGCCCAGGGCGTTCTCGGCCGAGGCCGCCTGGCGGAAGGTCAGGTCATAGGGGACGATGTTGGGGAAGAAGCCCACGGCCAGGCCCAGATAGCCTGAGACAAAGACCGTCAGGCTCCCCAGGAAGGGCGCCACATGGCCGCCCTTGGCCAGGCCCCAGAGCACCAGGGCCAGGCCCGCCAGGCCGAGCAGCGGGATGGGCGAGAGCAGGCCCAGGCGGGCGAAATCAAAGGCGCCGTCCTCGAAGCCCCAGCGGATGGCCACCAGCGGATGGACGAACAGGGTCGCCACGCTCACCACCGCCAGCAGGACGGCGCTGGCGATCACGGCCTTCCAGGCCCAGCGCCGGGCGTCGCCGTGCAGGTCATCCTCAGTGCGCCAGATCAGCCAGGTGGAGCCCAGCAGGGTGTAGCCGGCGGTCAGGCCGACCGCCACCAGCAGGGTGTAGGGGGTCAGCCAGTCGAAGGCGCCGCCGCCGAAGGCTTCGCCCTCCAGGGTGACGCCCTGGATGAAGCCCCCCAGCACCAGGCCCTGGGCGAGCGCGGCCACGGTCGAGCCGCCGGCGAAGGCCGCCGTCCAGAAGGCCTTGCCCCGCGTGCGGCCCCGGGCGCGGAACTCGAAGGCCACCCCGCGCAGGATCAGCGCCATCATCATCAGCAGGATGGGGATGTAGAGGGCCGGCATGATCACCGCATAGGCCAGGGGGAAGGCGGCGAAGAGCCCGCCGCCGCCCAGCACCAGCCAGGTCTCGTTGCCGTCCCAGAAGGGGGCGATGGTGTTCATCATCGTGTCGCGGTCGCGGGGCGACCGGGCGAAGGGGAACAGGATGCCGATGCCCAGGTCGAACCCGTCGAGCATCACATAGAACAGCACGGCCAGCGCGATGATGCCGGCCCAGATGAGCGGCAGGTCGAGGTCCATCAGCGGTCCTCCCGGGGGGCGGGCTTGCCCGGGGTCTCAGGGTCGCCCGGGTTCTCAGGCGTCGCGCCAAGGGCCCAGCCGGGCGGCCGGTTCTGTGTCGGCGGCGCCTCGTGGGACCCGGCCAGAGGGCCCTCGGCCAGCATCCGCAGAATGTAGAGGGCGCCGACGCTGAAGACGATCCCATAGACGATGAGGAAGGCCAGCAGGGACGCCGAGACCGAGCCGGCGCCGACGGGCGAGACGGCGTCCTCGGTGCGCAGGACCCCGTAGATGACATAGGGCTGGCGGCCCACCTCGGCGACGATCCAGCCGGAGATCACGGCGACAAATCCGGCCGGCCCCATGGCGACGCAGGCGCGCAGGAAGGCGCGACTGCGGGCGATCCGTCCGCGCCAGGCCAGCCAGGCGCCCCAGAAGCCCAGGGCGATCATGGCCAGGCCCAGGCCGACCATGAGCCGGAAGGCCCAGAAGACGATGAAGACGGGCGGGCGGTCCTCGGGCGCGAAGGCCTTGAGCCCCTGAACCTCCGCCCCGGTCGAGCCGGCGGTGATCAGGCTGCCGAGCTTGGGGATGGAGAGTTCCCAGTGATTGCCTTCGATCTCCCGGTCCGGCCAGGCGGCGATGTGGAAGGCCTGTTCGGTGCGGGTCTCCCAGAAGGCCTCGATGGCGGCCAGCTTGGCCGGCTGGTGATGCATGACGTCCTTGCCCGACAGGTCGCCGACCAGCAGCTGCAGGGGGGCGACGATGGCCAGCATGCCGATGGCCATCTTGAGCGCCATGGCCGATTCCGGCTCGGTGGCGTCCCGCAGCAGCCGGAAGGCGCTGGCCGCGGCCACCACCAGGGCGGTGGTCAGATAGGCCGCCAGCACCATGTGGGCGAGGCGCTCGGGGAAGGTCGGCGAGAAGATCACCTGCAGCCAGTTCACGGCGACCAGGCCCTCCTCCACCGTGCCGGCGAAGCCTGAGGGGCTCTGCATCCAGCTGTTGGCCGAGATGATCCAGAAGGCCGAGGTGAGCGTGCCGAACGCCACCAGCACCGTGGAGGCGAAGTGGAGGCCCGGCCCCACCTTCTTCCAGCCGAACAGCATGACCCCCAGGAAGCTCGCCTCCAGGAAGAAGGCGGCCAGCACCTCGAAGGCGAACAGGGGGCCGATCACCGGGCCGGCCACGGCGGAGAAGACGCTCCAGTTGGTGCCGAGCTGGTAGCTCATGACCACGCCGCTCACCACGCCCATCCCGAACGAGATGGCGAACACCTTCACCCAGAACAGATAGAGGGTTTTGAAGGTCTCGTTCCGTGTCGTCAGCCAAAGTCCTTCGAGGACAGCGAGGTAGCTCGCAAGTCCAATAGTGAAGCTTGGAAAGATGATGTGGAACGCGATCGTGAACGCGAATTGGATTCGCGAGAGAAGCAGCGCGTCGAAGTCCATCTGGTCTCACTCCCAGGCGGCGGTCGCGGGCGGACTCTTGCGCCTAAGACGGGCGCAGACCAAGTCGCCGCCGCGCGACATACGGTCGCGCCGGACCGCGGTCTTCAAGCTGCAAATGATTTGCAAGCACGTTCGCATCTGCTAGATGTTCATCCGTCGCCTGGGGAGTCAAACCGCTCGTGTACGTCTGTAACTGCAACGGGATTCGCGAACGTGAGGTCCGCGCGGCGATCGCCGCCGGCGCCAGCCGCCCGTCGGAAATCTTCAAGGCTTGCGACGCCAAGCCCCAATGCGCCCGCTGCGTCTGCGACATGCGTGAGTACCTGCAGGACCAGCGCGAGGCCCTGCGCTACGCCGCCGAATAGGCGGGCGGATTTTCCGGCCCTGACGACTTTCTTCGCCAGCGCAAATCACTTGCAAACATAGGCTTTGACACGACGCGGCCCTCGCATGAGGTTGCGTGAAAATCTGTCTGTGGCGTGAGGAAAGGAGCCCCCGATGCAGGGCGACAAGGCAATCATTCGGCTGCTCAACGCAGTGCTCACCAATGAGCTGACTGCGGTGAACCAGTATTTCCTCCACGCGCGGATGTTCGAGAACTGGGGGCTGCGCCGCCTGGGCAAGATCGTCTATGAAGAGTCGATCGGCGAAATGAAGCACGCCGACAAGCTCATCAACCGCATCCTCTTCCTCGAGGGCCTGCCCAACCTGCAGGACCTGCACAAGCTGAAGGTGGGCGAGAGCGTCGGCGAATGCCTGGAATCAGACCTGGCGGTCGAGACCGGCGGCCGGGTGACCCTGATCGAGGGCATCAAGCTCTGCGAAAGCGCCGCCGACTATGTCTCGCGCGAACTGCTGCGGGAGATCCTCAGCGATACCGAGGAGCATATCGACTATCTCGAAACCCAGCTGATGCTGCTGAAGTCCCTCGGCGAGGCCAACTTCATGCAGAGCGCCATGGGCGACATGGAGGGCTAAGGCCCCCTGCCCAGACAGACGAAAACGCCGGCCAGGGGAACCTGGCCGGCGTTTGTCGTTTCGGATGGGTCGGGACCGCCTATTCGGCGGCCTGGCGGGTCACGCCGATCTTCGGGTCCAGTTCGCCCGCGGCGTAGCGCTTGGCCATGACCGAAAGCGGCAGGGGCTTGATCTTGTCGGCCCAGCCGGCGGTGCCGAATTCCTCGAAGCGCTGGCGGACGGCAGCGCGCATCGCCTCCATGGCGGGCTTCAGATACTTGCGCGGATCGAACTCGGCCG
>CAZERE010000147.1:0-7570 GCA_964515365.1 uncultured Phenylobacterium sp. | reverse complement strand
GGCCCATATGGGCGACATTCCGCAGCTGAAGCGCGCCTTCCAGGACGGGCTGGACATCCACGCCATGACCGCCTCGGAGATGTTCGGCGTGCCCATCGAGGGCATGCCGGCCGAGACGCGCCGGCGGGCCAAGGCGATCAATTTCGGCATCGTCTATGGCATCTCGGCCTTTGGCCTGGCCAACCAGCTGTCCATCCCGCAGGACGAGGCCGGGGCCTATATCCGCACCTATTTCGAACGCTTCCCCGGCATCCGCGACTATATGGACGCCGAGAAGGCCAAGGTGCGGTCCCAGGGCTTCGTCACCACCCTGTTCGGCCGCAAGGTGAACATCCCCGAGGTGGGCGCCAAGGCCGCCGGCATGCGGGCGTTCGCCGACCGTGCGGCCATCAATGCGCCGATCCAGGGCACGGCGGCCGACGTGATCCGCCGAGCCATGATCCGTATGCCCGGCGCGCTGGCGGCCGAAGGGCTTTCCACCCGCATGCTGCTGCAGGTGCACGACGAACTGGTCTTCGAAGCCCCCGAAGCCGAGGCCGACGCCGCCATCGCCATCATCAAGCGGGTGATGGAGACGGCCTCCGAACCCGCCGTGGCCTTCTCCGTGCCCCTGGTGGTGGAGGCCCGCGCCGCAGCCAACTGGGACGACGCCCACTAGGCGGGGGGAACCTGGGCCGTTGCGGGCACGTTCCGGCCCGGCCATGACCACAGCCTCCGATCACGACGCCGAGACGGCGCTCCGCCAGACCCTGAACTGGCTAGGGGCCGCGCCCTTGGGCGCCCTGGCGCAACTGGCCTGCCGGTTCGGCTACGCCGCCCGGGGCTTTGTCTATCTCAGCATCGGCGCCATCGCCGTCCTGGCGGCCCTGGACCATGTGCCGGACGCCGAGGGCTCGGTGGGCGCCATGGAGGCCTGGGCCCAGTGGCCGCTCGGCTCGGCCCTGCTGTGGATCACCGGCCTGGGGTTCTACGGCTTTTCCGGCTGGCGGGTGCTGCAGTCGGTGTTCGACGCCGATCGCCAGGGGACCAGCCTCAAGGCCCTGGCCACCCGCGCCGGCCAGGGGGTCAGCGCCCTGGTCTATGGGGTGCTGGGCTTTTCGGTGTTCGGCGCGCTCGACCTTTTGGACGACCTGGGCGACCCCGAGGACCGCGACGCCGAACAGGCCGCCGTGGAACAGACGTTGGGTTTTCCGGGCGGCGAGTGGCTGATCATCGCCGTCGGCGGCTTCATCCTCGCGGCCGGCGTCGCCAATCTGGTCAAGGCCCTGCGCGGCGGCTTCTGCAAAGACCTGGTCTGCGAGGGCGCCGCCGCCCGGCTGGCCGAGCCCCTGGGCCGCCTGGGCTATGGCGCCCGCGGGATCGCCTTCATCGTCGCCGGCTTCATGATGGGGCAGGCGGGCCTGCACGCCAACGCCTCGGAAGCCGCCGGCCTGTCCGAAGCCCTGCAGGCCATGGAGAGCGCCCCTTACGGCGATGCGGTCCTGGTGCTGATCGCGCTGGGCCTGGTGTGCTTCGGCGCCTTCGCCATGATGGAGGCCCGCTATCGCACCATCCCCGCCGGCGAGGTGGTGGAAGACTAGGGGGAGCTAAGGAAGCTCTTCCACCGTCAGGTGCCGCACGCCCGGCGTGTCACGCAGCGCGCCGCGGGCCGCCTGGGCCGAAAGGCCCGCGACGCTCACAATGGCGGCGCAGGCGGCGGGCCCCACACGCCAGACATGCAGATCGACAATCTGGCCGCCCAGCGCCGAAATCCGCCGCCGGACCTCGGCCTCCGCCGTCTGATCGGTCTGATCCAGGAGAACCGCAGCGGTGTCCCGCATCAGGCTCAGCGACCACCGGCCGATCACCACGGCGCCCACCACGCCCATGGCGGCGTCCAGCCACACCCATCCCAGGAAGCGGCCGGCCAGCAGGGCGACGATCGCCAGAACCGAGGTCAGCGCATCGGCCAGGACGTGGAGATAGGCCGACCTCAGATTGTTGTCCTGGTCGGCGTGACGGTCGTGAGGCTGCCCATGGTCGTGATGGTCGTGACCATGATCGTGATGGTGGCCATGGTCGTGATCGTCGTGATGATGGCCATGGCCGTGATGATCATGGCCATGATGGTCGTGGCCGTGACCCAGCAGCAGGGCGCTGACGAGATTGACCGCCAACCCCGCCACGGCCACCAGGATCGCCTGATCGAAGGCCACGGTCTGCGTCGCAAACAGGCGAGTGACCGATTCCCAGGCGATGCCCAGGGCGAACACCCCCAGGGCCATGGCCGACGCGAAGCCTGCCAGTTCGCCGACCTTTCCGGTCCCGAAGCTGAACCGGGGATTTTGCGCATGGCGCCGGGCATAGGCGTAGGCCGCTGCGGCGACGGCCAGCGCGCCGGCATGGGTGGCCATGTGAAAGCCGTCGGCGAGCAGGGCCATCGAGTTGAAGGCGAAGCCGGCGACGATCTCGGCCACCATCATCACGGCCGTCAGGCCAACGACCCACAGGGTCCGCCGGGCGTTCCGGTCGTGATGCTCGCCGAGAAAGACGTGGTCGTGGGGGGCGGCTGCGGCTTCGACAGACATGGTTATCCCCTCAGCGCCCATAGCGGCGGATGATGTCGACGAGCTCGGCGGCGCCTTCTGCGCGCGCCTCCGCCGACAGGGCCGGATCGGCCACATGGTTGTGCAGGTGGTCCTCGATCAGCTCGGCCATGAGGCCGTTGACGGCGCCCCGGACCGCAGCCGCCTGCTGAAGCACGGCCGAGCATGTCGCGCCGCCCTCGAGAGCCCGCTCCAGTCCCTCCACCTGACCGCGGATCCTGCGGAGGCGGGCGACAAGGGGGGCGCGGTTGGCTGTGGTGTGCGACATACCTTACTCCACTAGAGTATCTGTAGGACGAAGAAAAGAACCGGCCGGCCATCCTGAGCCCTGATCAGGCCGCCGCTCGCGTGGCTCTGGCCTGGATGAACCTCTGGCTCGCCTCGTCCAGGCGCACGGCGGTCAGCACGCCGGTGGCGTAGGCGCCGGTGTCGAGGCCCAGCCGGTGCGGGGTCACCTGCGGCTCCTCCATGGGCGTATGGCCGTGCACGATGACCTTGCCGAAGGGGCCGGACGCCTGCAGGAACTCGCCGCGGATCCACAGCAGGTCGCGCTCCTCCTGGTGGGCCAGGGCGACGCCCGGCCGCACGCCGGCATGGACGAAGGCGTAGTCCCCCACCTCGGTCATCAGGTCCAGGGTGCGATAGAAGTCCAGATGGGCGGCCGGCAGGGTGGCGGCGAAGGCCTGGGCGGCGTCGGCCCAGGCGACGGGATCGGTGCGCGTGGCCGGGGGCCGGACGCCATAGGAGGCCAGCGTGGCGGAACCCCCGTGCTCGGCCCAGGTGGAGCCAAAGTGGGGATCGTCCAGGAAGCGCAGCAGGGCCTCTTCGTGATTGCCCTTCAGCGCGCGGATTTCGAAGTCGCCCTCATCCTGCAGGCGCAGGACCGCCTCGACCACCTGGGCCGAGCCCGGGCCGCGGTCCACATAGTCGCCGAGGAAGACCAGCAGGGGCTGGGCGCCGGGCGGCGTCGCGGCCACGTCACGGCCGATTTCGCGCAGCAGGGCCTCCAGCAGGTCGTGGCGGCCATGGACATCGCCCACGGCATAGACCCGCCGCCCCCCGGTCGAGGGCGGGCTGGCGCGATCCTTCTTGCCGAAAAGCCGTGAAAACAAGCGCTTCTACCTGATGTCCGTCGTCCCCCGAATATAGTGGAGGGCCGGGTTGGCGCAAAGCAAGCTCAGCCTTGGGTTTAGCTATAGAAGAACGAAATCATCCCCGACGACACCAGGACGACCAGGGTGCTGAGCGCGGCGCCCACCCGGGCGTAGTCGCCGAACTTGTAGCCCCCGGGCGCCATGACCAGCAGGTTGTTCTGGTGCCCGATGGGGGTCAGGAAGTCCGACGAGGCGGCGATCAGGACGGCCAGCAGCATGGCGTCCGGCGGGAAGCCCAGCTGGGCCGCCATGCCGATGGCCACCGGTCCCATGATCACCGCGGTGGCGACATTGTTCAGGAACAGCGACAGGACGATGGTCACCACCGACACCGCCGCGGCGGCGGCGAACAGGGGCATGCCGCCAAGCCCGATCCCCAGCCAGTCGGCGACGATGGCCGCCGCGCCGCTGGTCTGGAAGCTCTGGCCCACCGGGATCATGGCCGCCAGCAGCACGATGGCCGGCCAGTCGATGGACGAATAGATCTCGCCCGAGGGCAGGAACTTCAGGGCCGCGAGGCCGGCGGCGGCGGCGGCGAAGGTCAGGGCCGTGGGCAGGCCAAAGCCCACCGCGGCGATGACGGCGGCGGCGTAGATGGCCAGCGCCAGCGCCGCGCGCTTCGGCTGCACCGCCACGGCCGACTTGCGGTCGAGCTCCAGCAGGCGGCCATAGCGCAGATAGGCCTCCAGCCGCTCGGCCGGGCCATGGACCACCAGCTGGTCCCCGGCCCGGATCTCCATGGCGCCCAGGGAGCCCTCGGCGCCGGCCGCCCGCGGACCGGCGGCGACCACGCGCAGCTCCTGGTCGGTCTCGGCGGCGATGGTGTCATAGGGCCGGCGGATCAGCGGCGAGCCATGGGCCACCGCCACCCGCGAGGTGACGGCGTCGGCGGCGGTGGAGCGCTCCACCGCCAGGCTGCCGCCCACCTTGTTGGCCAGCTCCCAGGGATCGAGGGGCGAGACCACCAGGATGCGGTCGGTGGGCGCCAGGCGATCGATCTTGTCGAGCTTGATCCGTCGATGGCGGCGGATGATCGCCAGGACGTGGCCCCCGGCAGCCTTGATCTCGGCGAACAGGGCCTCGTAGTCGATCTCGGCGGCCTTGCCGTCCTCGCCGGTCTCGGGCTTGGGCGGGATCAGTTCGAAGACGTTGCGCCCGCCCCCGGCGGTCTCTTCCCCCTGCCGGCGCGGGGTGAGCCGCCAGCCGATCAGGCAGAGATAGACCAGCCCCACCCCGGCCACCGTGACGCCTAAGGGCGACATGGCGAAGAAGCCGAAGGGCTCGCCCAGCTCCTCCCGACGGATCGAGGACAGGATCAGATTGGCCGGGGTGCCGATCAGGGTGGTCATGCCCCCCAGGATGGTCGCGAAGGCCAGCGGCATCAGGCCGGCGGCGGCCGGCAGGCGGGCCGCGCGGCAGACGCTGGCCACCACCGGCATGGTGATCGCCAGGGCGGCGATATTGTTCATAAAGGCCGACAGGGCCGCGGCCGTCAGCAGCAGGATGGAGAGCTGCAGCGGAAAGGGCATGCGCAGGGCCGCCAGCTTCTCGGTGGCGGCGGCGGCCACCCCGGTCAGCTCAATGGCCCGGCCGATGATCAGCACGGCGGCCACCACCACCACGGCGGGGTCGGAAAAGCCCTGCAGGGCCTGGTCGGGGGTCACCAGCCCCAGGATCAGGCAGGCGCCCAGGGCGGTCACCGCCACCAGGTCGTGGCGCACCTTGTCCCAGGCGAACAGGGTCAGGGCGAGGATGAGGACCAGACCGGCCAGAAGGGCGTCGCTCACGCGCCAGCCTCCGCGTCGGGGGCGGCGTCGTCCGCGGGCGCGGCGCCGAGCCCCGGCGCCCCCAGGGGCCGCACCCGGGCGAACCATAGGGTCGAGGGGTCTTCCGGCGCCGCGTCGGGCGCCTCGCTTCGGATTTCGATGTCGCGCACGCCCAGGGCCTCCAGCCGATCGGCCACGGTTTGCGCACGGGCCTGCGCCACGCGGAGGTCGCGGGGCCTGGGCCCCCGAGGTCCGGGGCTGGCCGACCCAACGACTTCAGCCCCCTGAACGTTCCACCTGCGGAAGGCCCAGGCGATCATGGCCACCTGGCGCTCGCCGGCCGGGCTGAGATCGCTGCGGCCTTCGGCGAATTCCACCACCGGCAGGTCCAGGAAGGGCGGGGTCAGCTCGAGCTCCACCTCGGGGAGGAACCGCTGGGCCGCCGACTCCAGGGCGGCGTAGTCGTCCAGGGTCGCGGGCCGATTGAGCTGAACCGCGGCGTTGAGCCGGCCGGCCGAGGGCGTGCTGATCGCGCCGACGGTCCCGACCCCGGCCAGCATGTCGCGCAGCTTCTGTTCCGGCGTGGTGCGCAGGGGACGCGAGGTGGCCAGGGCGCGGTTGGCCAGGGCGCCGCCGCTGGGATCGGCCTGGGGCAGGCCATCGGCGGTCAGGATCTGTTCGATCTGCACATCGGGACGGCCGCCCAGGGCCTGGGCCACCAGCCGCTCGGCCTGGGCCTGGAAGCGGCCGGTGACCACCACGGCCCGGACCTGTTCGACCCCGGCCCCGCCGGCCCGCACCTGCAAGTCGGTGATGTGCTGATCGCCGGTCTCGAAGACCCCCAGGATCGCCCCGCGCACCCGGGCGGTTTCCCGGGCCTCGATGACGATGTCGCGCAGGGAGACCGCCAGCGGCATGGACAACAGGAGCAGGGTCGCCACCAGGGCCATCTCCTCCCAGCGGCGCCGGCGGCGCACGACGGGCTGGAAGCCGTAGCGGCGGGCGACGGCGAACACCGCGCCGAGGATGGCCACCACATTGGTCAGGAACAGGAGAGACGCGCCGCCGGCCATGCTCCAGGCCCCGGTGGCCAGGCCATAGCCGACCACCGCCAGGGGCGGCATCAGGGCCGTGGCGATGGCCACGCCGGCCACCACGCCCGGCCGCTTGGTGATCAGGACATAGGCGCCGACAATGCCCGACAGGATGGCCACCACCAGGTCCAGCAGGGTCGGCCGCGTCCGCGCCAGGATTTCCGGCGTCACGTCCTTGAGCGGCGAGGCCCAGACGATCAGGGCCGAGGCCGCCACCGAGACCGCCGCGCCGAGCGCCAGGGCCACCGCCGCCCGTTCGAAGGCCCGCGCGTCCAGCCGCGCCACCCCCATGCCCATGCCCATGATCGGCCCCATGAGCGGCGAGATCAGCATGGCGCCGATGACCACGGCGGCCGACGACTGCAGCAGGCCCAGCGCGGCGATGCCGCAGGAACAGAACAACAGGGCGAAATAGCCGCTGGAGATCCGCGCGCCCTCGGCGATCTCGGCCTCGAGTTGAAGGCGATCCGCGTCTGTATGAGGGGCGGCGCGATTGTCTAACGCCCCGCGCAGACGGGTCACGCCAAGGCGAACGAGGGCGCGCAGGCGCAGGGGAAGCGGCGCAAGGGACGGCATGATCGCCCCTTTAGCGGATCGAACCGGCGCCTGTCTCGCGGACAGAAGGGCCTGTCACGGTCAGGCGGCCTGGCGGCGGGTCGGGTTGGTCGTGGTCGCCGCCGCCCCGATATCGAACCGCGCCACGCGCTCAGCCAGCAGCCGGGCCTCATGGGCCAGGGCATGGCTGGCGGCGGTGGTTTCCTCGGCCGCTCACTTGTCCGCGAACTACGTATACGTGGCATGGCGGTACGCAGTTTCTCGCGGCGCGAGTACCCGACGTTGAACGAGTTGGAGGTGGACCAGCGTGTTGGCGACCTCGCAGACCCGCAAGCCGTGCGTGAAGCGCTGCTCGGATGCGAACTAGTCTTTCATATGGCGGCAAAGATCGGTGCGAGCGGACGCCGCGAAGATTT
>CAZERE010000146.1:0-7580 GCA_964515365.1 uncultured Phenylobacterium sp. | reverse complement strand
CCGAGACGCCGACGCCGTGCAGGCCGCCCGAGGTCTCATAGGCCTTGCCGGAGAACTTCCCGCCCGAGTGCAGCACCGTCATGATGACTTCCAGGGCCGACTTGCCCGGGTGCTTGGGGTGCGGGTCGACGGGGATGCCGCGGCCGTCGTCCCTGACGGTCAGATAGCCGTCCGCATCAAGGTTGACCTCGATGAACTTGGCGTGGCCGGCGACGGCCTCGTCCATGGCGTTGTCCAGCACCTCGGCGAACAGGTGGTGCAGGGCGCGCTCGTCGGTGCCGCCAATATACATGCCTGGCCGCTTGCGCACCGGCTCCAGGCCCTCGAGCACCTCGATGTCCTTGGCCGAGTAACCCCCCGCCGAAGCCGCTTCGGCGGGCTTGTCGGCCTTGCCGGCTGGCGGCGGCGGCGGGCTCGGACGCGGCTCATGGCTCTCCGCCAGGGGCGAAGCCGGGGCCGGGTTCAGGGCGTCGTCGAACAGGGAGGCTTGGGGAGGGGCCTTGGACATTGGCTCGGAAGCTGCGGCGATTCGGGAGGCCCCGGTATGAATCGGGGGGCGAGACAAATCAATGCGTGGGCGGCCGGAAGGAAAAAGGGCCGCAGCTTGCGCCGCGGCCCTTCAAATCCAACCTCAGGCGTTGAGGCTTAGCACTTGTAGTACATGTCGAATTCGACCGGGTGCGGATGCAGTTGCAGGCGCATCACTTCTTCCATCTTCAGCTCGATATAGCTGTCGATGAAGTCGTCATCCATCACGCCGCCCTTCTTGAGGAAGGCGCGGTCCTTGTCGAGGTTCTCCAGGGCTTCACGCAGGGAGCCGCAGACTTCAGGAACCTTCTTCTGCTCGCGGGGCGGCAGGTCATAGAGGTTCTTGTCCATGGCCGGACCCGGATCGATCTTGTTCTCGATCCCGTCGAGGCCAGCCATCAGCAGGGCCACGAAGGTCAGATAGGGGTTGCCCATCGGGTCGGGGAAGCGGGCTTCGATGCGCTTGGCCTTGGGCGAGTCCACATGCGGGATGCGGATGGAGGCCGAGCGGTTGCGCGACGAATAGGCCAGCTTCACCGGGGCTTCGTAGCCGGGCACCAGGCGCTTGTAGCTGTTGGTCGTGGAGTTGGCGAAGGCGTTGATGGCCTTGGCGTGCTTGATGATGCCGCCGATGTACCACAGGCATTCCTGCGACAGGCCGGCGTACTTGTCGCCGGCGAACATGGGCTGGCCGTCCTTCCAGATCGACTGGTGGACGTGCATGCCCGAGCCGTTGTCGCCGAACATCGGCTTGGCCATGAAGGTGGCGGTCTTGCCGTAGGCGGCGGCCACATTGTGGATGACGTACTTATAGAGCTGCATCCGGTCGGCCATGGTCAGCAGGTCGGCGAACTTCAGGCCGAGTTCGTGCTGGGCCGGCGCCACCTCGTGGTGGTGCTTTTCGGGCTGCATGCCGAGTTCGCCCATGACCGCCAGCATTTCGCCGCGGAGGTCCTGGGCGGAGTCGATCGGGTTCACCGGGAAATAGCCGCCCTTGGGGCCAGGCCGATGGCCCATATTGCCCTCGGCGTATTCCTTGGACGAGTTCACCGGCAGTTCGGTGGAGTCGAAGGCGTAGCCGGTGTTGTGGCCCGAGGTGGACCAGCGCACGTCGTCGAACAGGAAGAACTCGGCTTCGGGACCGAAATAGACGGTGTCGCCGATGCCGGCCGACTTCACATAGTTCAACGCCGCCTTGGCGATCGAGCGCGGATCGCGATTGTAGGGGGTGTTGGTGTCGGGGTTCAGCACGTCGCAGAACAGGCACAGGGTCGTCTGCTGGTAGAAGGGGTCGATATAGGCCGAGGCCAGGTCCGGACGCAGCTTCATGTCGGACTCGTTGATGGCCTTCCAGCCGACGATCGACGAGCCGTCGAACATGGTGCCATCGGTCAGGAAGTCATCATCGACCAGATCGATGTCGAAGGTGACGTGCTGCATCTTGCCGCGAATGTCGGTGAAACGGACGTCGACATATTTGACGTCCTTTTCCTTGATCATGTCCAAGATGTCTTTGGCGGTCGTCATGGCGGTTATCCCCTAACTCGCTTTTTGGAATGGATGATCAGACGGCAAGCGCGCCGGTTTCACCGGTGCGAATGCGAACAACTTCAATGACTTCGGAGACGAAGATCTTCCCGTCTCCGATACGGCCGGTGCGCGCCGCAGTCGTAATGGCCTCCAGGGCGCTGTCGAGCTGGTCGTCGGCGACCACCACCTCGATCTTAATCTTGGGCAGGAAATCGACGACATACTCGGCGCCGCGATAGAGTTCGGTCTGCCCCTTCTGCCGTCCATAGCCCTTGGCCTCAAGCACGGTCATGCCCTGGACACCCAGTTCCTGCAGGGCCTCCTTCACCTCGTCGAGCTTGAACGGCTTGATGACCGCTTCGATCTTCTTCATGGGGCCTCGTAATCACTGAATGGGCCGCCCGCCCTGGCGCTCGAGGCGACGGAGCACGCCAAGCCGCGAGGCCACAAGAGCCTGCCTGCGCCGACCTTCACGGGTTCAGGACGAAAACGCGTGATGCGCAGAAAATAGTCAACTGGCGCCCAACGATTGTGCGCTGCGGAAATCGCCTTGTGACCGGCCTGATCCACCCTAGGATCGAATGGTGCAGTCGGGTGCGGAGGCGTTGAGATGGACGATAGAACCCCAGTTCTGATCGGGGCGGGTCAATTCACATATCGCGGCGAGCCGCAGTCTGCGCCCGCGCCGACGCGACTGCTGAAGATTGCGGCGCTCGGCGCCGCGCAGGATGCGGGTCTCGCCGAGCGCGATCTGGCCGCCATCGACAGCCTGGCCGTGGTGGGGTTCACGGTCGATGCGCCAGGGGGCGGGCGGGCGACGCCGCACAGCACCAATCCGCCCTTGAGCCTCGCCGGGGCGCTCGGCGCGGCGCCGGCCTGGTCGGTCTATTCCCATATGGGCGGCAACAGCCCGCAACAGCTGATCAACACCCTTTGCGAGCGCATCGCCAAGGGCGAGAGCCAGTTTGGCCTCGTGGTCGGGTGCGAATTCCTGGGCTCGGCCACCAAGCGGCTGACCAAGGGCCTGGGCTTCGACGACTGGGACGAAGACCAGAGCCTTGAGCCGCCGGAGCGCATCGGCGATCCCCGGCCCGGCGTGACGCCTTATGAGGCGCGCCACGGCCTGGGGCGGCCGATCAACACCTATCCGCTGTTCGAGAACGCCCTGCGCGCCCGCGACGGCCGGAGCATCGCCGATCACCAGAAGAGGCTGGGAGAGCTGTTCGCCCCCTTCACCGAAGTGGCCGCCCGCAATCGCGACGCCTGGTTTCCCATTGCGCGCACCGCCGAGGAACTGATCACGGTCACCGAGCGCAACCGCATGGTGGGCTTCCCCTACACCAAGTACCTGAACGCCATCATGGAGGTGGACCAGTCGGCCGGGGTGCTGGTGGCGAGCCTGGCCAAGGCCCGCGAACTCGGCGTGCCGGAGGCCAACCTCGTCTATCTGCATGGCTGCGCCGACGCCTCGGACCTCTGGTATCCCCTGGACCGCCAGAACTTCCATTCCAGTCCCGCCATGCGCCTGACCGGCGCCCGGGCCCTGGAGATGGCCGGGATCGGCCTGGACGAGATCGGGATCATCGACCTCTATTCCTGTTTCCCCGTGGCGGTGGAGATCGGCGCCGAGGAGTTGGGCCTGGCCCTGGACGATCCCCGCGGCCTGACGGTGACCGGCGGCCTGCCCTATGCCGGGGGCCCCGGAAACAACTACGCCATGCACTCCATCGCCGTGATGATGCAGCGGCTACGCCAGGCGCGTGACACCTATGGCCTGGTGACGGCCAATGGCTGGTTCCTGACCAAGCAGTCCACGGGGGTCTATTCCTGCCGCGCGCCGGCCGCGCCCTTCGAGCGCCAGGACCCGGCGATCATCCAGCGCCAGATCGACGCCCTGCCGCATCCGGTTGTCACAGAAACGCCGCAGGGTCGCGCGGTGATCGAGACCTACACCGTCGTCCATGGCCGGGAGGGCTATCTGATGGGCCTCGTGGTCGGCCGCGACGAGGCCGATCGTCGGTTCGTCGCCCATACGCCCGCCGACCCGGCCGTCCTGCACAGCCTCGAGGCGGTGGAATCCGTCGGCCGTGGCGGTAGTGTCGGGCGCGCCCCCGAGGGTCAACGCAACCTCTTTGTACCGGACTAAGCCATGCCCCGCCTCTATCTGATCCGCCACGGAAAGCCCGCCGCCACCTGGGGCGGCCATGACGATGACCCGGGCCTGGACGAGACCGGCAAGACCCAGGCTGAGGCCGCCCGGGATTTCCTGCTGGCCCTGCCGGCCGGCGAGCGGCCCTCGCGGGTCGTCTCCTCGCCCCTGGCCCGTTGCCGCGAGACCGCCGAGCCGACCGCCCGCGCCCTGGGCGTGGAGGTGGAGATCGACCCCGGCGTGGGCGAGATCCCGACTCCGGCCAACCTGGCCGCCGCCGACCGCGGCGCCTGGCTGAAGACGGCCTTCCAGGGCGCCTGGGCCGACATCCAAGGGGATCTGGACTATGACGCCTGGCGCCGCGACGTGGCGCAGGCCCTTCAGGCCCGCGGGGACACCGCTGTGTTCAGCCATTTCGTGGCCATCAATGCGGTGGTGTCCTGCCTGACCGGCGACGACCAGGTGGTCGGCTTCCGTCCCGATCACACCTCGATCACCGTGCTGGAAACCGACGGTAAGACCTTGACCCTGGTGGAGAAGGGGCGAGAAGCCTCCACCAGCGTCCTTTAAGTTGTCTAGTTCCGGAGCGCGCGTGGGTCCCCAGCACATTCTTACGGTCGCGCAGATCCGCGCCGCCGATCAGGCCGCCGTGGCCGCAGGCGTCGCCGCCACCGAGTTGATGGCCCGGGCCGGCGCCGCCGTGGCCGAGGCCATCACGGCCCGCTTCGACCCCTGTGACGTGCTGGTGCTCTGCGGTCCCGGGGACAATGGCGGGGACGGCTATGTGGTCGCCCGTCTGCTGGCCGAGCGCGGCTGGCCGGTGCGTGTGGCCGCACTGGAGGCGGCCCGCAGCCCCTCAGCCCAGGCCATGGCGGCGATGTGGGCGGGGACGGTTCACCCCCTCGAATCGGCCGATCTGACGGCCGATCTCTATGTGGACGCCCTGTTCGGCGCCGGCCTTTCGGGCCCCCTGGGCGGGGAGGCGGCGCGGGTCGTCCAGCAGCTCAATGCGACGCCCGAACGGGTGGTGGCGATCGACACCCCCAGCGGCCTGCCCGGCGACACCGGCCAGCCGATCGGGATCTGCGGCCGCGCGGCCCTGACCGTCACCTTCCATGCCCGCAAGCCCGCCCATGTGCTGGAGCCGGGGCGAGGGCGCTGCGGCGAGGTGGTCGTCGCCGATATCGGCCTGGCGCCGAGCGAGACCACCCTGTTCGAAAACACGCCTGATCTCTGGGCCCCGCGCTTTCCGTGGCCGACGGCGGCCTCGCACAAGCACGCGCGGGGCCGGATGGTGGTGGTGAGCGGTCCGGCCTGGCGCACCGGGGCGGCGCGGCTGGCGGCCCGGGCGGGCCTGCGGATCGGGGCCGGCGTGGTCACCGTGCTGTCGCCGCCGGACGCCCTGGAGGTGAACGCCGCCCACCTGGAGGCGGTGATGCTGCGGCCTTTCGACAGCGAGGCGGAGCGGGAGAACCTGGCGGCCGACGTGGACGCCGCGGTCTTCGGCCCGGCCGCCGGCGTCAATGAGACGCCCCTGATGAACGTCCTGGCCCTGGCGCGCACCGGCGCGGCCCTGATCCTCGACGCCGACGCCATCACCGTCTTCCGCGAAGATCCCGAAGAACTGTTCTCGGTGCTCGACAAGGACGATGTCCTGACCCCCCACGCCGGCGAGTTCGAGCGGCTGTTCCCAGGCGTCCTGGAATCCGCGCCCGAGCGAATCTCGGCCACCCGCCGGGCCGCCGAGCTCGCCGATGCGGTGGTGCTCCTGAAGGGCTACGACACGGTGGTCGCCGCGCCGGACGGACGGGCGGCGGTGGCGCTGAACGGTTCGCCCTGGCTGGCCACCGCCGGGGCGGGGGACGTGCTGGCCGGCTACATCGCTGGCCTGGTCTCTCAGGGCATGGACAGTTTCGAAGCCGCCTGCGCCGCCACCTGGATTCATGCCGAGGCCGCCCACGCCCATGGGCCGGGCCTGATCGCCGAGGACCTGCCAGGCCTGACTCCGGTGATCCTGCGAAGGCTCTACACGGCCAGCTAGACCATGGGGCAGGCCTCTGCTAGGCGATGGCCCGTCGCCCTGGAGCCCTGGCCCTTGAACCGCCCGCCCGTCATGTCCGCCCGCCCCCTCGCACCGGTAGCCGCCGGTTGGGTGGCTGTGCGCGTGGCTGCGGCTGGCGGGACGAGACTCTAGACCCGCCTCTGCGGCGATCTCCTCCCACCACCCCGGCCTCGACCGCGGGTGGGGGCGTCGAAGGATCGCCAGCGCCTGTGGCCGGAGCCCTCTCCCGGACCCTGATCCCATGACCAGCTACACGCCCCAGCTCCTGGGGGCGCTCGCGCTCTTCGCCTTCGTCTCCTCGATCACCCCTGGCCCCAACAACGCCATGCTGATGGCCTCGGGGGCCAATTACGGCTTCGCACGCACCCTGCCGCACCTGGCCGGCGTGGTGCTGGGCTTTGTGGTCCTGCTGCTGGCCGTGGGCTTTGGCCTCGGCGGCCTGTTTTCCGCCTATCCGGCCGCGCACACCGTGCTGAAGGCCCTGGGCGCGGCCTATCTGCTCTGGCTCGCCTGGAAGATCGCCACGGCCAAGGGCGTGGGGGAGGGGCAGGCGAATGCGCGGCCCTTCACCTTCCTGCAGGCCGCCGGCTTCCAGTGGGTCAATCCCAAGGCCTGGACCATGGCGGTCGGCGTGGCGGCCGCTTACGTCCCGCGCGAGGGCGGACCGGCCGACATGCTGATCGGCGCCCTGGTGGTGTTCGTCGTCAATCTGCCCTGCGCCGTCGCCTGGACGGGCTCGGGCGTCGCCCTCCGCCGGCTTCTGGCGCGGCCAGGGGCGTTGCGGCTGTTCAACTGGACCATGGCGGCCCTGCTGGTCGCCTCACTGGTCCCGATCCTCCTCGACCTCGCCAGGACGTGGCGGTGACGGGAAGGCGGCTTGACGCGCAGGGGCAAACCGCCGATGGCAGGCGCGGAACGCGGGCGTGGCGGAACTGGTAGACGCACTGGATTTAGGTTCCAGCGCCGCAAGGCGTGGAGGTTCGAGTCCTCTCGCCCGCACCACCTTTGCTCTTGGACCGGGCAGGCGCCCGTGACATAAGGGCGCCCTCCCGCCGCCTCGACGTAGGCGGCGCTTCCCGTTTCACCTTTAGGCGGACCGTCAAGAGCGCGTGACAGCGCCCCGGAGTCCGGAAGCAAGAATGTCGATGCAGATCGTTGAAAAGTCGGGTGAAGGCCTCAGCCGCGTCTATGGCGTCACTGTCCCGGCTGCGGACCTGGCCGAGCGCCTGGAAGCCCGCATCGCCGAAGTCACGCCGCAGCTGAACATCAAGGGCTTCCGCCCGGGCAAGGTGCCGCCGGCTCATGTGCGCC
>CAZERE010000145.1:0-7594 GCA_964515365.1 uncultured Phenylobacterium sp. | reverse complement strand
ACCACACAGACCTTGCCCCGGGGACTGAGGAAGTCCCGGGCCGCGGCGATGTCGGCCAGGGCCTGGTCCATGGGGGTGGCGCGCGCATGGCCGATGCCGGCGGACATGCCCTCGGCGTCGTGGCCCACCGAAAAGCCGCGTTCGCGGCGATCGAACAGGGAGGGCGCGATGGCCTCATAGCCGGCCTTGGCCCAGCGCTCGACGTCGGCGCGGACGTACTTGTCGACCCCGAAGATCTCCTGCAGCACGATCACCCCGCCCTTGCGCGGCGTGAACGGGGCCTCGTGATAGGCCGAGAGCTCATAGCCGTCGGCCGGGCTTTTCAGCGTGATGGTGTCGCCCATTGGTGTTCTCCCTTGGGCGGGAGCCTAGGGCCAGGGGCGGGCGCCTGTCACGCCCCCTGAGACATCTAGACGTTGAACCGGAAGTTCATCACGTCGCCGTCCTGGACGACATACTCCTTGCCCTCCTGGCGCAGCTTGCCGGCGTCCCGGGCGCCGGCCTCGCCGTTGAACTTCACATAGTCCTCGAAGGCGATGGTCTCGGCCCGGATGAAGCCCTTCTCGAAGTCGGTGTGGATCACGCCGGCCGCCTGGGGCGCGGTGGCGCCCACGGGGATCGTCCAGGCCCGGGTCTCCTTGGGGCCGCAGGTGAAATAGCTCTGCAGGCCGAGCAGCTTGAAGGCCTCGCGGATCATGCGGTTCAGGCCGGGCTCCTCGAGGCCGAGGGTCTCCAGGAACTCCGCCCGCTCGGCGGCGTCCAGCATGGCGATCTCGCTCTCGATCTGGGCGGAGATGATCACGCTCTCGGCGTCGTCGCGCTTGGCCCGCTCGGCCACGGCGGTCGACATCTCGTTGCCGGTCCCGGCCGCGCCCTCGTCCACATTGCAGACATAGAGGGTCGGCTTGGCGGTCAGCAGCTGCAGCATCCGCCAGGCCTTCTCGTCGTCCTCGGAGATCTTGGCGGTGCGAGCCGGGCGGCCGGCGTTAAGCTCTTCCAGGGCCAGCTTCACCAGGCGCAGGGTGTTGGCGCTCTCCTTGTCGCCGGTCTTGGCCCGCTTATCGAGGTTGGCGACCCGCTTCTCCAGACTCTCCAGATCGGCCAGCATCAGCTCGGTCTCGATGATCTCGAGGTCGGCCAGGGGATCGATGCGGCCTTCCACATGGGTGATGTCGTCATTGACGAAGCAGCGGGCGACGAAGGCCACGGCGTCGCAGTCACGGATATTGGCCAGGAACTGGTTGCCCAGGCCCTCGCCCTTGGACGCGCCACGCACCAGGCCGGCCACGTCGACGAAGTTGATGCGGGCCGGAATGATCTCCTTGGAGCCGGCCACCTTGGCCAGGGCCTCCAGGCGCGGCTCAGGCACGGCCACGTCGCCGACGTTCGGCTCGATGGTGCAGAACGGATAGTTGGCCGCCTGGGCCGCCGCGGTCTGGGTCAGGGCGTTGAACAGGGTGGACTTGCCGACATTGGGCAGGCCGACGATGGCGACTTTGAGAGCCATGGAGTCCTCGGAGAAATGGAGCCGGGGCCGTCTTAGCCGAGCCGGCCGGGATTGTCGTCAGCCGTAGGGCCGCTAGGGCGCGTCGCGGCCCTGGCGCTGCTGGCGGGTGTCGGCCTTGTCGGCCGGGGCCAGGCGCATGACCTCGGCCTGGTACTTCTCATCCTCGCCGGCCGCCAGCAGGGGGGCGGCGCCGGCGCAGGCCCGCAGCAGATCGCTCAGCCAGGCCTGTTCGACCTTGTGGAAGTCCGACAGGACATGGCCCTGGACCAGCTCCTTGTGGCCGGGATGGCCGACGCCCAGCCGGGCGCGGCGGAAGTCCGGGCCGACCTGGCCGGTGATGGAGCGGATGCCGTTGTTGCCGGCCGCGCCGCCGCCGGCCTTCATGCGAAAGCGGCCCGGCGCCAGGTCGATCTCATCATGGAAGACAATGAGGTCAGAGGGCGTCAGCTTGTAGAACTTCAGCGCCTCGCCCACGGCGTTGCCGCTGTCGTTGTAATAGGTCTGAGGCTTGAGGATCAGGGCGCGGACCGGACCCTGCGGGGTCTCGATGGCGCCTTCGCGGGTCAGGCTCTGGAAGCGGGAGCGTTCGGGGCCGAAGGTCCAGCGCCTGGCGATCTCGTCGACGGCCATGGCGCCGACATTGTGCCGATTGCCGGCATATCGTCCGCCGGGATTGCCCAGGCCGGCAAGGATCAACATGCGACCCTCCGCGGCAGATGGGCGCTCGATGGACGGATCCGGGAGCGGAGCAGCGTCAAGGGCGGGCCTCGCCCGGTTCAGATGAGGCCATCTGAACCGGAAAGGGATTTAGGCCTCGGTTTCGCCGGTCGGACCCGCGCTCTCGGCGTCAGCCGCCGCGTCCTGCGCCGCCTGGGCCGAGGTGCCGGCCAGGGTGGCGATGACGAAGTCGCGATCCACGGTGGCTTCCACGCCCTTGGGCAGGTCGAAGCCGGAGATGCGGATGGTGTCGCCGATTTCGAGGCCGGTCAGGTCGAAGATCAGTTCTTCGGGAATGGCGTCGGCCGGGCAGGACAGTTCGACGTCGTGACGCACGACGTTGAGGGTGCCGCCACGCTTCAGGCCCGGCGACTCTTCATGGTTGATGAAGTGCACAGGCACCGAAATCTTGATCTGCTGGTGCTCATCGACCCGGTACAGGTCGAAATGCCACGGCTCGTCGGTCACCGGATGCATGTCGATCGCCTTGGCGATGACCGGCTGGGTTTCCTTGCCGTACTTCAGGGTCACCAGGTGGCCCAGCAGCTTACCGGTGTAGAGCGCCTTGCGGAACTCATTGGCCGGAACCGAGATCGCCACAGGATCCTTGTCGCCGCCATAGAGCACGCCAGGGACCTTGCCGCTGCGACGCACGATGCGCGCGGCGCCGGTGCCGGTTTGCTCACGAACTTCAACGTTCAATACGATATCGGCCATCGCCTTGCCTCAAAACGAAACCGCCGCGCGAACCCGCGCGGCGAGGGCGCGATCCCTGGGGGGGATCGGAAGGTGGGCGTAATTACACAGAAGTTGCCTGTCTTGCAACGGCGGCGGCGGCCTTCAGTGCTTTTTCGCGCCCGCGACGGCCGCCGTCTCCGACGCCGCCCCGGTTTCGGCCACCTGGACCACGGCTGCGGCCTTGGCGGGATCGGCCAGGCCGGCGCCCTTCATCAGGCATTGGCCGGTGTCCATCAGGGCGTGCTGGCCCAGGCAGAACACGTCCTCATAGTGCGGCTTGGACACCGCCAGGCACTGATAGAGGTTCAGCTTGGCCATGTTCAGGCAGGAGGCGGAGGTGGGCTCGACCATGACGGCGGTCAGCAGGTCGGCGCGGTTCTCGCCGGCCTCGCCCAGGACGGCCAGGGCGGCGACGGCCAGGCTGCGCGCCACCATGCGGCTATAGGGGGGCTCGGCCGGCTCGGCCGACAGTTCCAGCACGCCGGCGCCGAGCGCGGCCTGCTGCAGGCGGGCGGTCTCTTCCAGCTCGCCGACGATCGGGGTGGCCGACAGGGCCTTGGCCTGGGAAAGCCGCAGGGCGCGGTTCTCGACATCGGCCTTCGACCATTTGGACTTCTGGACGTCATAGGCCGCCTGCTTGACCGCCGAGCCGGTCTCGAACAGGCGCTTGCCCTCGGCGCCATAGGCCGCGATCACCAGGCCCGCCGCGCCCTTGGCGCCGGGCAGGCTGGCGGCGTAGTTGGGATCGGCGACCAGGTCGGCGAACATCTTGTTCCGCGTCTCGGGATCGATCGAATAGCTGCGGACGGTGGCGACGAACTCTTCGTTCTGCAGCGCGGCCACCGCGCCATAGGCCACGGCGCCCTTCAGGAACTGGATCGGCTCATAGGCGACGCCGGTCTTGAGCGACATGGCGATCTCGGCGCCGTCATCGAAGGCCGGCGAGATGGCCGAGGACCGGGACATATAGAAGCGATAGGCGCTGGCCTGCTCGATCAGAGAGGGGGCCAGGGCCACGGGCGGCGGCGGCGGCGCCACCGGCTCAGGCTTGGGGTCTGCGCAGCCTGCCAGGGCGGCGGCGCCGATCAGAGCGAACGCGGTGAGTGCGCCGCGGAAGCTGTAAGCCGAGCTCATGGGTGGATCTTCCCTAAACGAAACGCCGCCGAACATAGCATGTTCGGTCGGGCGAGATCATGGCCCGGACTTGGTAAACTACTGTTTACCAAGCTTTACCACTGGCCTCCCGCCTGGGGCGAGCGCGTCGGCGCTGTTTAGTCGAAGAGCTTGGAGACCGACTCTTCGTTGGCGATGCGTCGAATGGCCTCGCCGATCAGGGCCGCGCAGCTCACATAGCGGATCTTGTCGGCTGAGGCCGCCCGCTCGGGCGAGCTGATGGAGTCGGTCATCACCAGCTCCTTCAGCACCGAGGCGCCGACCCGTTCGATGGCCGCGCCCGACAGCACCCCATGGGTGACATAGGCCGAAACCTCGGACGCGCCGCCGTCCACCAGGGCCTGGGCGGCGTTGCAGAGGGTGCCGCCCCCATCGATGATGTCGTCGAACAGCACGCAGCGGCGGCCTTCGACATCACCGATGATGTTGGCCACCTCGCTCTTGCCGGGGCCCGAGCGACGCTTGTCGACAATGGCCAGTTCGGCGTTCAGGCGGCTGGCCACGGCCAGGGCGCGGACCACCCCGCCCACATCGGGCGAGACGATCATCAGCTCGTCCGGCTTGGGGTAGTGGGCCTTCATGTCGTTGGCCAGCAGGGGCGCCGACAGCAGGTTGTCGGTGGGAATGTCGAAGAAGCCCTGAATCTGGCCCGAATGCAGGTCCATGGTCAGGACCCGGTCGGCGCCGGCGCGGGTGATCAGGTTGGAGACCAGCTTGGCGGAGATCGGCGTGCGGCCGCCGGTCTTCCGATCCTGACGGGCATAGCCGAAATAGGGCATCACTGCGGTGATCCGCCGGGCCGAGGCGCGTTTCAGCGCATCGATGCAGATCAGCAGCTCCATCAGATTGTCGTTGGTGGGGTAGCTGGTGGACTGGATGACGAAGACGTCCTCGCCGCGGACATTCTCGTCGATGGTCACCCAGACCTCGTTGTCGGCGAACCGCTTCACCTGGGCCTTGGTCAGGGGGATGTCGAGATGGTCGGAGACGGCCTGGGCGAGAGCCTGGTTTGAATTGCCCGCCAGCAGCTTCATGGATTCTCCCGAGGTCGGTCCGCGTCGGTCAGGCGGGCTTTAATCCAGGGGGCGGACCCGCGGCAACCCCTGGCGAGCCCGCTCTACAGAACGATGGCCGACAGCAGCCGCCCATAGTCGGCCTCGCCCAGGTGGAAGGCGCGCCGGTTGGAGAAGAAATGGTCGGGTTCGGCGCAGGTGTCGCGGCCCATCCATTCGCATTGGAGGACGCCTGTGGCGGCGATCTGGGCCAGCACGAAGGCCGGCAGATCGAACATGCGCTTGTCCGACGCCACGCCCGGGCGGAAGAACCGTGCGTTGGCGTCGTCCACCGCCGTGAACTGTTCGAGGAACTCCAGCCCCACCTCATAGGACTTCGGCCCGATGCAGGGTCCGACGGCGGCCAGGATGTTCTCCCGCCGCGCGCCCAGGCTCTCCATCTTGGCGACCGTGTCGGCGATCACCCCGCCCAGGGCGCCCTTCCAGCCGGCATGGGCTGCGGCGACGACGCCGGCGGCCCTGTCGGCCATCAGGATGGGGGCGCAGTCGGCCGCCAGGGCGCCGCAGATCAGGCCGGGCGTCCGAGTCACCACGGCGTCAGCCTCCGGCCGGGCCGCGCCCCAGGGACGCTCGGCGATCTCGGCGCGGGCGGAATGGACCTGATGGCAGGTGTTGAGCGCCTCGTGGGGGAGACCGAAATGGGCGGCGGCCCGGCGACGGTTCTCGGCCACGTCCTCCGGCGAGTCGCCCGAGCCCGGCCCCACATTCAGGGACGTATAGAGTCCGATGGAGACCCCGCCCTGGCGGGTGAAGAAGGCATGGCGCACGCCGGCGGCCTCCAGCAGGGGCGAGGTGATCACCGGCAGGGATGAAACGGCGTCGGTCATGATCAGTCCGCCTCGAAGGCTGGAGGGACAAGGCCTGGCCCATGCAGGCAGAGGACCTTGAAAAGGACGCCCATCTCGCCCTGGGCGGTCAGGCGGTCGAACTGCCGCCCGATCTGGGCGGCGCGCTCGGGATGGGCCGTGGCCAGGGCCTGGGCCCGGGCCTCGATCCCCAGGCGGCGCAGGAACTCCGCCTGGGTCAGCAGGGCGGCGGCCTTGGCGCCCTCGGCCTGGGCCGCCTGGGCTACGGCCGAAAAATCGGCGTGGAAGGTCAGGTCCGCCTGGCCAGGACAGGCCAGGGGATCGACCTTTTCGTGGCCCCTGAGCGCCTGAAAGGTGTCGCCGCCGGCCTCGCCCGCCCCTGGCCCATAGTCGATCAGCAGGGCCGCCCCGCCCTCGGCCGCCAGCCGGGCGCCGATCTGCGCCCCCAGGGCCGCCTGGGCCGGCGAGGTTTCGAACACCGCGCCCACCTCGCCGTCGCGGCCCTCGGGGGGCAGGGCGCCGGAAAGGCCGA
This sequence comes from uncultured Phenylobacterium sp., assembly GCA_964515365.1. GTDB lineage: Bacteria > Pseudomonadota > Alphaproteobacteria > Caulobacterales > Caulobacteraceae > Phenylobacterium. The sequence continues at coordinate 1,048 of CAZERE010000145.1, read as the reverse complement.
AGACGAGCTCGCCGGCCGCGTCCAGGCCGACCATCCGCTCGGCCCAGCCCCGCTCGGTGCGCACGAACTGTTGGGCCGGCAGGCAGTCCAGCAGCTCATTGGCGATAAGGATCATCGGCGCGCCCTGCGGCACGGCGTCCAGGCTGTCAGTCCACTGGGGCGAAGCCTGCGGCAGCCGCTCTGCCTGGAGCGCTCGCAGGGGCGCCGAGACCTCGACCAGCCAGAGATCGGCGGCCTCGACAAAGCCCGGGACCGCCCGTCCGGCCCGCAACAGATCGGCCATCAGGGTTCCGTCGCCGGGACCCATCTCGATCAGCCGAAACGGCGAGGGCGAGCCCATGGCCTGCCAGGTGGCGGCCGCCCACAGGCCGATCAGCTCGCCGAACATCTGGCTGACCAGGGGGGCGGTGATGAAGTCTCCGGCCGCCCCAAGTCCCGGCCGGGTGGCGTAGTAGCCCGCCTGCGGGTCGTGCAGGCAGATGGTCATGTACTGGGCCAGGCTCAGCGGTCCGGTGGCGGCGATCTGCGCCGCCAGGCGTTCACGCAGGTCCATCGGCGCCGGGGGCGGGGCGGATACGGAAGGGATCATCCTTGGGGTCCTGTCCCACCGGCGGCGGCGGGGCCGCCGTCTCGGCTGCGGCGACCGGCTCAGGAACCGGCTCGCGCAGGCCGCGCCAGATCAGATAGGCGCCGCCCAGCAGCATGGGCAGGCTCAGCATCATCCCCATGGTCAGGCCCAGCGGGAAGTCGGGCATGTAGCTGTCCGGCTCGCGCACCTGCTCCACCAGGGTGCGGAACACCGCATAGCCGATCAGGAACAGGCCGGCCACCGCGCCCCGGCGCTCCAGCCAGTGCGCCCTGTGGGTGGCGATGCGCAGGATGATGAAGAGCACGATCCCTTCGAGCAGGGCCTCGTAGAGCTGGCTGGGATGGCGGGGATAGGGCCCGGCGCCGGGGAAGATCACCCCCCACGGGACCTCGGTGGGCCGCCCCCAGAGCTCGCCATTGATGAAGTTGGCGATGCGCCCGAAGAAGAGCCCGATGGTCA
>CAZERE010000144.1:0-7615 GCA_964515365.1 uncultured Phenylobacterium sp. | reverse complement strand
GCCGGTCATGTATTCCGGCTGGTCGCGGAGGAAGATGACGGCCAGGGCGAACATCAGGACCGGGCCGAGCACCCAGTTCTGGAAGAGCGACAGGGCCAGGACGCGCTTGTCGGCGAAGACCCGCGGCAGTTCCTCATACTTCACCCGCGCCAGCGGCGGATACATCATCAGGATCAGGCCGATGGCGATGGGGATATTGGTCGAGCCCACCGACAGGCTGTCGATCCAGGCCGGAAGGCCGGGCACGACCGTCCCGAGAAGAACCCCCAGACCCATGGCGACGAAGATCCACAGGGTCAGCCAGCGATCGAGGAAGGACAAGCGTCGCGGAGGCGCCGGCGGCATGACATCAGCCATCAGCGCACCCGCCGGCCGGCAGAGTCGACGACCACTTCGCCGTCCTCCTTGGTGAAGGGCTGCAGCCCCTCGGCCGGCAGCAGGTCGAGCACGGTTTCAGAGGGCCGGCACAGCTTCACGCCGGCCGGGCTGACGACGATCGGGCGGTTCATGAGGATCGGATGGGCCTCGATGGCGTCGAGCAGGGCCTCGTCGCTCAGGCTGAGGTCGTCGAGGCCAAGCTCGGCATAGGGCGTGCCCTTCTCCCGCAGGATATCGCGGACGCTCACCCCCATCCGGGCCACAAGCTGGGCGACGAGCGCCCGGCGCGGCGGAGTCTTCAGATATTCCACCACATGCGGCTCGATCCCCACATGACGGATGAGTTCGAGGACGTTGCGCGACGTCCCGCATTCGGGATTGTGATAGATGACGATGTCCATGGGCGCCTCAGTCTCAGCAGGGGGCAAGTTCGGCCAGCAGCGGCGCGCAGATGTCGGCGCGGCCGCCGCAGCAGTCCTTCAGCAGGAACAGGATCAGGGTCCGCAGACCCTCCAGGTCCGCACGATAGATGATCGAGCGGCTGCGCCGCTCAGACGTCACCAGACCGGCGCGGGCCAGGACGGCGAGGTGGGACGACAGGGTGTTGGCCGGCACGCCCAGGGTCTGGGCGATCTCGCCCGCCGGCCGGCCCTCGGGCTCATGCCGCACCAGCAGGCGGAAGACCTCCAGCCGGGTGGGCTGGGCAAGGGCGGCCAGGGCCAGGATCGCCGATTCAGATTCCATAGTTCCAATATTATCGAATTATGGTCGAAGGCAAGCCCCAGGCAAGGACGGCTGGGCGCCAGATTCACACCGACGGCGGATGATCGCCCACCCGCGACGCACGCCGCCTGGCTGCGGCGATTTTGGTGGCCGCCCCCCTGATGCGCCCGGCCGTCCGGCCTGTTACATGGTGGGAGTCGGCCGGGCATTTTTGGGACAAGAGCGATCGTGGTGATGAACGAAACCCGCAAGGCCATCGTGCTAAGCGCGGGTCAGGGCCGGCGGCTGTCGCCGCTGACCGACAGCCGGCCCAAGTGCCTGATCGACCTGTCCGGGCGCAGCGTGCTGCACTGGCAGTTGCTCCACCTCCACGCGGTCGGGATTTCCGAAGTCGTGGTCGTGACCGGCTTTGGCGCCGATCTGGTCGAGGCCGAGATCGCCGGGCTGGACCTGCCCGGCATGGCGGTGCGGACCCTGTTCAACCCCTTCTATGGGGTGACCGATAATCTGGCGACCTGCTGGCTCGCCCGGGGCGAGATGAGCGGCCCGTTCCTGCTGCTGAACGGCGACACCCTGTTCGAACCCGCCATCGCCCAGCGCCTGCTGGCCGCGCCGCCGGCGCCGGTGACCGTGACCATCGATCGCAAGAGCGCCTATGACGCCGACGACATGAAGGTGCTGACCGAGGGCGACCAGTTGCGGGCCATCGGCAAGACGATCCCGGCCTTCGACGCCGAATCCATCGGCTTCCTCCGCTTCTCGGCCGAGGGAGCGGCGGCTTTTGTCCAGACGGTCGAGAAGGCGCTTCGCACGCCTGAGGGCCTGAAGCGTTGGTATCTGAGCGTCATCAATGAGATGGCGACCGATCCTGGCGCCGTGGCTGTGGCGTCCATCGAGGGTTTGGACTGGGCCGAGATGGACTTTCCCGAGGACGTGCCGCGCAACCTCGCCCTGACCAAGGCCTGGACGCAGCTCAAGGTCGCCGTCTAGAGGGCGGACGCCGGGGCCGTCAGGCGCCGCACCAGATCCAGGTCGGCGGGCTTGTCCACGTCCACGGCCGCCAGCCCGTGGCGGGTGCGAACGGCCCGGGCCTGGACGCCGGCCTTGCGCCCCAGCCGGGCGACCGCCTGATCCAGGGTCAGGCGGCCCGTGACATAGGCCAGCAGCATGCCCGGCCCCAGCAGGGCGGCGATCTTCCAGGGTTGCTTGCGCCGGGCCTCCACCTGCCGCCAGAGGGCCACGGCCCCCAGGGCGGCCTCGGATCGCAGATAGAACAGGTTGCAGCCGGAATACCGGCCGTCGCGGAAGGCCAGATAGGTTCGCTTCCCCTCCGGCGCGGCGCCCCTGACAGCGGCTTCAGGCGCCAGCAGGGCGGCGATGTCGGCCTCATCTGGAATCTGCGCCAGGAACTCCCGCACCCATTCGGGCCGCAGCAGGGCGTGATCGGCCGTGGTCACCAGCAGGGGAAACCCCATGGCCTGCGCGCCCTGGGCAACGCTCAGGCTCGGGCTGTCGGCGGCCGGGATGATCTCCAACCTAACTTTTGAGGCGATCTGGCCCACGGCCGTGATGACCGCCGGGTGCGATGTGCAGACGCTGATGGACTGGGCGCCGGCCTGAGTCAGGGCGTCGATGACGCGGGCCAGCAGGGTCTGGCCCTGCAAGGTGATCAGGCTCTTGTGGGGGACGTTCGCATAGGCCAGCAGGGGATCGATTTCAGGGCGCGAACCGGCCAGGACCAGGGCGCGAAATCCGCTCACGCCAGATCCTTCTGATAGATGCGGTAGGTCTTGTAGATCTGGCCGCCAAGGGAGGCGCAGATCCGGTTCATCGGCGCATTGTCCTCCAGGATCCAGGACAGCTCATAGGTCTGGTAGCCCAGGGCGCGGGCCTGGGTGGCGCCGGCGTCCATCAGCTGGAAGGGCAGCATCTGTCCCCGCAAGGTGTCGGCGAACTTGCGCTTGACCCCCATCAGGGGAATGCGAACCGACTTCACCCGGGCGACCTTGAGCCGCCAGAGCAGCCTGGCCCAGCCGAAGGGAAACAGGCGTCCGTCCAGGTCGGCGATGGCCTCGTTCACATTGGGCAGCAGGACCACGAAGCCGGCCGTCTCGCCGTCGATCTCGGCGAACCAGATCATCTTCGGCTCGATCACCGCCCGCAGGGACTTGCCCAGTTGCGCGGTCTCGGCCTCGGTGGTGGGGGTGAAGCCCCAGTTGCCGCTCCAGGCGTCGTTGAGCACCTCGGTCATGGCGCTGACCTCGGCGTCATAGCGGCTCATGTCGAGCATCCGCAGGGTGACGCCGGCGGCCGGCCCGCGGCGCACCCGGCGCAGAATGTGCGGCGGGATGTCGTCGCTCATCTGGCAGAGATAGGCGTAGACGTCCTTGGCCTTGCTGTAGCCCTGGCCCTCGATGCGCGCGCCGACGTGGGGCTGGTCGTGCCCCATCAGGACCATGGGCGGGGTGTCGAAGCCGTCCACCAGCAGGCCGACCTCTTCATTGACCGACAGGTTGAAGGGACCAAGCGCCACCTTGCAGCCCCGCGCCTTCAGCCAGGCCTCGGCCGTGGCGAACAGGCCTTCGAACACCTCGGGATCGTCCTCGCCGGCGATGAGGCCGAAATGGCCCGCGGGCCGCTCCGGGTCGGTTGGCGCCAGGCGATCGATCTGGGCGCTGATGCGGCCCACGTGCCGGCCGCCCCGCGAGGCGATCCAGAAACAGACCTCCGCATGCTCGAAGAAGGGATTGCCCGCCGGGCTGAAGGCCGCCAGCCGCTCGCTGACCAGCGGCGCGATCCAGGCCGGATCATCGGCGTTCAGGCGCATGGGCACGGCGATGAAGCGCCGCATGTCGGCCTTCGACACGGCCTCCCGGATGACCAGGGGCTCGGGGGCGATGACGGCGTTCAAGATCAGCCCTCCATCCTCAGAAGCACGGTGGCGGCCATGGCCGCGAACACCGCCGGCGCGGTCCAGGCGGCCAGCACCGGCGACAGGGCGCCGCCTTCGCCCAGGGCGGTCAACAGGCCGTCGAGGACCAGGAAGGTCAGTCCGGCGGCCAGGGCGGCGGCCGACAGCACGGCCCCTTGCGTCGTGCGGAAATTGGCCAGCGCCACAGGCGCGGCCAGCAGCAGCATGACCAGCACCGCCATGGGTTCGGCCAGGGTGCGATGGACCCGCACGGCGTAGTAGCTCTCCGGCCGCTCGGAGCCCACGCCGCCGAGCGCGCGGCGGGCGGTGGCGCCGCTGGGCGCCTGGTCGCTGAAGAGCAGGGCGCGGACATCGGCGGGCCGCAGGCGGGTTGGCCAGATCAGCGCCTCGGCCGAGGAGGCCATGGCCTCTTCCTCGGTGAAACGGACGAGGCTCGGCTGGTCCAGCCGCCATCCTTCGGCGCCATAGGTGGCGGAGGGGGCGGCGATGCGCTCATTGACCTGGCCTTCGCCATCACGCCGATAGATGCGCACCTCGTCCAGGCGGTTCCCCTGCTCGTCGCTCGCCCGCGCCACCACCAGTTCGTCGCCGGATCGGAAGGCCCGGAGGCCGGGCTCGGCGCGGTCGGCCTCGGCGGCCGTGGCCCGCCACCAGTTGGCCAGGGCGAGATCGGTGCGCGGCGCGACGACTTCCAGCGCCATCAGGTCGATCAGCATCACGCCGGCCGCCGCCAGGAGCGACACCCCCAGCAATCGGTAGACTGAGACGCCGGAGGCGCGCATGGCCGTGACGGCCTGCTCCCGGGCCAGCTGGCCAAACGCGAAGAGGCCGCCGGCCAGGACCGCGAGGGGGGCGGCCTGTTCCAGCATCCGGGGCAGGCGCAGCAGGGCGTGGTAGGCGACGCCGCCCAGCCCCAGGCCGCGCTCAAGGATCTCCGGGGTGGCGTCGAGCAATTCCAGCACCTGCAGGATGCCCAGCAGGATGGCGGCGGCGGCCAGGATGCGCGTGCCGACGATCGACAGGATGTAGGCGTAGAGCTTCACGAGGCCTGGACCCGCGCATCCCGCGCCGCCATCGCCCGGGTGATCCGGTCGCCGGCCGTGCCGATCAACCGGCTGATGGGCGTCTCGCCGGGCCTGTTCCGGCTGCCCAGGAACATCCAGACGCCAAACCCGGTGAACAGAGCGAAGGGCGTCCAGATCCCGAAGAAGGCCGGGACGACCCCGCTTTCGGCCAGGGACTGGCCAAGCTGCAGGGCGTGCTGGAAGGCCAGCAGCAGGATGCCGGCGAAGACCAGGCCCGGCGTGCGCCGTCCCCGCTTGGTCGCCAGGCCGAGGGGAAAGGCGATCAGCGGCAGGAAGGGCAGGAAGGCGGCCCGCGCCAGCCGGCCGTAGAGCTCCGACAGCAGGGTGCTGCGGGGCAGGACGCTGTCGCCGGACCCCGCCAGGCTGGCGAGCTCGCCCAGGGTCAGCTCGCGTTCGTCGCCGCCGCGGGCGCGGAGCAGTTCAGTGGCGCCGGCCAGGGGGGCGGTGGTGCTGAAACTGTCGAAGTCCAGGATGTCATAGACCCCGTCCGTCCCCTCCAGGATGCGCCGGCCGTTCTGGAGGTTGAGGGTCACATTCAGCCGGTCCTGGGACACCTGCAGGTCGGCCGTGGTGGCGGTGATCACCTCTTCGCGGCCGGTCGGCGTCAGCCGGCGTATGAACAGCCCCTCCAGCCGCTGGCCCTGGGGATCGGCCCGGTCGGCGGTCATGATCAGACGATCCTCGGTGACAAAGGCGCCCGCCTGCAGTTCGCCGTTCCAGCCGGCGTTGGCCGCCGCGTGCATCACCGCCCGATAGGCGTAGCGGCTGTAGGGCTGCATGTAGCCGAACACGATCAGGCTGACCAAGGTGAGCGCCAGGCCCAGGCAGATGAAGGGCGTCGCCAGGCGGGGCAGGGACACGCCGCTGGCCAGCAGGGCGTCGATCTCCGAGCCGTCGCTCAGCCGGGTGATCACGATGAACAGGGCGACGAAGAAGGCCACGGGCAGGGCCAGGCCGAAATAGTGCGGCACGAGCTGGCCGGTCAGCTGCACCACGAAGCCGAAGCGGTCGCTGCTCTGGGCCAACAGGTCGAGCAGGCGAAGGGCCCGCTCCAGCAGCAGGGCGATCAGGGTCACCGCCAGGCAGCCCAGCATGGGGCCGGCCGTCAGCCGCAGGACGTAGCGGTCCAGCAACGGCAGGCCGAATGTGAAGGTGGGCTTGGGCGTCAGGGCCGTGGTCACGCCGCGCGCCACTCGCTCCGCCAGGCCTCGGCAAGGGCCCGCAGGCCTTCGGGACTCAGGGCCACCGCGGACGCCAGATCCGGCTGGCCCGGCCAGCCGGCGTCGACGAAGGTCTCGCCCTGATGTTCGCGGGCGCCCTCATAGCGGGGAATCACGTGGAAATGGACATCGGGATCGACCATCATGAGCATCAGATAGTTGATCTTGGCATAGTCCACAGCCTGGCGCAGAAGACGCTCAATCCCGCCGACCGCGACCTGCAGATCTTCAAAAGCCTGGCCGCTCAGATCTGAAAATGCCTGGGCGGGCTCCTTGCACACAAGGACGAGAGACCCAAATGTAGGCTGCTTGGGGCGCACCAGGACCAACCAATGGTCAGTCTCACCCACCATCGAGTGGGGATAGCCAAAGTTCACCGCGGTCGCATTGCTCATGAAGCACCCTGCTGATCGGGCGCCATCCGCCGTCGGCGTAACATAGGGAGTCGTCACAGCCCATGAAAGTCCGAACCGCCCTTGCGGGCCTTGCCTTCGCCGTGTCGCTCGGGGTCGCTGCGCCCAGCCTGGCGGCCGACCAATGCGTTGGCCGTGAAGGGCCGCACAAGGTCTCGGTGGCGGTCACCGGCGTGAGCCCGATCAAGGGGGAGGTGGCGGTCACCCTCTATCCCGACAACCCCCGCCGGTTCCTGGCGCCCAAGGGCAAGCTGCTGCGCGCACGGGTGAAGGCGACGCCGCGGGTGACCGAGGTCTGTTTCTGGGTTCCCGAGCCGGCCTACTACGCCATCGCCATCTATCACGACGTCAACAGCGACCAGGATTTCAACCGGACGATCATCGGCATGCCGGCGGAGGGGTTCGGGTTCTCCAACAATGCGCCGACCCGTGTCGGTCTCCCGTCGTTCGAGAGCGTGCGGTTCCGCGCCGGACCGGGAACGACACAGGTCCCCATCTCCATGCGCTACCAGCGCTAGAGCCCGATGCGATCAGACGGGATCGTTTGATCGTTGAATCAGGCTCTAAACTCTAAGTCTTGAGCGCGTTTCATCCGGTAACCGGTTCCCACTTATCGGAACGCGCTCTAGGCGGCGGTCAGGCGATAGCGCCCCAACGCCTCGAATGCGCCTGTGAGGGCCGAAAGGCCGCGGACTGTGACCCAGACCTGGCGGTCCTCGGGGTCTTCGCCGATCTCGATCTCGTGCCAGCGGGCCGGCGGATGACGCCCGCCATGGCGGGCCGAGGCCGAGGGGACGCCCAGGACCGGCGCAAGACCCGTGGGGCCGGGCAGGGCGGCCAGCGCCGCCTCGTGGGCATGGCCGT
>CAZERE010000143.1:0-7650 GCA_964515365.1 uncultured Phenylobacterium sp. | reverse complement strand
CCCGATGTTCGAACTGAACGAAGAGACGAACCACGTCGACTTCTCGCACAACCCCTTCTCCATGCCGCAGGGCGAGATGGAGGCGCTGCAGACCAAGGATCCGCTGGATATCCTGGCCTATCAGTACGACATCGTCTGCAATGGCTATGAGCTGTGCTCGGGCGCCGTCCGGAACCACCGGGCCGACGTGATGATCAAGGCCTTCGAGATCGCCGGCTACAGCCAGCAGATCGTCGAGGAGCAGTTCGGCGGCATGCTGAACGCCTTCCGCTATGGCGCCCCGCCCCACGGCGGCCTGGCGCCGGGCATCGACCGCATCGTCATGCTGCTGGCCGGCGAGAGCGCCATCCGCGAGGTCATCGCCTTCCCGCTGAACCAGCAGGGTCAGGATCTGATGATGAGCGCGCCTTCGGACGTGGAGGAGCGCCAGCTCAAGGAGCTCAGCCTGCGTCTGGCGCTGCCGATCAAGCCGGCCTGAGGCCGGGTCGCCTTAGTCGGCCAGCGGCGCCAGATAGCGTGGCGCGGCCGGCGGGGCAGGCGGGGCTGGCGGCGCGGGCGGCGGCCGCACGCGCACCACCACCCGGCGCCCGCCGCAGGTCTTGGCCATGAGGCCTGAGGGGACCTTGGTGCCGCTGTCGGCGCAGGCGTCGTCCAGCTGGGATTGATTGAGGCCGCGGGCGCGGGAGAGGTCCACGCCGCCGATATTGGTGCGATCCAGGCTGGCCCCGCGGAAGTCGGCGCCGGCGAAGGTGGCGCCGCGCAGACTGGCCATGTCGAGCTCGGCCTCACGAAACGAGGCGTTGTCGAACCGGCCCCTCTGGAGATTGGCCGCTGTGAGTTCGGCCTCGCTGAAGTCAGCGCCCCGGGCGTCGGCCCGTGAGAAGTTCACGGCGTTGAGCTCGGCCTCGTCCAGACGCGCGTTTTGCAGATTTGCCGAGGCGAAGTTGGAGCCGCTGCCCTCCAGTTCGCGCAGGTCCGCGCCGCTGAGATCAGCCCTGGCGAAATCGGCGCCGTTGGCTTCGGCCGAGCGGAGCACGGCGTCTGACAGGTTGGCCCCGTCGAAGCTCGCGCCCATCATGGAGCTTTCGGACATGTCGGCCCGCGACAGGTCGGCGTTGCTGAAGGCCGAGCCGTGGAAGAGCGCGCCGCGCAGGTCCGAGCCCACCAGGGCCGCGCCGGTGAAGTCGGCGCCCATGAAACGCGCGCCGGCCAGCTTTCGGCCCGACAGTTCACAGTTGGCGCAGGAGCCGCCGAACGCCACCATCCGGGCGACCGCCTTGTCGCCCGTCAGGGCGCTGGCGACGCCAGGCGCGAAGGCGCCCATGGCTGCGATCAGGACGAAAAGGCGGGTCAGTCGGGTCATACAGGCTCCGTGGCGAGCCTCCATCTGTGACGCCCCAGGCGGAAAGACCACTTAAATCGCAGTAATTTTACGACCTTAGCAGGCGGGGATGCGGAGATTGCCCGGCAGGCGCGTGGCGCTGTCGCCGCAGGCGGCGTTGAGCTGGCCCTGGGTGAGGCCCGTCGCCCGGTCCATCTCGGCGCCGGAGAAGTTGGTCCCGGTGAGGTTGGCCCCGCGGAAGCTGGCGCCTTGCAGATGGGTTCCGACGAAGCTGGCGTTGGTCAGGTTTGCGCCCGCGAAATTGGATCCGGTGAAGACCCCGCCATAGGCCTCGACGTCGCGCAGGTCGCCGCCCGAAAAGTTCGTCCGCGTCATGATCGACAGGCTGAGGTCCGCCTGGCGAAGCCGCGCGCCGGCATAGGTCTTGCCGCTGAGGGTCAGGCCGCTGAAATCAGCCTGGAAGAGATTGCACTTGGGGCAGTTCGCCCCATTGCGGGCCTGACCGATCTGGCCGGCGTTCTGGGCGGCGGCCGGGGCCGCCATCGCCAGGACAGCCGCCACAGCGAAGAGGGGTGTCATCAGTCTCATAGGGCGAGGCCTTGTCAGCAAAGGAACAGGTCTGCCCTAGACCTGCAAGCTTAAGGCCAGGTGAGCGTCCCCCGCCTAGCCGGCCTGGTCGTCGATCTTTCCGGCCCGGGCGCCGCAGGTTTCGCAGATCAGGCTGGCGCCCTTGCGCACCACGGCGATGTCGCCGCAGGCCGCACAGACATCGGCCGCCTGGGCGCTCTGGGCCCGGCTCGCCCGGTGGTCGGCCAGGGACAGGACCACCAGATTGTCCGGCGCCGCCCCGCGGGAAAAGCCCTTGGAGATGTAGCGCGAGGCCGGCTGCGGCTCGCCGGCGGCGAGGGCCGGCTCGTCGGCCTTGCCACGGCCCAGGCCATCGGCGTTGAGCTCGTCGGGATCGGCGTTGGCCAGGTCGTCGCGGCCCAGATAGGAGACGCCCAGCTCGCGGAACACATAGTCCAGGATCGAGGTGGCCGAACGCACGGAGTCGTTGCCGGTCACCGGACCCGCCGGTTCGAACCGGGTGAAGACGAAGGCCTCGACGAACTCGTCCAGCGGCACCCCGTACTGGAGGCCGATGGAGACGGCGATGGCGAAGTTGTTCATCAGCGATCGGAAGGCGGCGCCCTCCTTGTGCATGTCGATGAAGATCTCGCCGAGCTCCCCCTCGTCATACTCGCCGGTGTGCAGATAGACCTTGTGCCCCCCCACCGAGGCCTTCTGGATATAGCCCTTGCGGCGGTCCGGCAGCTTGCGGCGGGCGCGCTCGCGCTCCACCACCCGCTCGACGATCCGCTCTTCCGGCGGGGGCGCCGCGGCGGCCGACGGCGGCTCGGCGCGGAGCGGTTCTGGCCGGGCCGTCTCCCGCACCGGGGGCAGGTCGAGGCCCTGATAGGCCGAGGGCTCGGCGCGCTGGATACGCACAGCGCAGACCCCGGCGCGTCTCGCCTGGGCCATCAGGGTCTGAACGTCCTCCAGGCTGGCGTCCCAGGGGAGGGTGAAGTCGGCCAGGGCCGGCTGCGCCAGGGCCGGCTGGATGTGCGCCAACAGGGCGAGATAGGGGGCCGGGCCCAGGTCGTCGGCAGTGAGGAAGACCGCCTGCTGGGCGGCGTCCAGCTCAGGCCCCTCCAGGCGGTTGGCGCCCAGGGCGTAGGCCTGGGCCGCGGCGATCTCGGCCTCGGTGAACCCCATGACGCGCAGGGCGTCGAACCGCGGATCGTGCAGGTCCTCGCCCGGCGCGCCGAGGACGTCGGCCAGGAAACCCTCGCCGACCACCTCGGGACGGAAGGCTTCGCGCAGAGCCAGGCAATAGGGCAGGGCGGCCTCGACCGCGCCGATCTCGTGCTCGGTGAAGCCCCGGGCCGTCAGGGCGGCGTGGTCGACGCCCGGCGCGGTCTCCAGGCTGCCGTGGCCCAGCAGCCGCCAGCGGGCGGCGTCCAGGTCGGCGCCGATGGCCTTCAGGCCGCAGAGGGCGGCTTCGCTCACCACCCGCACGATGTGGCCATCGGCGGTCTCGGCGAAGGTGACGGGGCCTTCCCAGGGCTCGCCGGCGGCGCTGGCCCCGCCGAGCATCAAGGCGAGCTCCGGATCATCGAACACGCCAGGGCCGCCATTGAGGGCGGGACAGGCCGCATGGGCCGCCAGCCGCGTGCGCTCGAACAGGCCGCGGGCGGCCTTTCGGCCCTCGTCAGAATCATAGGCCAGGCCCTGGGCGGCCAGCCACTCGGCCAAGCCCGCCAGGCCCAGCACAGCAGGCTCACCCTCGGCCAGGCAGGCCAGGGCCGTGGCCAGCAGGCCCACCGCCGCCTCGAAGCCGCCGACGTCGAAATCCTCGCCGCCGCCGAACGCCATCAGATTGACGCAGCCCAGGGCTTGGGCCGGCGGGGCGGGCGCATCAAACGTCACGGTCAGGCCGCCGGCTTCCCAGGCGGTGAGGGCCAGCGCGCGGTCCAGGGCCGGAACGGCGTCTGAGGGCGCGTGGGCCAGGAGGGGCGCCTGATCGGGCAGGACCGGCGCCGTGGCGGGCAGGCGGGTTTCGCCGGCCTTGGCCAGGCTGATGGCGTCGAGGATGGCCCAGTCGGAGGCGCCCGCCGCGCGGGCGGCCTCGGCGGCGCGGGCCAGGCTCGGATTGCGTTGCGGATCGGCGCAGGCGTCCGGATCGCCGTGGCAGCGATGGATGGCGTCGGCCAGGGCCTGCAGCCTTTCGCCCAGGGCTGCGGCGGCCTCGATGGCGCTGCGTCGGCCCCGGTGGGCGGCCCTGTAGCGGGCCAGGCTCTCCAGCAGGGTCTCGGGGTCCTCAAGATGGCGGGGGGCGGCGGGCGAGACGGCGCGCAGGGCGATCTGCCCGGCCAGGAGGGCTGCGCCCAGTTCCCGGCGGAATCGGCCCCGGGCGCCCACGCCCTCGAACAGGCCCAGCCGCTGGCCGGACTTCACCTGCGCCTCGGCGAACCGGAAGATGGCGGCGGGCAGATCGGTGTCGCCGTCGGCCCAGTCGAGCCAGGCTTCGACCTGGGCGTTGGGCCAGGCGGACGGCGCGGCGACCTCGACCACGTCGCCCCTGCGCTCCAGCGTGCGCCGCTCCACCCTGCCGCTCTCCAGACTCATCTCAGACTCCCTTGGGCGCAGCCTAGAAAGGGCCTGCCAACCGGGCAATAGATGTTGCGTGCGACAGCTGGTTCATCCCCAAGATGTTGAGGGCTGCGGGGCGCTGGACGATCCGGGGGCGGGGACCTATAGTCCGCCCGCAATTCGTGCCAGCCGGGTCAGTCCAACGTGTTCAAAGCGATCTTCACCTGGTGGAACGGCGCCGCGCTCGGCGCCCGCTTCCACATCGGCCGCCGCGGCGTCTTCGTGGGCCAGGACGACTATGGCAATCGCTATTACGAGGCCAAGGACACCTCGGACTCCTATGACGGCCGCAAGCGCCGCTGGGTGATCTTTTCGGGCTATGCCGAGGCCTCCAAGGTTCCGGCCGAGTGGCATGGCTGGCTGCACTACACCTTCGATGAGTCCCCGGTGACCGCGCCCCTGCTGCGCCAGCCCTGGGAAAAGGACCATCGGCCCAATCTGACCGGCACCATCCACGCCTACCGTCCCCAGGGCTCCCTGGCCCGGGGCGGCGAGCGTCAGAAGGCGACGGGGGACTACCTGCCCTGGACGCCGGAATAGGCATCGGCTGATGCGCCGCTCGCGCGCCCTGATCCTCAGCCTGGGCCTGGCCGGCCTCGCCGCCGGCGCCGTGGTCGCCCAGACCGCGCCTGAACCGCCCGCCGCGCAGCCTCAACCTTCGCCGCCGGCCCCCCAGGTCACGCCCGCCCCCACCCCAGACCTCCCCGATGTCGCCCCGCCGCCCGAGCCGGCGCCGGAGATCGAGGAGCCGCCGGAACAGACGCAGGCGGCCCGCGAACCGGAGCCTGAGCCGGAACCCAAGCCGCCCATGAAGCGGGCGCGCTATGACGTCGCCATCATCCAGGCCCTGGACAAGATCAGCGCCGAGACCATCCGGTTCGAAGCGCCGGTGGGCCAGCCGATCCGCTACAAGAGCTTGGTCTTCACCGTGCGGGCCTGCGAACTGGCCGCGCCCGACGAGCCGGCGCCGGACGCCATCGCCTACATCACCATCGACTCCCAGCCACGCCAGCGGGCGGGATTGCCGACGCCGCCGCCCCGGCAGGTCTATCGCGGCTGGATGTATGCGGCCTCGCCGGCGCTGCATCCGCTGGAGCATCCGGTCTATGACGCCTGGCTGATCACCTGCAGGGCCTCGACACCCGCCAGCGGCGGCTGATCCCCAAAGCTGGCGGGCTCACCTAAGGCCCGGGCGAGGCGTCGGTGATAGTCGGCGCGCGGAACCTCTTCGGCGGCGAACTGGGTCAGGTGATCGGTGATGAACTGGGCGTCCAGCAGGCGGTAGCCGCCGACGATCAGGCGGGCGACCAGGTGGACCAGGGCGACCTTCGAGGCGTCCGTCGCCCGGGAGAACATGCTCTCGCCGAAAAACGCGCCCCCCAGGGACACCCCATAGAGCCCGCCCACCAGGACGCCGTCGCGCCAGCACTCGACACTGTGGGCGCAGCCCATGGCGTGAAGTTCGGAATAGAGGTCCTGGATGACCGGATTGATCCAGGTTTCTGGCCGGTCCGGCGCGGCTTCCGCACAAAGCGCCACCACGGTGTCGAAGGCGGTGTCGAACCGGATCTCGAACGGATCGGATCGCACCGTCCGCGCCAGCCGCCGGGGCACGTGGAAGCCCTCCAGCGGCAGGACGCCGCGGTGCTCGGGATCGACCAGGAAGATGCGGTCGTCCTCCCGGGCGTCGGCCATGGGGAAGACGCCGCGGGTGTAGCAGGCCAGCAGTTGCAGCGGGCCGAAGGCTTCCATGGCCTCAGGCTTCGTCAGCCTGGGCCTTGATCCACTTTTCCAGCCAGTGGATGTTGTAGTCGCCGGCGATGATCTCGGGCTGCAGCATCAGGTCCTGGAAGAGCGGGATGGTCGTATCCACCCCGCCGACCACCATCTCGCCGAGGCAGCGGTTCACCCGGGCCAGGCATTCCTCGCGGTCACGCCCGTGGACGATGAGCTTGCCGATCAGGCTGTCATAGTCGGGGGGGATGACGTAGCCGGCATAGACCGCCGAATCCAGGCGGACGCCCAGGCCGCCGGGGGCGTGGAAGTCGGTGACCTTGCCCGGCGAGGGCCGGAAGGTGCGGGCGTTCTCGGCGTTGATCCGGCACTCGATGGCGTGGCCTTCGAAGACCACCTGCTCCTGGGTGAAGGAGAGCGGCAGGCCCGCAGCGATGCGGATCTGTTCGCGCACCAAGTCGATGCCGGTGATGGCCTCGGTCACCGGATGCTCCACCTGCAGGCGGGTGTTCATCTCGATGAAGAAGAACTCGCCGTTTTCGTACAGGAATTCGATGGTGCCGACGCCGAGATAGCCGATGGCCTTGATCGCATCGACCACCACCTTGCCGATCTTGGCCCGGGCGGCGGCGTCGATGGCCGGGGAGGGGGCTTCTTCCAGCACCTTCTGGTGGCGGCGCTGCAGGGAGCAGTCGCGCTCCCCCAGGTGACAGACATTGCCGAAGGCGTCGGCGATGACCTGGATCTCGATATGGCGCGGCTTCTGGAGATAGCGCTCCATATAGACCGCGCCGTCGCCGAAGGCCGCCTGGGCCTCGGCGCGGGCGGTGCTGACCGCCTCGGCCAGGCTTTCGCGGTCCAGGGCCACCTTCATGCCGCGCCCGCCGCCGCCGGCGGCGGCCTTGATCAGGACGGGGAAGCCGATCTCCTCGGCGGCGGCCAGGGCCTCCTCCTCGGTGGTCAGCGCGCCGGCCGAGCCGGGGACCACCGGAATGCCGGCCTTCATCACCGCCTGCTTGGCGGTGATCTTGTCGCCCATCATCTGGATGTGCTCGGGCTTGGGCCCGATGAAGGTGAAGCCATGGGCGCCGACGATGTCGGCGAACCGGGCGTTCTCCGACAGGAAGCCGTAGCCGGGATGGATGGCCTGGGCGCCGGTGATCTCGGCCGCGGCGATGATGGCCGGGATGTTGAGATAGCTCTTGGCGGCCGAGGGCGGGCCGATGCAGACGCTTTCGTCGGCCAGGCGCACCCACATGGCGCCGGAATCGGCGGTCGAGTGGACGGCCACAGTGGAGATTCCCATCTCCTTGCAGGCCCGGTGAACGCGAAGGGCGATCTCGCCCCGGTTGGCGATCAGGATTTTCTCGAACATCGATCTA
>CAZERE010000142.1:0-7655 GCA_964515365.1 uncultured Phenylobacterium sp. | reverse complement strand
CGCCCGCACCGGCGGCGGCCAGCGCGGCGCCCAGGGCGCGTCAGTCTTCCTGGTGGAGAAATCCGCGCCGGGCGTGACCACGCGGGACTATCCCACGGTGGACGGCCAGCGGGCCTCGGAGGTCACCTTCGAAAACGTCTCCGTCGGCGTCGAGGCCCTGATCGGCGCGGAGGGCAATGGCCTGCCCCTGGTCGAGAAGGTGATGGATGAGGCGATCGCCGCCACCTGCGCCGAGGCCTGCGGCGTGCTTCGCCGCCTGCAGGAAGGCACGGTGGAATACACCCGCACCCGCAAGCAGTTCGGCGTTCCGATCTCGTCCTTCCAGGTCCTGCAGCACCGGATGGTCGACATGTTCATCCAGCTCGAACAGTCGATCTCCATGACCTACATGGCCACGATCCGGCTGTCGGAAGAGGCCCACGCCCGCGCCCAGGCGGTCTCGGCCGCCAAGGTGCAGATCGGCAAGGCCTGCCGCTTCGTCGGCCAGAACGCCGTCCAGCTGCATGGCGGCATGGCCATCACCGACGAGATGGCTATCGGCCACTATTTCAAGCGCGCCACCATGATCGAGGGAGTCTTCGGCTCCACCGACCATCACCTGGCCCGCTATGAGGCCCTGTCCTTCGGCAAGGCGGCCTGAGTTGAGCCGATGCGCGCCGTCCGGTTCGTCACCGGGCGGCGCGCATTCGCCTTGCCTTGCGCTTGGGAAGCGGGCTTAAGGCCCAGCCATGGCCCTGCGTGACTTCGCTCTGATCGTCCTCGTCTGTCTGGTCTGGGCGACCAACAACATCATCTCGAAATTCGTGGTGGCCGATCTGGCCGTGCCGCCGCTGTTCTACGCCGCCGTGCGCTTCGCCCTGGTGGCGTTGATCACCTTGCCCTGGCTGTTCCCCATGCCCCGGCCCCGGTGGCGGTTGCTGGTGGTGGCCCTGCTGATGGGGGGCGGCAATTTCGCCCTGCTGTTCATCGGCCTGCAGACCGCCACGGCCTCGGCCGCCGCGGTGGTCATCCAGGTGGGCGTGCCGATCACCACCGTGCTGTCCATGGTCATGCTGGGGGAGCGGGTGCGCTGGCGCCGCGGCATCGGCATCTCGCTCACCCTGGCCGGCGCCCTGGTGGTCATGTGGGATCCGGGCGGCTTCGTCGTCTCCACCGGCCTGCTGTTCGTGGTCGCCGCCGCCTTCCTGGGTTCGCTCGGCGCGGTGATGATGAAGCAGATGGGCGGGGTGCGACCCCTGCAGTTCCAGGCCTGGGTGGGCTTCGCCTCCTTCTGGCCCCTGGCGGCGCTCTCCCTGTGGCTGGAGCCCGGGCAGGTCTCGGCCGGGTTTGCGGCGGGCTGGCCCTTCGTGGCTGCGGTGGTGTTCTCCGCCGTCGTCGTCTCGGTCGTCGCCCACACCGCCTATTACGGCCTGATCCAGCGCTATGAGGCCAATCTGATCTCGCCCCTGACCCTGATGACGCCCCTGGCCACCATCGCGCTGGGCGTGCTGATCATGAGCGACCCGTTCGGACCGAAGATGGCCATCGGCACGGCGGTGGCCCTGGCCGGGGTCCTGATCATCGCGCTGAGGCCCAATCAGGTGGCCCCCCTCTTGCTCGCCTGGCGAAATCGCGCCGAATAGGGTCATGGACATCATTCCCGCCCCTTCGCCCAACTTCAACGAACGCCCCGGCCCGCCGGACATCCTCGTCATGCACTATACGGGGATGGAAAGCGGGGAGGCGGCCATCGCCCGCCTGCGCGATCCCGAGGCCAAGGTCAGCTCCCACTATGTGGTGGAGGAGGACGGCCGCATCTTCACCCTGGTGGCCGAGGAGCGGCGGGCCTGGCACGCCGGCGTCTCGTTCTGGAAGGGCGAGCGCGACATCAATGGCCGCTCCATCGGGATCGAGATCGTCAATCCCGGTCACGAGTTCGGCTACCGGCCCTTTCCCGAAGCCCAGATCGCCGCCGTCATCGCGCTGACCGCCGACATCCGCACCCGCTGGATGATCGCCGATGGCGACATCATCGCCCATTCCGACGTGGCCCCGGCCCGCAAGATCGATCCCGGCGAGCTCTTTCCCTGGAAGGCGCTCGCGGAGGCCGGCCACGGCCTGTGGGTGGAGCCCGACCCCGCGCCCGGCGCGCCGTTGGCGGAAGGCGCGGAGGGGGCAGGGGTCTTCGCCTTCCAGGCCGGGCTGACGCGGCTGGGCTATGAGTGCCCGCCGTCCGGCCAGTTCGACAGCGCCACAACCACCGTGGTCAGCGCCTTCCAGCGCCACTGGCGACCCCACCAGGTGGACGGGATCGCCGATGGCGAGACCCGCGCGCGGTTGATCGCGCTCCTGCGGGCCCAGGCCTGATGCATCCGGCCGCGCCCTTCCGGGCGGCGGAGGTCGATGCGGTTCTCACCCATCTCGCCGCCCATCCCCTGATGGCCCTGTTCGCCGTCTGCGAGGCCGGGCTTCGGGTGGCCCACGCGCCGGTGGTGGCGCGCCGGGACGGGGAGGGGGTCGCCCTGGACTTCCACCTCTCGCGCAACAACGCCCTGACGGCGGTCTTCGCCCAGGGCGCTGCGGCGCTGGCGGTCTCCCAGGGGCCGGACGCCTATGTGAGCCCCGACTGGTATGCGGCGGCCGATCAGGTTCCGACCTGGAACTATCTCACCGTCGAGGCCGAGGGCGAGGTGACGCCCCTGGATGAGGCTCGGCTTGTGGCGCTGCTGGACGACCTGTCGGCCCAGGAAGAAGCCCGGCTCGCGCCCAAGCCCCCCTGGACGCGCCACAAGATGTCGCCTGGGCGTTTCGAGGCGATGCTGGCCGGCATCCAGGGCTTCCGGCTGCGGCCCCACCGCATGGAGGCCACGCTCAAGCTTTCGCAGAACAAGCCGGCCGACGAGCGGGCCCGGGTCGCTGCGGCGCTGGGGGATCACCCGATCGCCCAGGCGATGGGACGTATTCCCACCGATTGACACCCTTGACCGCGGCCGGTGGTGCGCCCACTGATCGCCGCGGATCAGACGGCTGGGCGGCCGCGGCCGTTTCGACGGTCGAGGAAAGTCCGGGCTCCACGACGACATGGCGGCGGGTAACGCCCGCCGGGGGCGACCCCAGGGAAAGCGCCACAGAAAGCAAACCGCCTCTCTCCGGAGAGGTAAGGGTGAAAGGGTGCGGTAAGAGCGCACCGCGTTGGCGGCGACGTCGACGGCACGGCAAGCCCCGCCAGGAGCAAGACCGAATAGGGACTCCGCGCCGGCGCAAGCCGGTAGGGCCGTCGTTGGCCCGAGGCGTCCGGGTTGGTCGCGAGAACCGTCCCGCAAGGGCCGGTCCAGAGGAATGGTCGCCGCATCCCGCCCAAGGTTCGCCTCGGGCGGGGTGGCACAGAACCCGGCTTATAGGCCGTCTGATCCGCTCTCCCATCCCCAGCCAAGCGTTCGCGCCTGAGTATACTTAACATGTTCCGTGTATGTTCTGTGGAACGTTTACATCCGTTAACCATAATATCAGTGCGACATCTTTGTATTCTGGGGATTCTGAGCGCTAGAGTCATTGCGACCCAATCCATCCCATGTTAACCCAATTCCTGTTCGCTGAGGCTGGCGAACCCCGTGCGACCTGGGCGCGGGCTGGTGGGGATGGCGACCGGCGGCGGTCGCGGGAGAGGGTTTCGGGCGCGAATGTTTGTCTCGACCTTCGAGAAACAGCTGGATGCCAAGCGGCGCCTCGTGGTGCCGCAGGAGTTCCGCGCTCTCGTCTCGGGGCCTTTCGACGGCGTCGTCTGCTTCCCCTCCATCGAGGCCGACTGCATCGAGGGCGGCGGCAAGGCCCTGTTCGATCGCTACAATGGCCTCATCGAAGAGCTGGAGTTCGGCGACCCCCTGCGCTCGGCGCTGGAGGGCTCGGTGCTGGGCGGCATGGCGCGCCTGTCCTTCGACACCGCCGGCCGGGTGACCCTGCCGGAAACCCTGTGTGACCTGTTTGGCCTGACCGACTGGGTGGTCATCGTCGGCCTGGGCGATCGTTTCCAGATCTGGGAGCGCGAAGCCTTCCAGGCCCATCGCGCCGCCCAGCGCGAGCTGGCCCGAGAGGGCCTGGCCAAGATGCGCGCCGACCAGCGCGCCGCCCGCCTGGGTGTGGCCTCATGAGCGCGCCACATCTTCCCGTCCTCCTCGACGAAGTCGTCGCAGCCCTGGCCATCGCGCCCGGTGATGTGGTGGTCGACGGCACCTTCGGGGCCGGCGGCTATGCCCGCGCCTTCCTGGCGGCCGGGGCCAAGGTCACGGGCTTTGACCGCGATCCCACCGCCGCCCGCTTCGCCGCCGACCTGCCGGCCGAGACCTTCACCCTGGTCTGCGCGCGGTTCTCGGAGATGGATGACATCCTGGGGGAGGGCGGCGCCGACGGCGTGGCCCTGGACCTGGGCGTCTCGTCCATGCAGCTGGACGAGGCCGATCGCGGCTTTTCCTTCATGCGCGACGGTCCTCTGGACATGCGCATGAGCGACCAGGGCGAGACCGCCGCTGACCTAGTGAACACCGCCGAGCCCGAGGACCTGGCCCGCATCCTCTTTGTCTATGGCGAGGAGAAGAAGTCCCGCCGCATCGCCGGCGCCATCGCCCGTCGCCGGGTTCAGCAGCCCTTCACCCGCACCGGGGAGCTGGCCGACTTCATCGAGGGCGTCCTGGGCGGCCGCCGGGGGGCCAAGGCCCATCCGGCCACGCGGTCCTTCCAGGCCCTGCGCATTGCCGTAAACGACGAACTGGCCGAGCTTGAGGCGGGTCTGGTTGCGGCCGAGCGTGTGTTGAAGCCGGGCGGGCGCCTGGCTGTCGTCACCTTCCATTCTCTGGAGGACCGGATCGTGAAGGCCTTCCTCGGCGAGCGCGCCGGCCGCACGCCGGCGGGTTCGCGCCACCTGCCGCAGCGGCAGGACCCCCGCCAGCCGAGCTTCGAGCTCGCCTTCAACGGCGCCCGGACCGCCGGTCAGCTCGAGCTGGACGCCAATCCCCGCGCCCGGTCAGCCAAGCTGCGCGCCGCCGTCCGCACTGAGGCCCCTGTCTGGGAGGTCGCCGCATGAGCGTCTTCACCCGTCGCGTCCGCGGCTTTCGCCTTATCGACGTGGTGGCCCTGGGCCTCCTCGTCCTCCTGATCATGAGCGTCTATCTGGCCAAGACCATGGCCAGCCGCGAGCGGGCGCAGATCGCCCAGGTCGAACGCGAGATCAGCTCTGAGACCGCCCGGATCCGTCTGCTGGAGGCCGAGGTGGCCCATCTGGAGCAGCCCTCGCGGATCGAACGCCTGTCGAGCGCCTATCTGGAAATGGGGCCGGTGACCGTGGCCCAGGAGACGACGCCCGAAACCCTGCCCATCGTGGCCCTTCCTGAGGTGTCTCGCCCATGAGCCTTGGCAGCGGTGTTCTTCAACGGCGTTTCCCCTTCGGCCTTCGCTGGCTGGGGGCGGCCCTTTGGCGTCTTGAGCACGCCTTCGAGCGGGCCCGCGCCTCCGGCCGGGCCGAAGATGATGCGCGCATCCGCATCTTCTTCGTCATGGCGCTGTTTTCCCTGGGCTTCCTGGCCCTGGCCATCGGCGCGGCCCAGGCCGCCCTGTTCTCCGACGCCGCCCGCGGCGGCGGGGCCGGCTGGGTTTCGCCCCAGGCCCGGGCCGATATCGTCGATCGTCACGGCCGCCTGCTGGCCGCCGACCTGCCGCACTACGGACTCTACATCGATCCGTCCGAAGTCTGGGATGTGGCCGCCACCCGCGTGGCCCTGCGCGCCGCCCTGCCGTCGGTGGATGACGCGCGGCTTGAGCGCGCCCTGACGGGTGATCGCCGCACCTTCCTCACCGGGGGCATGACGCCGGTGGAGCGGGCCGCCATCCATCGCCTGGGCCTGCCGGGGATCACCTTCGAGCCCGAACAGAAGCGCGTCTATCCGCTGAACAACACCGCCGCCCACCTGATCGGGTTCGCCGACACCGGCGGCCAGGGCCTGGCCGGCGCTGAGCTGGCCCTGAACGACGAGATCCGCAATCTGGCCGGCGCGGGCGGCGAGGTGGCCCTGTCCATCGACCTGCGCGTCCAGGGCGCGCTGGAGGACGAGCTGCGCAAGGCCGCCCTGACCTATGGCCCCCGTGGCGCCGTCGGCATCGTGGCCAACGTCCATACGGGCGAATTGCTCGGCGTGGCCAGCTATCCGGATTTCGACCCCAATGATCCGGGCTCGGCCTCGGCTGAGGCCCGTCTGAACCGGGCCGCCTCGGCGGTCTTCGAGATGGGTTCGACCTTCAAGGCCTTCACCGTGGCCGTCGGCCTGGACGCCGGCGTCGCCACCATGGCGTCGACCTTCGACGCCCGCGAGCCCTACAAGCTCGGCTACCGGACCATCCACGACTATCACGCCTCCCGGAAGATCCTGACCCTGGTGGAGGTGTTCCAGCACTCGTCCAACATCGGCACCGCCAAGCTGGCGGTCGGCGTCGGGCCTGAGCGTCTGAGCCGCTACTTCACTGACCTTGGCCTGACCACGGCGGCGGAAATCGAGCTGAAGGAATCGGCCTCGCCCCTGACGCCCAAGGTCTGGAATGAGGACGCGGTGGCCTCGACCTCGTTCGGCCACGGGATGAACATCTCGCCGCTGGCCCTGACCCGGGCCATGCTGCCCCTGCTGAACGGCGGCAAGCTGGTGCCGCTCACCATCCACAAGCGCGAGCCGGGCTTCCGCCCCCCCGCCAAGCAGGTGCTGTCAGAGACCACCTCGGCCCAGATGCTGCAGATCATGCGCGCCAACGTCACCGGCGGCAGCGGCGGCAAGGCCGATGCCCCCGGCCTGAGCGTCGGCGGCAAGACCGGCACCGGCGAGAAGTATGATCCCGAAATCCGCCGCTACAACGGCAAGCGCCAGGTGTCGTCCTTCGCCGCGGTCTTCCCCTCGGACGGGCCGCTGGAAAACGACCGCTACTTCGTGCTGATCCTGCTGGACGAGCCCCACGGCACGCCGGAAACCTTCGGCTATTCCACCGGCGGCTGGGTGGCCGCGCCGGCCACCGGCGCCCTCATCGCCCGGATCGCGCCCTTCCTCGGGATCTCGCGCCATGTGGGGCCGATGGAGAACCAGCCGCGCCTGGCCTCGATCCAGACCCCGGCCGTGGGAGGTGATCTCTGATGGCCCGGCTTTCTGATCTCGTCCGGCGCGAGCTGGCCATTGATCCGCAGGTGACCGGCGTCACCGCCGACAGCCGCAAGGTTCAGCCGGGCTATCTGTTCGCCGCCCTGCCGGGCGCCAAGGCCGACGGCGCAGCCTTCGCCGCCCAGGCCGTGGCCGCGGGCGCTGTCGCCGTCCTGTCGGCCGAGCCCCTGACCGGCCTGGACGTTCCGGTGGTGACCAGCGCCGATCCCCGCCGCGCCTACGCCCTGGCCGCCGCCGCCTTCTGGGGCGCCCAGCCCCCCGTCGTGGTGGCGGTGACCGGCACCAACGGCAAGACGTCCGTCGCCACCTTCTGCCGCCAGATCTTCGCCAGCGCCGGCCGCAAGGCCGCCAGCATGGGCACGCTTGGCGTCCTGGCTACAGGGCCTGGCCTGAACGAACAGCTGACGCCGTCGGGCCTGACCACGCCGGACGCCGCCGATGTGGCCGCGCTGATGTCCCGGCTGGCCGGCCTCGGCGTCCCCCACCTGG
>CAZERE010000141.1:7418-7700 GCA_964515365.1 uncultured Phenylobacterium sp. | reverse complement strand
ACCGGCTTGCCGAAGGACGGCGCCTCCGACACCCGCACATTGCGCGGGATGACGGTGTCGTAGACCTTCTTGCCGAAGTGCTCGCGCACATCGCTGGCCACCTGCTCGGACAGGCTGTTGCGGCGATCATACATGGTCAGCACCACGCCCTGGATCTCCAGGGCCGGATTGAGGCTGCCCCGCACCAGCTCGACCGTGCGCATCAGCTGGGTCAGGCCCTCCAGGGCGAAGAACTCGCACTGCAGGGGCACCAGGACGGCGTCGGCCGCGGTCATGGCGTTG
>CAZERE010000141.1:0-7408 GCA_964515365.1 uncultured Phenylobacterium sp. | reverse complement strand
ACGGCGGGCAGTCGATCAGGACATAGGTGAAGTCCCCTTCCCGGCGGATCTGCTCCAGGGCGTCCCGCAGCTTGAAGGACCGCCGGCTCTGGGATCCGATCTCCAGCTCGACGCCCGACAGGTCCGGATCGGCCGGAATGATGTAGAGGCCCGGCAGGTCGGTGGGCACCACCGCCTCCACCGCCGGCTTCTCCCCCATCAGCACGTCATAGAGGGTGGTCTTGCGCTTGGCCCGGCCGACGCCCAGGCCCGTGGACGCGTTGCCCTGGGGGTCGGAGTCGATCAGCAGCACCTTCTCGCCCACGGCGGCCAGCGCCGTGCCGAGATTGATGGCGGTGGTGGTCTTGCCCACCCCGCCCTTCTGGTTGGCGATCACCAGGACGCGGGCGCGGCTGGCGCCTGCGACGGCGGGCCTGGCCTCCTGGACCTCAGCTTCGGCGGACATGGATCTTGTTCCTCAGGCGAACGATGCGGCCGCGGGGATCGCTGGCGCTGGGCAGAAGCTCCGCCTCGAACCGCCAGGCCGACCGCGCCTCCTCGATCTCGGAGGCCACGTCCTGGCCCTTGAGGAAGAGGGCGGTGTTGTTCCCGTCCAGCCAAGGCTTGGCATAGCCCAGCAGGCGCGTCATGGGGGCGCAAGCCCGGGCCGTCACGATATCCACATCCCGCGACAGGTTTTCCGCACGGTCATTATGAATCGTCGCCGGCAGGTCCAGGACGCTGACCACCTCCTCCAGGAAGCGGCAACGCTTGGCCATGCTCTCCACCAGGTGGACCTCGAAGCCTTCGCGCCCCTGGCCGAGAATGGCCAGGACGATTCCGGGCAGGCCGGCGCCGGCGCCCAGATCCGCCCAGGTCCGGGCCTCGGGCGCCAGTAAAATGAGCTGGGCGGAGTCCCAGGCATGCCTTCCCCAGAAGTCGGGCAAGGTCGCCGGGCCGACCAGATTCATTCTTTGATTCCAGTCGGTTAGCAGGTCCCGATAGGTCCTCAGAGCCGAAATCTGCGCCTCCGAAGCCCCGCTGAGCCGCACAAATTCTGCTTCATCGATATGGGGTACGGCGCTGTGCGCCACAGAGGCGATTTTTTCGGGGCTATTTTCGGCGGTTTCCGTCGCCGACAGAGGGGTCGAGCTCATGCCGCCACCTTGCGCCGGACATGGGCCAGCAGGGCGGTGAGCGCGCCGGGCGTCACCCCCTCGATGCGGGCGGCCTGGCCGAGCGTCAGGGGCCGGATGGCGGCGAGCTTTTCGCGCACCTCGTTGGAGAGGCCGCCGACCCCGGCATAGTCCAGCTCAGCCGGCAGGCGCAGATCCTCGTCCCGGCGGAAGGCGGCCACGTCGGCGACCTGCCGGTCCAGATAGCCGGCATAGCTGGCGTCGATCTCCACCTGCTCGCGGATCTCCGGCGCCCAGGCGTTCAGCTCGGGCCAGAGGTTCGCCAGGTCTTCGAAGGCGATGGTCGGATAGGCCAGCAGTTCGACCACATTGCGCACCACCCCGTCGGCCTTGACCGGCAGGCCGGCCTGGGCCGCCTTGGCCGGCGACAGGGTCAGGCGCGCAGCGGTTTCCCGCGCCTCGCGCAGGGCTTCGGCCTTGGCGCCGAAGACACGGGCGCGTTCGGTCCCCACCACGCCCAGCGCGACACCTTCGGCGGTCAGGCGCTGGTCGGCGTTGTCGGCCCGCAGGATCAGGCGGAACTCCGCCCGGCTGGTGAACATGCGGTAGGGCTCGGTCACACCGCGGGTGACCAGGTCGTCGATCAGCACGCCGATATAGGCCTCGTCCCGGGCGAAGATGTGGGGCTCGGCGCCGCCGGCCGACCGCGCCGCATTCAACCCGGCCACCAGGCCTTGCGCGCCGGCCTCCTCATAGCCCGTGGTGCCGTTGATCTGGCCGGCCAGATAGAGGCCCGGCAGGCGCTTGACCTCCAGGGTCGGATAGAGCTCCCGGGGATCCACATAGTCATACTCGATGGCGTAGCCATACCGCTTCACCCGCACCTGCTCGAGGCCGGGAATGGTGCGCAGGAAGAGGTCCTGGGTCTCCTCGGAGACCGAGGTCGAGATGCCGTTGGGATAGACGGTGTCGTCGTCCAGGCCCTCTGGCTCCAGGAAGATCTGGTGGCTGGTCTTGTCGGCGAAGCGGACCACCTTGTCCTCGATGGACGGGCAATAGCGCGGCCCCCGGCCGCTGATCCGGCCGCCATAGACCGCCGATTCCGACAGGCGCTCGGCGATGATCCTGTGCGTCGCCTCGGTGGTGTGGGTGATGCCGCAGGCGATCTGGGGCGTGGTGATCGCCGTGGTCAGGAAGGAGAAGGGCGTTGGCGGATCGTCGGCGGCCTGCATCTCCAGCCGGTCCCAGGCGATGGTCGTTCCGTCCAGCCGCGCCGGCGTGCCGGTCTTTAACCGGCCCATGGCCAGGCCGCTGTCATAGAGACGGTCGGCCAGGCCGATGGCCGGGGCCTCGCCGGCGCGGCCAGCGGGGATGCGGCGGTCGCCCAGGTGGATCAGGCCCTTGAGGAAGGTGCCCGTGGTCAGGACCACCCGGCCCGCCCGGTAGGCGGCGCCGCTGGCCCCCACCACGCCCTCGACCCGGCCGTCGCGGACGATCAGGTCTTCCACCGCCTCGGCCTTCAGGGTCAGGTTCGGGGTGGTCGCCAGCTCGGCCTGCATCGCCTCGCGATAGAGCTTGCGGTCGATCTGCGAACGCGGGCCGCGGACGGCCGCGCCCTTGGAGCGGTTGAGCAGGCGGTACTGGATGCCGGCCTTGTCGCCCATCCGCGCCATGACGCCATCCAGGGCGTCGATCTCGCGCACCAGATGCCCCTTGCCCAGGCCGCCAATGGCCGGGTTGCAGGACATCTCGCCGATGGTCTCCAGCTTGTGGGTCAGCAGCAGGGTGCGCGCGCCGACCCGCGCTGCCGCCGCCGCCGCCTCGCAGCCGGCATGGCCGCCGCCGATGACGATGACGTCCCAGGTTTGGGCGTCGGCTGACGCAGCTATCGGGGACTGGAAGAGTGGGGTGTTCACGCCGTGACCTTGAATTCCGGTCGCCGCTGCGGGCGCAGGGCGGCCCTCATATATAGGTCAGGGAGGGGCCGAGGTCGACGGGCGCCGGGGTCACACCTTGAGTTTGACGGGGTCTGGCCGCCGAGAATTCGCTGTTTCACGTGAAACACCCGGCATGTCCCGGGGCGGCCGTTTCACGTGAAACATCACTTGCCGATGCAGAAGCTGGAGAAGACCCGGTCCAGGACGTCCTCTGCCCCGATACGCCCGGTGATGCGGTCCAGGGCCCGGGCCGCCAGCCGCACATCTTCCGCCGCCAGCTCCGGCTGGTCGGTTTCCGCCAGGGCCCGTTCCAGCCGCTGGGTGGCCTCGGCCAGCAATTCCCTGTGCCGCAGCCGCGTCGCCGCCGGCGGTTCGGCGCCCCCGAGATCGGCGGCGACCCGCTCGGCCAGGGCGGCCTCCAGCCAGGCCAGGTCGTTGGGGCTGCGGGCCGTGAACGGCGTGCCGATCCGGGTGGCCGGCTCGCCCAGGTCGCGCTTGGTGGCCAGGATCAGATCGTCCGGTCCGGCGCCCTCCGGCGGCTGGTCGCTCTCATCCTCGCGACCGTCGAGGAGCCAGAGGCGCAGGTCGGCCCCCTCCCCCCAGGCCCGCGCCCGACGCACACCCTCGGCCTCGATCTCGTCCTCCGTCTCCCGCAGCCCGGCGGTGTCGGCCAGGATCACCTTGTAGCCGGCCAGGACCATGGGGACCTCTATGATGTCGCGGGTGGTGCCGGCCGTGGCGGTGACGATCGCCGCCTCCCGCCGGGCCAGGGCGTTCAGCAGGGTGCTCTTGCCGGCGTTGGGCCGGCCCATCAGGGCGATACGATAGCCTTCCCGCACCCGCGCGCCCCGCGCCGCGGCCTCGGTGGCGGCCTTGAGTTCGGCGATCAGCCCCTGCAGCACCGGCGCCGCGCGGGCCGCCACATCGGCGGGCACCTCCTCGTCGGGGAAGTCGACGGCGGCCTCCAGCACGGCCAGGGCCTCCACCAGGGCCTCGCGCCAGCGGGCCTGGGCGCCGCTCAGCCGGCCGCCCAGCTGGTCCAGGGCCTGGCGGCGTTGAGCCTCCGTCTCCGCCTCGATCAGGTCGCCCACCCCCTCGGCCTGGGCCAGATCGAGCTTGCCGTGCTCGAAGGCCCGGCGGGTGAATTCCCCGGCCTGGGCCAAGCGAAGACCCAGGGCCGCCAGCGCCTCCAGCACCCCCTCCACCACGGCCGGGCCGCCGTGCAGGTGCAGCTCGGCGCTGTCCTCGCCGGTATAGCTGCCCGGCCCCGGGAGCCAGAGGACCAGGGCCTCGTCGAGCAAGGTCCGGTCGGCGGCCTTCAGCCGCCGCAAACTGGCCACCCGCGGCCGGGGCAGGCGGCCGCCGAGCCGGGCCAGCACAGGTCCCGCCTGGGGCCCGGAAATCCGCACGACGGCGACGGCGGCCCGCCCGGGAGCCGTGGCCGCCGCATAGATGGTGTCGCTCATTTGGGCCGCGCGCCGGCGCCCATGGCCCCCTCGGCGGCGGCCGTCATCAGCTTGCGGAACTGCTCCTGGGCGCCGGCGCCGAAGGTGGTCCAGGCCTTCATCAGCTCGTCAGGAGAGGCCATGGCCATGTTCTGCTCCAGCCGGCTCTGCATCTCCTTGACCAGCCGGTCGTTCAGCTCGCTCACATCCGGCAGGCCGAGAAAGGCCCGGGCCTCCGTGGGGGTGCAGTCGATCTCGACCGTCATCTTCATGGGAAACCTCCGATGGCGCCGGGAACCGGGCGCGGTGGCGACATTGTTATGATCGCTTGTTAGGTATGGGGTCGCCCCTGGGATCAGCGACACCACATCCTAGGTCGGCGACAGTTGGCGGTCGAGGCGAGCCCTCGCGCCGCCCGACGACTTCAAAAGCACGGGAGCAGCATATGGCCGGCCAGACCCTCGAAATCAAAACCCCCGACGGCGCCTTCTCGGCCTATGTGGCCAGGCCCGCCCAGACCCCGGCGCCGGCCATCGTGGTCCTCCAGGAGATCTTCGGCGTCAACAAGGTGATGCGGGACATCTGCGACGACTACGCCGCCCAGGGCTATCTGGCCATCTGCCCGGACCTGTTCTGGCGGATCGAGCCGGGGGTCGACATCACCGACCAGAGCGAGGCCGAATGGAAGAAGGCCTTCGAACTTATGAACGCCTTTGATCCGGACCAGGGGGTCCGGGACATCCGCGTGGTCATCGACACCATCCGCAGCCATGAGGACTGCAGCGGCAAGGTGGGCGCCGTCGGCTTCTGCCTGGGCGGGCTGCTGGCCTTCACCACCGCCACCCGGACGGACGCCGACGCCAGCGTGGCCTATTATGGCGTGGGCATCGAGCAGCGCACCGGCGAGGCCGAGCGCCTGGCCCAGCCGCTGATGATGCACATCGCCGAGGAAGACCAGTTCGTCCCCAAGGCCGCCCAGGAGCTGATCCTCGGCGCCCTGAAGAACCACCCCCAGATCCAGATCCACACCTATCCCGGCTGCGACCACGCCTTCGCCCGCAAGGGCGGCGAGCACTACAACGCCGAAGCCGCCGAGGCCGCCAACGCCCGCACGGCCGCCTTCTTCGAAGCGAATCTCCGCTGATGCGCGCCATCCGCATCGCCCGCAACGGCGGGCCCGAGGTGCTGGAACTGGCCGAGATCGAGCGCCCTGCGCCCGGTCCCGGCGAGGTCCTGATCCGCAACCAGGCCATCGGCCTCAACTTCATCGACACCTATCACCGCACCGGCCTCTATCCGGTGAAGCTGCCTTCGGGCCTCGGCATGGAAGGCGCCGGCGAGGTGGTCGAGGTCGGCGAGGGCGTCGACCGGTTCAGCCCCGGCGACCTGGCGGCCTATGCGTCCGGCCCCATCGGCGCCTATGCCGAGTTCCACGTGGTCAAGGCCGCCCGGGCCGTGAAGCCCCCGGCTGGCGTGGGGGCCGATGTGGCCGCAGCAGGCCTGCTCAAGGGCATGACCGCGGAATTCCTGCTCCGCCGCTGTTTCCCGGTCCAGGCGGGCCAGACCATCCTGGTCCACGCCGCGGCGGGCGGGGTCGGCTCCATCCTCGTTCAATGGGCCAAGGCCCTGGGGGCCACGGTGATCGGCACGGTGGGGTCGCAGGCCAAGGCCGAGCGGGTCCGCGAGCTGGGCGGCGACCACGTCATCCTCTATCGCGACCAGGATGTGGCCGCCGAAGTCCGGCGGCTGACCGACGGGGCCGGCGTGCCGGTGGCCTATGACTCCGTCGGCGCGGCCACCTTCGAAGCCACCCTGAACAGCCTCGCCCGGCGGGGGGTGTTCGTCTCCTATGGCAATGCGTCCGGTCCGGCGCCGGCCATCCTGCCCGCCCGCCTGTCGCAGCTCGGCTCGCTGTTCCTTACCCGGCCGACCCTGTTCGACTATGTGGCCACCACAGAAGAGCTGGACGCCAGCGCCGCGGCCCTGTTCGCGGTGATCGCCAGCGGCCAGGTGCGGATCGACATCGGCCAGACCTTCCCGCTGGCCGAGGCGAAGGCCGCCCACGAGGCCCTGGAGGGCCGCGAGACGGTCGGCGCCTCGCTCCTTATCCCGTAGTCGATCAACCCTGGAGGGACTCAAAGGTGGGCAGTTTTTCGGCCTGGCACTGGCTGATCCTCGTGGCCTGGATCTTCCTGATCGTCTTCCCGGTCGGCAAGATCTTCGCCCGCCTGGGCATTCCCTGGGCCGTGGCCTTCCTGATGATCGTGCCGGGGGTGAACCTGCTGATGCTGTGGATCGTAGCCTTCATCAAGTGGCCGCGGGACCACGTCCCGCCGCCGCAGCCCTGATGTTTCACGTGAAACAAGGGTGAGGCCCTGCGTCCTTCGAGGCTCGCTTCGCTCGCACCTCAGGATGAGGGAGGTCGGCGCCAGCTGAAGCGTTTCAGTCCGTCCTCATCCTGAGGCGCCCGAAGGGCCTCGAAGGACGAGGGCGGCCTCTCCTTAAAAAAGACGACACAAAGAACACGAAGAAAGCCAAGGACACGAAGGCCTCAGCGGCCTCGTCTTGGTGTCCTTTGCGATCCTTCGTGCTCTTCGTGTCGCCCCTTTAGAGCGCCTGCGGCGGGACAGAACCGGCCAGGTGCGCGACCTCGGCCGCGCCGCCTTGCGCCTACGTGTTCATCGACTGGAAGAAGTCGTCGTTGTTCTTGGCGTTGCGCAGCTTGTCGAGCAGGAACTCGATAGCGTCCTGCGCCCCCATCGGGTTGAGGATCCGGCGCAGCACATAGGTCTTCTGCAGCTGGTCCTTGGGCGTGATCAGCTCTTCCTTGCGGGTGCCGGACTTCAGCACGTCGATGGCCGGGAAGATGCGCTTGTCCGCCACCTTGCGGTCCAGCACGATTTCCGAGTTG
>CAZERE010000140.1:0-7706 GCA_964515365.1 uncultured Phenylobacterium sp. | reverse complement strand
TCCTTCGCCGACTTCTCGGTGAAGGCGGGCTTGGGCGGACGCTCGTCGCAGGCGGCGAGCCCCAGGGTCAGGCCCAGTGCGGCGAAGATCGGCAGAATGATACGCTTACGCATGGCGAAAAACTCCTTGGCCGCACGCTGCGCGTTCATACCTCGTTAACGCTGTAGGATTCTCCCTTGGGGCGAAAAAAATGCCGCCCTGACGTGTGGCGCCAGGGGAATATTAAGCCTGTTCAGGGGCCGGGCTCAGGCTGGGCGCCGGCGCAGTCGGGCGACGCCCAGCCAGATCGCCAGCGCCGTCCCCTCGCCGGTCAGGTTGGCGACGAGGTCGGCCAGGTCGCCCTGCCGTCCCAGGTCCATGGCCGCCTGGGCGACCTCCACGCCGGCCCCCAGCAGCACGACGCCCCCCAGCAGGGCCAGGCGGGGCCCGAAGGCGAACAGGCCAAGGCTGGTGAGCACAAGATAGGCCAGGGCGTGCCGGGCCTTGTCCCAGCCCAGATTGGCCGCAGGGGTCGCATCGGACGGCGCCAGGGAGAGATAGAGGATGGCGGCCAGGCACAGGAGGAAGACCGCGCCGGCATAGCGGCGGGCGAGCGGCGAAAGGGCGGCGCGGAACAGCATGCCCCTTGCTGACACGTCGCAGGCCCCGCTTCCAGCCAATGAAGGCTCAATCGAGCGGCTCAGAGATTCCATCCATCGCGGGAAGCGTCGAGAGCGCGTTCCGATAAGTGGGACCGGTTATCGGACGAAACGCGCTCAAGACTTGGAGTTTAGAGCCTGATTCAACGATCAGACGGTTCCGTCTGATCGCATCAGGCTCTAGCCTCGCGCCGTAAACAGGCGTTTGAAGGATGGCGATGATGGCGGTCGAGGCGGTGATCTGGGATTTCGGCGGGGTGTTCACCTCTTCGCCCTTCGAGGCCTTCGCCCGGCATGAGGCCAAGATCGGCGCGCCGAAGGATCACATCCGCCGCGTCAATGCGACCAATCCCGACGCCAACGCCTGGGCCCTGTTCGAGCGCAACGAGATCGATACGGCGGGCTTCGACGCCCTGTTCCTGGAGGAGTCCACCGCGCTCGGCCACCCGATCCGCGGCGCCGACGTGCTGCCGCTGATCTCCGGCGTGGTCCGGCCGCGGATGGTCGAGGCGCTGAAGATCTGCAAAGGCCATTTCAAGGTCGGCTGCATCACCAACAACATGGTCAGCCACCACAGCCCCGGCCCCGACGGCGCGCAGAAGCCCCGCGGCCTGATGGGCGAGATCATGCCCCTGTTCGACCATGTGATCGAAAGCTCCAAGGCCGGGGTGCGCAAGCCCGATCCCCGCATCTATCAGATGATGTGCGAGGCCCTGTCGGTGGCGCCGGAGTCCTGCGTCTATCTCGATGACCTGGGGGTCAACTGCAAGCCGGCAGCCCAGCTGGGCATGAAGGCCATCAAGGTCGTCGATGTGGACCAGACCCTGGCCGAGCTGGCCGCCGCCACCGGCCTGGCCTTCCCGGTCGAGGAGCCCGCCCGATGAGCCGCCCCGAACGCATTGGGGCCAAGGCCGCCCTGGCCGAGCTGCCGGGCTGGCGCGCCGGCGAGGGCGAGCGCGAGACCCTGGTGCGGACCTATCGCTTCGCCGACTTCAACACAGCCTTCGGCTTCATGGCCCGCGTCGCCCTGATGGCCGAGACGCTCGACCACCATCCCGAATGGTTCAATGTCTACAACCGCGTGGACGTGACCCTGACCACCCACGACGCCGACGGGGTCACCGCGCTGGACCTCAAGCTGGCGCGCTTCATGGACGAGGTCGCCGGCCCGCAGGCCTGACCCCTTACACACAAGAGACAGATCCCAGGGAGGGACGAGACATGACCGGACGCGTCGCAGGAAAGAAGGCCTTCATCACCGGCGCCGCCCAGGGTCTGGGCCAGGCCGCAGCCAATGCCCTGGCTAAAGAGGGCGCCAAGGTGACCCTGGCCGACATCAACCATGACGGGGCCAAGGCCGCCGCCGCGGCGATCAACGCCGAGCATGGGGAGGGAACCGCCTTCGCCCTGCCCCTGGACGTCACCCGCGAGGACCAGTGGATCTACGCCCTGGAGGAGGCAGATGCGGCCATGGGCGGTATCTCGGTCCTGCTCAACAATGCCGGGATCAGCCGGGGCGGCGACATCGAGCAACTGTCCTATGAGGACTGGAAGCTGGTGATGAGCGTCAATGTGGACTCCGTCTTCCTGGGGACCAAGCACGCCCTGAAGTACATGCGCCACGCCCAGCCGGGCTCGATCATCAATATCAGCTCCATCGCCGGCCTGATCGCGGCCCACAACAGCCCGGTCTACAACGCCTCCAAGGCGGCGGTCTGGCTCCTGTCCAAGGGGATCGCCCTGCATTGCGCCAAGCAGGGGCTGGATATCCGTTCCAACTCCATCCACCCGACCTTCGTCGACACCCCGATCCTCGACCCGCTGCGCCAGCGGTTCGGCAAGGAGGAGGCTGAGTCCAAGCTCGCCCGGCAGGTGCCCCTGGGGCGCATCGGCGCGCCGTCCGACATCGCCAATGCGGTGCTCTATCTGGCCTCCGACGAGAGCCGGTTCATGACCGGCGCCGAGCTGAAGCTGGACGGCGGCATCTCGGCCATGTGAGGCGGGCCGGCCGGCTCAGTTGACCAGGATGGTGCCCAGCAGCAGCGTCGCCCCGGCCTTGCCCAGGACCCGGTCGGCGTCCCGCTGCAGCTGACGGCCGATATAGTCGGCGTTGGGCAGGGCCGAAGGGCCCAGGCCCGCCCCATAGACCCGCAGGCTCTGGGAGAAGGCCGCCCGCAGGCGGGGCTCCGACAGCTCGGCATGGGCGCGCAGCTTCTCGTCGGGAATGTCCAGGCCGACCTCGACGGTCATCACCGCGCGGCGTCCCCGCTCGCCGGCCACCGTGGCCGTGAGCGTGGGGAACTGCAGGAAGGTCAGGCCGCCGCCCTTCTTCTTGTCGCCGCCCTTGGCCGGGGCCGAGGCGGCGGCCGGCCCCGCGGCCAGCAGGGCGAGTCCGGCGGCGAGCAGGGCCGGGACGGTGGCGAGACGCAGGCGCGAACGCTGTTCCATGCGTGGCGGTGTGCCGCACTTATGGTTAGCGGTCTCTTTACGCGGGCGCCCCGAGACTGCGGCTAAGATTCGCATGGGCCATATCGGAGGCCGCCTTGGGCCGTTTCGCGCCAACCTCGCTCAACCTCGACGGCAAGGTCATCCTTGTCACCGGCGGCACAGGCTCTTTCGGCCGCCGCTTCATCGACGCGGTGCTGTCCCGCGCCCGACCCCGCAAGCTGATCGTCTACAGCCGCGACGAGCTGAAACAGCATGAGATGCAGATCGACCTGGCCGAGCGATACGGCCCGGAAGACATGGCCCGCATGCGCTTCTTCCTCGGCGACGTCCGCGACCGCGAGCGCCTGACCCTGGCTCTGCGGGGGGTGGACATCGTCATCCACGCTGCGGCGCTGAAACAGGTGCCGGCGGCGGAGTACAACCCTTCCGAATGCATCCACACCAATGTGCTGGGGGCCGAGAACGTGGTCTGGGCCTGCCTGACCAACCGGGTGAAGCAGGTGGTGGCGCTCTCCACCGACAAGGCCTGCAACCCGGTGAACCTCTATGGGGCGACCAAGCTCGCCTCGGACAAGACCTTCGTCGCCGCCAACAACCTGGCCGGGGACATCGGCACCCGGTTCTCGGTGGTGCGCTACGGCAATGTGGCCGGCTCCCGCGGGTCGGTGGCGCCCCTGTTCCAGCGACTGATCGCCCGCGGCGCGACCGAGCTTCCGATCACCGATCCGCGCATGACCCGCTTCCTCATCACCCTGAACGAAGGGGTGGACTTCGTCCTGTCGTCCCTGGAGGTGATGCGCGGCGGCGAGATCTTCGTGCCCAAGATTCCCTCGGCCAAGATCACCGATCTTGCCGAGGTGCTGGGGCCTGGCCTGCCGCACCGGATGGTCGGCATCCGGCCCGGCGAAAAGCTGCACGAGATGATGATCTCGGTGGACGACGCGCGCTCCACCGTCGATCTGGGGGACCGCTACGCCATCGAGCCGGCCTTCGTGGAATATCCCCGGGAGTCCTTTGTCGGCGCCTATCCCCTGGTGGCCGAGGACTTCTCCTATGCCAGCGACACCAATTCCGAATGGCTGAGCGGCCCGCCGCTGCTGGACCTGCTGGAGGACGGAGTTCCCCCGCGCCGTCGCCGGGCCACCGACTGATCGCCATGGCCGAGCCCTTTCTGCCCCCCGAGCTCTTTCTGCCCTATGGCCGCCAGACCATCGAGGACGACGATATCGCCGCGGTGAGCGCCGCCCTGCGGGACGACTTCCTCACCACCGGCCCCCGGGTCGAGGCCTTCGAGCAGGCCTTCGCCCAGGCCGTAGGCGCCCCCCATGCGGTGGCCTGCGCCAACGGCACCGCGGCCCTGCACCTGGCCATGCTGGGCCTGGGGGTCGGCGAGGGGGAGGTCTGCATCGTGCCCTCGACCACCTTCCTGGCGACGGCCAACTGCGTTCGCTATGTGGGGGCCGAGGTGGTGTTCGCCGATGTCGATCCGCAGAGCGGACTGATGCGCCCCTCAGACCTGGCGCAGGCCCTGGCCAAGGCTGCGGGCCGCCGGGTGGCCGCCATCCTGCCGGTCCATCTGCGCGGCGATGTAGTCGATCTTCCCGCCATCGCCAGCCTGGCCGAAGCGGCCGGCGCCCTGGTCGTCGAGGACGCCTGCCACGCCCTGGGCTCCGAGCACCTGGAATCTGCTCAGCTGGGCGAAGGCCGGTCGCGTCCGGTCGGCTGCGGCGAGCTTTCGGCCGCCGCCACCTTCTCCTTCCATCCGGTCAAGACCATCGCCACCGGCGAAGGGGGCATGATCACCACGGCGAAGGCTGAACTCGCCGAGCGCATGCGCCGCTTCCGCAGTCACGGCATGGAGCGACCCGCAGGCGGCGATCCCTGGTGGTACGAGATGGCGGAGCCGGGCTTCAACTACCGCCTGCCCGACCTCCTCTGCGCGCTGGGCCAGTCCCAGCTGGCCAAGCTGCCGCGGTTCGCCGCGCGGCGCCGGGCCCTGGCGGCGCGCTATGTTGAGCAATTGGCCGCCCTGGCGCCGCACGTCGTCCCCGCAGCCTCGCCCGAATGGAGCCGTCCGGTTCCCCACCTGATGAGCGTGCTGATCGATTTCGACGCCCTGGGGCTGACCCGCCTTGAGATCGTCGAGCGCCTGCGGGCGAAGGGGATCGGCAGCCAGGTCCACTACATCCCGGTCCACCGCCAGCCCTATTACCGCGACCGGTATGGCGACCAGCGCCTGCCGGGCGCCGAGGCCTGGTACGGGCGAACCCTCAGCCTGCCGCTCTATCCGGCCATGGCCGACAGCGATGTCGATCGGGTGGTCGGGGCGCTGGCGAAAGCCCTACAGGCGGCCTAGGCCGCGAGGCCCGCGGCCTGGATCAGGGTCCGCACCTCGGCCATGCGTTCGGGCGAGCGGGCCAGCTCTTCCCTTGTCTCGTCCAGCCGCACCAGCTTCAGGGCCTCGGCCTTGGCCCGGTCGGCGGCCGGCCCCAGGGGCGCAGCCTCGCCGCAGGCGAGCTTGAGCAGCAGGGTCAGGCGGTGGGTCACCGGCGCATTGGCCCGGGCCACCCCTTGCGTCACCTTGGCGTCGGCCTCGGCCAGGCCGCCCAGGTCGCCCAACTTCTGCTGGATCGGCTGATAGTCCTCCTTGGCCAGCCCCCCCCGGCCGACGGCGCGGTAGAGCTTGGCCAGCGAGAACAGGCGCTGGGCCGCAGAGGCCTCGGCGTTGCGCGCGGCCTTTTCGAAGGCCAGCGAGCCCACCACCGCCGACAGCCAGCGGACGGCCTGGCGCTTGTTGGCCGAGCCGATGACGTTCTCCACCAGCCACATCAGCGCCTCGGCCTCCTCGATGGAGGTGCGGCCCGAGCCGAGATAGGCGTTCACGAAGTCGCCGGTGACCAGCATCTTGGAGCGGTTGACGAAGGCCGAATGGACGTCGTCCAGGGGGACCATGTCGCCGGCCGCCGCCGTCAGGGCCATGGCCAGGCCGCGGAGCAGATCGATTTCGGCCGCGGCGTCCTGCGGCATCAGACGGCGGGGACCGTTGAGCTCCTTCAGGACCCGCTTGGTGATCGCGCTGCGCACCGCCCGGAAGTCCTCGGTCGCCAGCCAGCGCCCGAGGCGCTGGGCCGGCTCCGACAGTTCGGGCATGATCTTGGCCACCGACGGCTCGGCCCGGATCAGGGCGTCGACCGCCTGGTGGGCCGCCAGCCTTGTCATCGCCGCCAGGCGCACGCCCAGGTCCAGGTCCTTGCCGATCAGCCCTTCGAGGCCGGCCGAGGAGCCGAGGATCTCGGCCAGGGGCTGTTCGATGGTCTGCAGGGCCAGGCCCCGCGGCGGGCCGGCGATCGGCGCGGCGTCGGCCAGGTCGAGCAGCCGCGAGACCTTGTCGGTCCAGTCGCGGGCCGGCGCGATCGAGGCCGCCACGCCGGCGCCCAGCAGATAGGCGCGCTCGGGCTCGTGGGAGACCCGTTCGGCGGCGGCGGCGAAGCCTTCCTTGTCCACGTCGGGCAGCCCGCCGCGGCGGGCGTCGCCCAGCAGGCGCTCGATCGTGCGGCTCACCAGGGCCTGGAAGGTGCGCATGACCTCATGGACGCCCAGCCCGCGGGCCTGGGCCTCGGGCACGGCGATCTTCTGGATGGCGTGTTGCAGCTCAACGCCGGAGGCTTCCAGCTTTTCGACGAGGTCGGCCCGGTGCAGCAGTTCGAAGGGCGTCGCCTTCTGGCGCACCAGCCAGCTGTCCAGCAGGCGGCCGATGCGCTCGCGGGCATGAACCGTATAGAGATCCTGCGGGGTCACGCAGAGCGGGTCGTTCCGCTCCGGCTCCTTCTTGGTCTTGACGTTGTCGGGGAGGCCGAAGGTCTGGATGTTGACGCTGCGATACTCGTTGGTCTCGAGGTCCATCGTCTCCTTGGTCACCCGAGAGGTCGCCACCCGGCGCTCAGTGATGAGTTCCTCGGCCACGGCCAGGGCCTGGGCGCGGTTCTCCGTGGCCATTTCGAGCGTCCACCCGGCGGCGGGCGTCTTCTTGACGAAAACTTCGTAATGCACTTTGGCGCGTTCCATCCAGGTCGCTCCCCAGGACCACGACGGAGCATCGGCCAATACAATTAAGGTCCGATTGATCCTCGGAACGGCCAATTCTTTCGCGAATTTAACCTTGAGCTGGCGGCGCGCGCCACATTGAGGCCATGGCGACGAACCAGTAGCTTGGCCTGACGTCTGTAAGACCTGAAGGAGCCCTGTTCCCACATGGCCAACATCACCCTGGTGGATGACGACGAGAACATCGTCACCTCGGTCAGCCTCGCCCTGGAAAGCCACGGCCATACCGTGAAGGCCTTCTATGACGGCGCGGCCGGCCTTGCGGCCCTGGAGAACGAGCCCCCGGACCTGGCGATCCTCGACGTCAAGATGCCGCGCATGGACGGCATGGAGGTGCTGCGCAGGCTGCGCCGGACCAGCGAGCTGCCGGTGATCATCCTGACGTCCAAGGACGACGAGATCGACGAGATCCTCGGCTTCAACCTCGGCGCCGACGACTACATCCACAAGCCGTTCAGTCAGCGCCTGCTGCTCGAACGGGTGACGGCCGTCCTGCGCCGCGCCGGCGCCGACGGG
>CAZERE010000139.1:2957-7812 GCA_964515365.1 uncultured Phenylobacterium sp. | reverse complement strand
GCTCTCAGTCCTGACGTTCATGGCCCTCATCGCGGCGACGCCCGTCGCCGCCCAGGCTCCCGTCGATTGGCGTGGCGCGGGCGGCGACCTGTTCGCCGGGCCCGCGCCGGACGCCGAGCCCGACGCGGACCCGGAGGCCATGCCCCTTGAGACCGTCCGGCTGACCGCGCCGGATCAGCCTTTCGAGATGGCGATCGCCGAGGCGGCCGACCGCCACGGCCTCGACCGGAAGCTGCTTCATGCCCTCGTCGTGGTCGAGAGCGCCTATCGGGTCGAGGCCTGCTCGCCGGTCGGCGCCTGCGGCCTGACCCAGTTGATGCCGGGCACCGCCGCAGACCTCGGCGTCGCGGACCGGTTCGATCCTCAGGAAAACCTCAGAGGCGGCGCCGACTATCTGGCCCGCCAGATCCTCCGCTTCGGCGACCTGCGCCTCGCCCTCGCGGCCTACAACTCAGGTCCGGGCCGGGTCGCCCGGTTGGGCCGGATCCCGAACATCGCCGAGACGCAGAACTACGTCGTGGCGGTTGTCGATTGCTACCTGGCGCTCACGGCGGGGCGCGGCGTCCGATCGTCCCGGGAATGCGGTCCTGCGGAGGCGGGCCGGTGACCTTCATTTCCGATGCCCAGGGTGAGGGACGCTCTGAAGCCGAGACCGCCGAGACGTTGCTGACGCGGGCGGAGGCGTCGGCCTATCTCCAGGGCAAGGGCATCCGCATGAAGCCGACGACCCTGGCGCGCGCCTATTCGACCGGATCGGGCGGCCCACCTTGCCGACACATTCGCAACAAGCCGTATTATCCCTTAGCGCTTCTCGAGACCTGGGCGAATGACCAGATCACCGCGCCCGCAGCCTCCTCCAGCGAGCGTCAGAGATTGCGGCGCGAGGCCCGAACCCGTGAGACTGCTCATGGCCGCTGAGCGCCCGAGCCTCGAGGCCCTGATCAACGACCCGACGGTGAGCTATCCCCTGAAGGCGGTGCTCGTCGTCTGGTGGGGTCGGGATCCTCTGGACGCCGCCAACGACGCCGCCGCCCTCGCCGCCGTGATGGGTGATCGCGCGACCTTCCTCCTGGAGCAACACCATGGCCCATGAGGCGGGGGTGGACCGCTTCCTGGGCTGGCGTCAGGTGCGGGATCTGACCGGGCTCGGCCGCACGACCGCCTGGCGCATGCGGTGCGCGGGCGACTTCCCGCAGCCGGTGCCAATCTCGCCCGGCCGCGTGGCCTGGCGCGAACGTGACATCGTCGCGTGGAATGAAAGCCGAGGCGCACTGATCCCGGTGCGACCGCGTCCGGTCGCGAAGCCGCCCAACCGCGCGCCTGAAACCCGCACCCTTCCTCTGGTGGGCGCCGAACCTGCGGTCGGTACGATGTCGCCCGATGAGCCGACATCCGGGTCCGCGGCTCGTCCAGACCCTGAGCCCGCGAAGCCCAGACCTGTTCGTCGGCCTCGACAGTACGTCGCCGAAGGGCAGCTCGGGTTCGACTTCTAGTGAGCAAGATCCCCGGGGGCCTTGCCCAGGCCCATCGCGCGCCGACGGTGATTGAAGGCTGGAGAGGTTGAGGGGGAGGACGCGCAGCCGCGTAAGGGAAAGACATGTATTTCGCGCTCAGGAGATCCTGACTTGTCCTCCCTGCTTCTGACCCGTCGCGTGTGGTTGCTCGGAGCCAGCATGCTCGCGGCCTCGACGTCCGCCTGCGCGCAGACCCGTCCTTCACCCTCCATGCGGGTTTTCAAGACCCCGACCTGCGCCTGTTGCGACGCCTGGGTCCAGCACCTCCGGGACGCGGGGTTTGGAATCAGCATCACGGTGATGCCGTCGCTGCGATCGGTGCGCAGCAGCCATGGCATGCCGGAGGCGCTGGCGTCCTGCCATACCGGCCTGATCGAGACCTACGTCGTCGAAGGTCACGTGCCCGCCGACGACATCAAGCGCCTCCTGCGGGAGCGGCCGCAGGCCGTGGGCCTTGCCGTGCCGGGCATGCCCCTCGGGTCGCCGGGGATGGAGACGGCCGATGGCCAGGTCCAGCCCTACGAAACCCTGCTGGTGCTCGCCTCCGGCCAGACCCGCGTCTTCGCCCGCCATCCCTCGGCCTGATCCCGCCATGACCGAACCCCAGCACGACCCTCACGCTCATCACGCCCATGCCGGAGCGGCGAAGGCACAGCCCGGCGGCTCGCTGAACCGGCTCGCCTTCACCGCGACGCTGCATTGCCTGTCGGGCTGCGCCGTCGGCGAGGTCCTGGGGATGGTCCTGGGCACGGCGGCCGGCTTCGGCAATCTGCAGACCATCGTCCTCTCGGTCGGCCTGGCCTTCGTGTTCGGCTACAGTTTCACCATGGTCCCGCTCCTGCGCTCGGGACTGGCGATCGGCGTGGTGCTGAAGCTCGCCCTCGCCGCGGACACCGCCTCGATCGCCCTGATGGAGGTGGTCGACAACCTGATCATGCTGGTCATTCCCGGAGCGATGGACGCACACCTCGGCGCGCCCCTGTTCTGGGGCAGTCTGGCGCTGTCGCTCGTTCTGGCCGGGGCGGCGGCTTATCCGCTCAATCGCTGGCTGATCTCCAGGGGGCGCGGACACGCGGTCGTCCACGAGCATCACGCCCACTAGCCCTGCTCAAGCCTCGGGTTTCGTCAGGAAGTCCGGCTTGTCGGCCGGTGCGATCCTGAAGATGTGCGAGACCACGCCTTCGCCGAGGGCGCGCTCCAGGGCGCGGGGGAAGTTCTCGATCGTCCGGGTGATCCGGGGCGTCCGCAACAATGCCCGCCAGTCGCCGGGCGCGGGGGCCCGACGCTCCCATGCGAGCACCCGCACGAGGGCGGTGTGGGCGAACTGGACGCCCTCGTCGCCGACGATGTAGCTGAGCGCGATCCGGTCGTCGAAATGCTCTTCCCGGGGTTCGAGGTCCCAGGCCGTCAGGATTTGCTGGGTTTCACTGTGGAGGTCCGGCGCCGGGAGACCCCCGCCCTTGACGAAGTCGACCGAAGTGAAGCGCATGCGCCATTCCTCGGTGAAGGCGGTCTCGGACTCCTGTCGGGTGCCGAGAAGCTCTTCCTTCGCGATGTCGAACCGGACGCCCGCGCCGGGGGCGAGCTTGAACATCACATCGCCGACGAGGGGGCCGAGCAGGCTCTGCCGCATCGCGTCCCCGAAGCTGATGTTGAAGTTTGTTCGGGCGAGCGTCATGTGCCGGATGTCGAACAGCACCCAGAGGGTGTGAAACTTCCAGGCGATCAGCATGGGCTTGCCGAGCAGGGCGGCGTAGGCGGTCAGCCGCCGATGATAGTCCGGCCTGAAGGACAGCGACTTGCGGGTGGTGACCTTCACCTCGATCAGGACGGCGCCGTGATCGACGAAGTCCGCCAGCAGGTCGGGGACCTGGTAGAGGTCCCGGGAAGACGGCGGAGCCTGGAGTTGGTCGAGCTTGTGCACCAGACGGCAGCGACCGAGCCAGGCGCAGATCACGGAGAACTCGTCCTCGGCGGGCAGCCCCAGGTTCAGGAGCTTGATCC
Organism: uncultured Phenylobacterium sp.; assembly: GCA_964515365.1. Lineage (GTDB taxonomy): Bacteria > Pseudomonadota > Alphaproteobacteria > Caulobacterales > Caulobacteraceae > Phenylobacterium. The sequence continues at coordinate 4,294 of CAZERE010000139.1, read as the reverse complement.
GGTGTGCGAGGGCCGCGGCGTCGGCCTTCACGCCCAGTTCCACCAGGGCATCCTGGATCAGGCGATCCAGATCGTCAGGTATGTCCATGGCGGAACCTCTCCCAATGCCCGACGACGCGGGCGCGCGGTTCCCAAGGTGTACGTGCGCGAGCCGGGTCTCAAGTCCGGGCGGTCGGCCCGGAACCCGCCGCCTGCGGGCCGGGTTTGATCGTTGGACCACCAGGGAGTCGCGCCATGAAGATGCAGGGGTTCACCCTCGCGGACGCCGTGATGGAGCGCTCTCCGGGGCAGGACGCCGACATCTTCACCGGCAATCTCGTGGATGAACGCCACGGCGGCCCGGTGACCATCGGTTACGGTCGCTGGGGGCCGGGCGTCAGCCTGACGGAAACCATGGGCGTCGATGACGTCATGATCCTGCTGGAGGGCGCCCTGACGGTCACGTCCGGCGAGACGGTGGTCTCGGCGGGCCCCGGCGCGATCGTCCACATGCCGCGTGGCGAGCGCGTGACGATCGAAGCCGGCGCCGACGGCGCTGTCACCGCCTATGTGACCTACCCGCACTGGCGCACGGCGGGCGAATGATTCCGCGAGGGTTTGCGTCTGGCTCTCGCCAACCGTCGTCCGCCTCCCTATACTGATCCACGATCCGGCGTCGGGGCCGAAAGCCCCAGCGTCGCGGCGGAAGCCGCATCCACCGACGAAATCGGGAGTTCCCCCATGGCCATCGCGCCCCCACGCTATTCGACCCTCTTCTCGACCCTGTACGACGAGCCCGAGCCCGTCGGGCAGCTCGGCCGAGGGACCCACTATTCCGTCCTGCGCAGCGTCGAATGGCTCGACGTCACGCGGCGACCGCTCGCCCTGCCGCAGGTGCACGATTTCGCGGTCATCTGGGACGAGGACCACGACGAGCGGGTCATCGACGCCATCGAGCGGCTGTACATGGCCGGCCTGATGTCGCCGGTGCAGTTCATCGGCGAGCGCAAGGGCTTCCTCACGGTCATCGTGGCGGCCAAATTCCAGTACAGCGGAACCGAGGCCGACGCCCGCGCCTACGCCAGCGCTGTCGAGGCGATCGGGCAGTCGCTCGACGACGCCTGGACCACGGAAATCGGGTGGTTCGACCGCGCGCCCGACAATCCGCACCAGAACAATCCGGGCGGCATCATCGCCGACCAGGGCCGCCGCGTGCAGACCTACCTGGAGCATATCGACGGGCTCTGGCGGCTGGGAACCAAGGACTTCGCCCCGACGCCGGCAGAGGAGTATCGCCGGCTCGAGGGCCTGCGGACCGAGGGCTGAGGCTCCGGTGGCCAAGGTCTCGATCGAGGCCC
>CAZERE010000139.1:0-2947 GCA_964515365.1 uncultured Phenylobacterium sp. | reverse complement strand
TCAAGGGCGCGGAGCGACTTAAAGCCGCGCGATTCGAGGCCCTGCGGCTGCGTCACGCCGGGATGCAGCCGCGCCGGGCCCACTATGAGTGGAAGAGCGAGAACACGGCGGGCCGCCTGCAGCTTCATGAGGTCTGGCGGCACGAGTACCTGCGCGAGCCCTATCTGCTCGGCACGCCGGACGAACACCTCGCCGACCGCTTCCGCGACATCTTCGTCAACCAGACGGAGCTGGGGGACAACGGGCTGATCGGGCTTCTGCCGGTCGACCAGTCGGCCTTCATGCGCAAGTTCACCCACCTGCTGGAGGAGTATGGCGCGCGGGGGCACGACCGGCCGCCGCCGGAGGTGATCGAGGCGGCGCGCGCCCCGCTTCGGAAGTATTTCCAGGACGGCCCGCCCATCGCGAAGCGGATCTTCGACGGCTACACAGCGCCGACGACCCGGTTCCTGGTCAAATACGGCCGGCGGGAGTTCCTCGCCCCGATGCTGGAACGCGGCCGCATCCGGATCTGCCCGGCCAGCTACTACAACGACGACAGCCACAACGCCGCTGTGCGGGACGACGAGATCACGCGCGTCTTCTGCTTCCCGACCTGGGAGGAGCGGCTCCAGGGGATGACGCACATCCCGGTGCGGGGCCACAGGATGCCGATCGACGACGACGATGCGCGCGTCGCCTTGCAGATGGAGGACTACTACCTCCTGAGCCTGTGCGACGACGTCTACTACCGGATGCCGACGGACTTCGACGCGGACGCCGCCCTGATCATCCGCGACCCGGACCGGTTCGTTCAGCGGGTGATCTCGGCCTTTCTGCTCGCGCGACCGGGCTGGGAGCCGCAGTTCGGGCCGGTGAACTATTTCGACCCGTATCACGACTATGACGCCTGGAAGCAGCCGGAGATGTCCAAGCCGTTCGGCTACGCCTATCAGCGGGAGTACCGGATCGTCTTTCGCTGTCCGAAGACCTTGAGAGCGCCGCTCGCTCCCGAGTTCCTGGAGATCGGCCCCATGGCGGACTACGCCGAGCTTCTGTCGGCCTAGCCGAGGCCAAGGACGGCGAGCAGTTGCGCGAGGTCGGGGTGAACGCCCCCGGCCCGTCGCACGGCCTCGAGGTCCAGCCGGCGCCGCAGATCGTGCCGGGTCATGGGTTTGCGGTACTCGGGCCAGTCCCGTTGCAGGGCCTGCAGCGAGTCAGGGCTGGTCATCGGGCGCCGGTCCGCGCGCCCCTCCAGGTGCCGGAGCAGCAGGGCCTCGTGGCAGGGATCCTGCCAGATCATCGTCAGCCCGGCCGCCTCGGCTTCCCGCCGCGCGCGATCGGCGCGGTCGCGGTTGAGCTGCAACTGGTCGGAGTCGAGCAGGATGAAAGTATGGGCGAAGGGCGCCCGGCGGCCCCGCAGCCGGTCCAGCCGTGCGATCGCTCGCTCGACGCGCGCCAGGGGATCGCCGGCGCCGGGCGTGAGGGGCTCGATGTGAAGGTGGACGTGGGCGCCGTTCGCCAGGGCGAGTTCCTGCAGCACGGCGAGATAGGCGGCCTCGGATTCGCCCTCGCAGCCGACGAAGACGGGCGTCCTCTGCGGGATATGCCGCGGGCGACGGCTCATCCGATGTGCGGGAGCGCGCCGAACGCGCCGCTCAGGTATTTCTTGTAGAGGTTCTCGTCGCGCCGCACCGCCTTCACGTCCATGAGGCTGAAGACGTGGGTGCGACCCAGCGCGTCCTTCTCGCACAGGATCACCTGTTCCTTGACCAGATCGTCGAGCAGGGAAGCGGAGTGGACGCTGATCCAGGCCTGGGCGTCCTCCGGGTTCCGCACCTCCTTGTCGTAGAACCAGCGCAGGATGTCGGGCAGGACGACAGCGTGGATCATGGTGTCGAACTCGTCGAGGATCGCCACGCCGCCGCGCTCCAGCGCCAGCGCCAGATAGGGGAAGGCGCGGATGAAGGAGCGGGTCCCGTCGCTCTGGAGCTGCCAGGGCATCTCGAGCGCCAAGCCGGAGTGTTTGAACATCGCCAAGGGGCCGGTCGGGGTATCGACGAAGCGCATGTCCTCGATGCCGACGTCGATCCGGTTCAGGTCACGCGTGACCCGGGCCATCAGGTCGGACGACTGCCGAAAGATGTTGAGGATACCCTCGTCGCCCTGGGCCTGACGCCCGATGTTCGAGAAGACGGTGCGGGCGACGTCGACGAACAGCACCGCGGTCGGGTGCCCGAACTGGGCGAAGGAAGAGATCACCGAGACGTTCGGCTTCAGGGTGTTGAGCAGATGCCGGTATCCGGACATGGCGAAGGTCTTCGACCCCTGGACGTCGCCCTCGGTCCGCTCGAACACCCGCTGCCACTTGCCTTTGCCGAGCGGCTTCTGGCGCAGGGTTTCCTGCCGGACCGATACGGGCAGCCCATCAACCACCTCGAGTTCCAGCTCATAGCGGTAGACGCCGTGTTCGACCTCGAGCCCGGCGTCGAGGCGTTCGACCACCATGTCCGACAGGTCCATGGTTCCACCGAACTCGATCGCCAGCCGGATCGGGCGGCTGGCGCTGTCCTCGTCGTTGAACCGCTGGCACGGGAAACCCGGGCCAGTACTCAGGGCGCTGTCACGGATGAAGATCGCCAGGAAGTCGAGCGCGCGCAGGATGGTGGTCTTCCCGGAGGCGTTCGGGCCGTAGAGCACCAGCACCTTGGGCGCACGGTCGGTCGCGCCGGGGAAGATCGGGCCGAAGCGTCCATCCTCGTCCGGAACGTTCGGCGCGACCGTGACGTCGACGACCTGCGGATCCCGCACGGAGTAGAAGTTCTCGAGGAGGGCCAGATATCAGGGTTGAACGTGCTGCGCATCATCAACGAACCGACGGCGGCCGCCATCGCTTACGGTTTGGACAAGAAGGGCAGCGGCGAGCGGAATGTGCTGATCTACGACATGGGCGGTGGAACGTTCGACG
>CAZERE010000138.1:0-8035 GCA_964515365.1 uncultured Phenylobacterium sp. | reverse complement strand
GCCCGGGAAAACCTCGACGTCACCGTCGTGGTCTTCGCCAACCACGCCTACCGGATCCTCAATATCGAGCTGGGCCGCACGGGGGCGGGCGAGGCCGGACCCTCGGCCTCGCGGCTTCTGGACCTGGGCGATCCGCGCATCGCCTGGGTGGACATGGCCAAGGCGCTCGGCCTGCCGGCGGTCCGCTGCGAAACCGCGGAGTCCTTCGAGACCGCCTTCGCCGGCGCCATGCGCAACAAGGGGCCGATGTTCATCGAGGCGGCCATCGGCTGAGCCGCCGCAGGGCCGACCCGCGCAACAAAAAGGCCCGCGGTTTCCCGCGGGCCTCGATGTCGATCCGATCGATCTGATCGATCAGGTGTTGCCGGGCAGCTTGCACCCGCCAGCGATACCCTTGGCGAAGGCGCAGCCCAGGGCGTCGGAGGAGACGATCGGGTTCTGCTTGTACTCGATCATGTAGCCGGCCAGGCCGTCGGCGCAGGCCACTTCGATATAGGCCGAGCCGTCCGAGGTCTTGCCGACCAGGCGCTGGCCCGAGACTTCGCAGCTGTCGCGGCCGTGCTTCTTCAGGTCGGCGGTCAGGGCCGGATAGGCGGCCGAGTCTTCGTTCAGGCCGCAGCGATAGCCGGCGATCGGCGCATAGGCGCAGTTGTAGACGGTGCTCTTGCCGCCGGCTTCGAAGACGCCGACGCCGCCGGGCTTGCCGCCCTTGCAGACCAGCTCGACCACGTCCTTGCCGCCCGAAGCCGGGAAGACCGCATACTTGTCGACTTCGCAGTCGAAGCCCGCGCCTTGCGCCAGACGGGTGTAGAGGGCCGCCTGCTCGGTGGCCGCCTCACGGGCGTCGGTCAGGGTGCAGCCGCCCAGGATGCCCAGAGCGCGGGCGCAGTCCCAGGATTCCGCCAGCTGGCCGGTGTTGGCGACCTTGTAGATATAGCCCTTGCCGTCTTCACAGGCGGCTTCGAAATAGTTGGAGCCGTCGGTGGTGGCGCCGACGAAGCGGCGCTCGGTGACGGCGCAGCTCTTGGCGTCGCTGGCGGCCATCTGATCGACCACCCGCAGGCGGGCCGCGGCGTCGCCGAGCTCGCAGCTGATGTTGGTCGAAGCCTGGTCGTAGATCAGGCAGTTGGTGGCGTCGACGGTGGTGTCGGCGGTGGCCGGATAGCCGGTGTTCAGGATGTAGCCGGTGATGCCGTCGTCGCAGGCGATCTCGAAGAAGGTGTTGGTGGCGCTACGGCCGATGGCGCGGCTGTTGGCCACGGTGCAGGCGACGCCGTCCTTGGCGGCCAGCTTGGCCAGCTCGGCGCCGGGGTTCTGGTTGCCGGGCAGCTGGCAGGCCAGGGCCGAGGGCTTGCCGTCTTCGGTGGGTGCGCCGGCCTCAAGGCAGGTGAACAGGTTGGTGGCGCCGCCGGACACGGCTTCCATCACAAAGCCCATGCCGTCCTGGCAATCGACTTCGTAATAGGAGGTCGAGGTCTTGGCGCGGCGATCCTCGTTCTTGCCCACCAGACGGGCGTCGACGATCTGGCAGTTCAGGCCCGCGGCCTGGGCCAGGGCGGGGGCCTCGGCCATGCCCTGGGTGCGGGCCTTCTCGGTGACGCCGGCGTCGCGGGACTGCGACATCACCGCGGCGGGCGCCAGGGCGACCACGGCCAGGGCTGCGGCGAGCCCAATTGTCATACGCCTCATGATTACTTCATCTCCTGGGGGTGGTTCCTCTGCGCGGAGATAAGCCTCCGCGAACCATTGGGGTCAAGGTCGAGTCTTCCGCGACGGAACTGGAAGAACGCCGAGATCTTCGGGTCAAACGTGGTCAAGCTTCGGGCGAGGTGCGGAATCTCGCCCCTCATCTTCGTGCCTGATCCTTGCCCGCCGCACATGAACGGGGGCTGACACAGCCCCGATTGCGCCAGCCTGCTTGTGACGATGCGGCGGCGCGCGACATGCGCCGTTCAGAACGACATCGACGGGTCCGGCGTCCCGGCCTAGAATTTACGAAGTAAGACCAATCGAGAGGACCCTCACATGAGCCATGTGATCGCGCAGACGTCCGACGGGGTCCTGACCCTGACCCTCAACCGCCCGGAAAAGAAGAACGCCCTGACCCGGGACATGTACCAGGCCCTGGGCGACGCCATCGACGGCGCGGAGTTCGACAAGGATGTGCGCTGCGTCCTGATCCAGGCCGAGGGCGATATGTTCACCGCCGGCAACGACCTGGCCGATTTCGCCGCGGTCAACGCCGGCGAGGCGCCGGCCAATGAGGCCCGCCGCGGCGGCAATCCCCTGCTGGCGGCGCTGGCCCGGGCCAAGACGCCCCTGGTGGCCGCCGTCAACGGCCGCGCCGTCGGCGTCGGCGTCACCATGCTGCTGCATTGCGACCTCGTCTATCTGAGCGAGGATTCGGTGCTGACCACGCCGTTCGTGAACCTGGCCCTGGTGCCGGAGGCCGCCTCCAGCCTGACCCTCCCTGACCGCATCGGCCATGCCCGGGCCTTCTCCATGTTCGTGCTCGGCGAGGCGGTGGACGCCCAGAAGGCGCTGGCCTGGGGCATCGCCAACGAGGTCCTGCCGCGCGAAGAGCTCCGCGCCCGGGCCCGCGCTGCGGCGCTCGCCGTGGCCGCCCGGCCGCCGGCGGCCGTCACCATCACCAAGGCCCTGATGCGCGATCCGGTGGCCCTGGCCGAACGCATGGACCGGGAGGGCCGTCACTTCTCCGACCAGCTCAAGTCGCCGGAGGCCAAGGAGGCCTTTTCCGCCTTCGCCGAAAAGCGGGCGCCCGACTTCGCCAAGGTTGGCGGCCGGTGAGGTTCGGCGCCTTCACCCCGGCCCGCATCGTGGCCGGCGAGCATGACCTGAACGGCCGCAACATCATCGTCACCGGTGGCGCCAGCGGCATCGGCCTGGAGACCGCCCGGGCCCTGGCCGGGGCCGGGGCCGACGTCATGCTGGCGGTGCGCGACCGGTCAGCCGGCGAGCGGGCGGCCGTCCAGATCAATGAGAGCATCGGCGCCGACAAGGTGGTGGCCGGGACCCTGGATCTGGCCAGCCTGTCCTCGGTCAGTTCCTTCGTCGACGCCTGGGGGGACGAACCCCTGGATGTGCTGATCAACAACGCCGGGGTCATGGCCTGCCCGCTGGCCTACACCTCCGACGACCTGGAGATGCAGATCGGGGTCAACCACTTCGGCCACTTCCTGCTGAGCGTGGGCCTGGCCCGGGCGCTGATGAACGCCGCCGAGGAGGACCGGGCGGCCCGGGTGGTGTCGCTGTCGTCCATCGGCCACCGCCGCAGCCCGATCCATTTCGACGACATCCACTATCGCAACCGCCCCTACGACAAGTGGGAGGCCTATGGGCAGTCCAAGACGGCCAACGCCCTGTTCGCCGTGGCCTTTGACGAGCGGTTCGCCGAGCACGGGATCAACGCCAACGCCGTCATGCCCGGCGGCATCATGACGCCGCTGCAGCGCCACCTGTCCCACGAGGAGATGGCGGCCATGGGCTGGCTGGACGAGGACGGCAAGCCCGTCGAGGGCTTCAAGACTCCGGAACAGGGCGCCTCGACCAGCGTCTGGGCCGCGGTGGCCGATGAGCTGGAAGGGGAGGGCGGCCTCTATCTGGAGGACTGCTCGGTGGCCATGCCCTGGACGAAGGACAAGCCCAATCACGGCGTGATGGACCACGCCCTGGATCCGGAGGCCGCCGAACGGCTGTGGATCCTGTCGGAAGAAACGGTGGGAGCGACCCTATGAGCCTGCAAGGCAAGACCCTGTTCGTCACCGGCGCCAGCCGCGGCATCGGCCTGGCCATTGCGCTGCGCGCCGCCCGCGACGGCGCCAATGTGGCCATCGCCGCCAAGACCGCAGAGGCCCACAAGCACCTGCCCGGCACCATCTATTCGGCCGCCGAAGACATCGAGAAGGCTGGCGGCAAGGCCCTGCCGCTGATCGTCGATGTCCGCGACGAGGCCAATGTGATGGACGCCGTCGAGCAGACGGTCGCCAGGTTCGGCGGCATCGACATCTGCGTGAACAACGCCTCGGCCATCCAGCTGACCGGCACGCTTGCGACGGAGATGAAGCGCTACGACCTGATGAACCAGGTCAATGCGCGCGGGACCTACCTCACCTCCAAGGCCTGCATCCCGCACCTGAAGCGCAGCGCCAATCCCCACGTCCTGATGCTGTCGCCGCCGCTCGACATGAACCCCCGCTGGTTCAAGGGCCATGTGGCCTACACCATGGCCAAGTTCGGCATGAGCATGTGCGTGCTGGGCATGGCCGAGGAGTTCCGCGAGGACGGGATCGCCTTCAATGCGCTCTGGCCGCGCACCGGCATCGCCACGGCCGCCATCCAGTTCGCCCTGGCCGGCGAGGAGGGCATGAAGAGCTGCCGCACCACCGACATCATGGCCGACGCCGCCTACGCCATCTTCAACAAGCCCGCCCGCGATTTCACCGGCAACTTCCTGATCGACGACACCTTCCTCTATGGGGAGGGCGAGCGGGACTTCGACAAGTACCGGGTCGATCCCACCGCGCCGTTGATGCCTGACTTCTTCGTGCCGGAGGATTCGGTCCCGCCGCCCGGCGTGAAGATCGGCTGAAGCGCCGGCCATGAGCGCCCCGCCGGTGACCGTGTTGCAGGCGAGCCCGGAGGAAGAGGCCGCCATCCGGGCGGCCGTGCGGGCGGCGACCGACCGGGTGCTGGCGGGACCTGCGCATGTGGATGGCCTGCTCGCCCTGCTGTCCGATCCCCGGGTGTCGGACCCGATCTATGACCTGCCGCGGCCCTTCACCCGGGAATCGATCGCCGCGTGGGTGCAGGAGGGCCAGGCGGCGCATGAGCGGGGCGAGCGCCTCCTGTCGGTCACCCTGGACGAGGCCGGCGAGGTGGCGGGCTATTCGCAGATCAGCCTCTGGCCCGACCGGTCCTCGGCCGAGATCGCCGGCGCCGCCCGGGCTGACCGCCAGAACGCCGGCCGCGGGCGCGGCGGGGTCTCCAACGCCGCGGCCTTCATGTTCGAAACCCTGGGGGTGCGCCTGATCGGTCTGACCGCGGCCCTGGACAATGTGCGCTCCATCGCCGCCATCGACGGAGCGGGCTTCGTGCGCATGGGCGAACGGGAGACGGTGCGGCCCGACGGGACCGTCCGGCGGAGCGTCTACTGGGAGCTGACGCGGGAGGCCTGGCGGGCGGGGCGCGCCTAGACCGCGATGTCGATGATGGCGCCCTTGGCGTCGCCGGACTGGGCGTCGGCCTTGGCCTCCTGCTCGATGGCCTCGCGCAGGCGCTTGGCGATCTCCTCGGCGATGGAGGATTTCAGCGCCTGCTGGTCCTCGGCGCCGCCAGCGCCGCGGGCGGCGAACTCGGTCTCGACCTGCTCGCGGATCATCGCCTCGAGCTTCTCGCGCTTCACCTTCTTCTGCCACTCATAGAAGCCGCCGGCCTGCTGGATTTCTTCGAGCGGGCTCGTGGTCTTCGTGGGCTCCAGCTGGGCCTCTTTCGAGCTCGGCCTATTGGCTGCGGCCGCCATGGCGGCGAAGGGGTTGGACGCGCCGATGCTGGCGACCATGGTTCGGCTCCGTTGATCAATCTCGCCTGGCGTTAAGCAAGATCGGCGCCAGCCCGGAGGCCAAGCTGAAACCGCGGGCCTGGCTGGCGGGTTGCTCTGGCCAGGAGGCGCCCATGACCGAAAAGACCGACCGCTGGTCGCAGGATGTGACCGAACACAGCGACGCCCTCGACCTGGAGGAGGATGTCTTCACCCTCGATGATCCGGCCAAGATCGCCGCCTCGCTCAAGCGCTCGGCCGAGCAGAGCCACCGGCGGAAGGGCACGCCCTTCCAGTCGGCCATGTCGATGCTGACCTTCTATATCAACCGCGCCGGCGACAACCTGCCCGACAAGCAGCGCAAGACCCTGGAGGCGGCCAAGGACGAACTGCGCAAGGCCTTCGGGCGGGAGACCGACTAGGCCGACGGCCGGGAGACATCGAGCCTGGCCAGCCGCTCGCGACGCTCGGCGTAGCGATCGCCCAGGGCCGGCGTGGCGAGGAAGGCCGCAAGAATAGCCTCGGCGGTGGCCGGCTCCGTGGTGTCGGCGCCCAGGACCAGCATGTTGGCGTCGCCGTGCTCCCGGGCCGGCGCGCTTTCAGTGGCGGTATGGAGCAGCGTCGCGCGGATGAAGGGGAAGCGGTTGGCGGTGATCGCCATCATCTGCCCACTGCCGCATATGCCGATGGCGAAATCGGCCCGCCCCGCCCGGATGTCGTCCACCAGCCGCAGGGCATAGTCCATCGCATCGACCCGCTCGGCGGCGCTGTCCGTCCCGCAGTCGTTCACGTCGTAGCCGCGGGCGACCAGCCACGCCGTCAGCCGCGCCTTCAGGGCCACGCCGCGATGGTCGGACGCAATGGCGATCGGCTTGGCGGTCAGATGAGGGGGCATGCTGGGTTCGTCCATCGCAGACCTTCGTTTCGTGTCGGAATGTGGCGGGGCTTAGAGGCTTGATCCTGGCGTTGGGCGGGACCGGCGCTCTCCCTGAGACGGGCCCGCTTTTCGGCGTCGAGTTGTCAGAAGCTTTCCATGGATTTCGGGGTCTGCCCTTGATACCAACGAAGGCATGGCTCGTTTCGCCAAGACCTCAGCCGCGACCAATTGCGTCACCCTTCTGGGGCGTGGAGCCGGCTGCGTGCGCGACACCTAGCCGTCGATCCAAGCCCCGCCGAGGACGGCTGGGGCTCCTATCTCGATAGCATGCATCTGGCCTCCCCTTTCAGGAGACCTCTATCGTGCCCTTCAAGTTGCCGCTTCCCGAAACGCCACATCTTGAAACAGACCGCCTTGTTCTCCGGCCCCTAAGGCTAGAGGACATTTCGGCTGTTCAGCGTCACTTCCCGCACTGGGCGATGGTGCGTCACCTCGTTGCGAAGGTTCCCTGGCCCTATCCCGATGATGGCGCGGAGATCAATGTCCGCGAGTGCCTGGAGAAACGAGTTCGTGGGGAGCAGTTCTACTGGGCTCTGACCTTCAAGGATGGGGATGATGAGCTGATCGGACGCATCGATCTGCGGCCAGATGCTGGCATCGGCGCGATGCGCGGCTTCTGGTTGGCCCAAGACTATTGGGGCCGCGGCCTAATGACTGAAGCGGCCGACGCGGTGAATGCCTATGCCTTTGAGGTGCTGGACTGGCCCTTTATCGATGTGACCACGAACAGCGCCAACCGTGCGTCGCAACGCATCAAGGAGAAGCAAGGGTTCACCCTCGTCTATGTCGGCGTGGGTGAGTACGTCGAGGGTGAGAGAGAGACGTCGTTTTGGCGGCTCACTCAGGAGGCATGGCGCTCACAACGAGTAGGCGCGCGATGAGTCGCTAGGCTTCAAAAGGCCGAGAAGGCTCCGGCTCTCTCGAACCGGGGCCTTCTCATGCGTCGTGCGATCTGATCGACCAGGCTAGGCCTTGAAGAAGGCCAGCAGGTCGGCGTTGATCAGATCGGGGTGGGTGGACGCCATGCCGTGGGGCAGGCCGGGATAGGTCTTCAGCGTGCCCTGCCGGACCAGCTTGATGGCCAGATGGGCGCTGTTGGCGATGGGGACGAGTTGGTCGTCTTCGCCATGCAGGATCAGCACCGGGACGTCGATCTGCCGGAGGTCCTCGGTGAAGTCGGTCTCCGAGAAGGCCTTGATGCAGTCGTAGTGCGCCTTGGCGCCGCCCGACATCCCCTGCCGCCACCAGTTGTCGATCAGACCCTGGCTGACCTTGGCGCCGGGGCGGTTGAAGCCGAAGAACGGGCCCTCGGGGATGTCGCGGAAGAACTGGGCGCGGTTGGCCACCAGAGACGTGCGGAAGCCGTCGAACAGCGCCATGGGCAGGCCGTCCGGATTGGCCGGCGTCTTCAGCATGATCGGCGGCACGGCGCCGATCAGCACGGCCTTTGCCACCCGGCCCGGCCTGGCGCGCGCGACGTAGCGGGCGACCTCGCCGCCGCCGGTGGAATGGCCCACATGGATGGCGTTCTTCAGGTCGAG
>CAZERE010000137.1:6529-8113 GCA_964515365.1 uncultured Phenylobacterium sp. | reverse complement strand
GCCCCGCCGCCAAGGAACAGGTCGAAAGCCTCGGCGCCAAGTTCGTCGCCGTCGAGGACGAGGAGTTCAAGGCCGCCGAGACCGCCGCCGGCTACGCCAAGGAAATGAGCGCCGAATACCAGGCCAAGCAGGCGGCCCTGGTCTCCGAACACATCCGCAAGCAGGACATGGTGATCACCACCGCCCTGATCCCCGGCCGGCCCGCCCCGCGGCTGGTCAGCGCCGCCCAGGTGGCCTCCATGCGGCCGGGCTCGGTCCTCGTCGACCTGGCCGTCGAGCAGGGCGGCAATGTCGAGGGGGCCGTGTCGGGTGAGGTCGTGGAGACCGGCGGGGTGAAGATCGTCGGCTACGCCAATCTTCCCGGGCGCATCGCCGCCGACGCCTCAGCCCTCTACGCCCGCAACCTGTTCGCCTTCGCCGGCCTGTTCCTCGACAAGGAGGGCGCCTTCGCCCCGGACTTCGAGGACGAGATCCTCAAGGCGGCCCTGGTGACCCGGGGCGGCGCCGTGGTCCACCCCGCCCTGGCCAGCTGATCCCCATCAAGAGAGGACGACCCCCATGGAATCCGTCGATCCCACCGTCTTCCGCCTGGCGATCTTCGTGCTCGCCATCTTCGTGGGCTACTACGTGGTCTGGAGCGTGACGCCGGCCCTGCACACGCCGCTGATGGCCGTGACCAACGCCATCTCCTCGGTGATCATCGTCGGCGCCCTGCTGGCCGCCGCCGCCCATGGGGCCGAGGGCGCGGCCTTGAGCGGCAGCGTGATGATCTCCAAGGGCGCGGGCGCCCTGGCGGCGGCCCTGGCGGCGGTGAACATCTTCGGCGGCTTCCTGGTCACCCAGCGCATGCTCGCCATGTACAAGAAGAAGCCGAAGTAGAGCGGGATCAGGGGAACATCATGAACGCCAATCTCGCGGCCATTCTCTACCTCGTTTCCGGGGTGCTCTTCATCCTGGCGCTGCGGGGCCTTTCCAGTCCTGAAACCAGCCGGGCGGGCAATCGCAACGGCATGATCGGCATGGCCATCGCCGTCGGCACCGCCATGGCCACCCTGCTGGGCCAAGGGGCCCTGGACGCCCTGACCCTGGCCCTGATCATCGGCGGCGTGGCCATCGGCGGCGGCGTCGGCGCGGTGATCGCCCGCAAGGTGCCGATGACCTCCATGCCTCAGCTGGTGGCGGCTTTCCACAGCCTGGTCGGCCTGGCGGCCTGTCTGGTGGCGGTGGCGGCGATCTATACGCCGGAGGCCTATGGCATCGGCGTGACCGGCGAGATCCACCTGATCTCGCTGATCGAGCTGTCCCTGGGCCTGGCCATCGGGGCGGTGACCTTCACCGGCTCGGTGATCGCCTTCGCCAAGCTGAACGGCAACATGTCCGGCGCGCCGATTCTGCTGCCGGCCCGCCACCTGCTGAACCTGGCCATCGCCGGCGCCATCGTCGCCTTGGTGGTCGTTCTGGTGTTGAGCGGCGGCGCAGCGGTCTGGGCCTTCTGGGCGATCTTCGCGCTGGCCCTGCTGATCGGGATCACCCTGATCATCCCCATCGGCGGCGCCGACATGCCGGTCGTCGTCTCGATGCTGA
>CAZERE010000137.1:0-6519 GCA_964515365.1 uncultured Phenylobacterium sp. | reverse complement strand
CGGCCGCGGCCCTGGGCTTCACGCTTGAGAACACCACCCTGATCATCACCGGGGCCCTGGTGGGCTCGTCGGGCGCGATCCTGTCCTACATCATGTGCAAGGGCATGAACCGGTCCTTCGTCTCGGTGATCCTGGGGGGCTTCGGCGCCGACGACAGCGCAGCGGCTGCCGGCGGCCATGTGGAGACCCGGCCGGTCAAACAGGGCTCGGCCGAGGACGCGGCCTTCATCATGAAGAACGCCAGCAAGGTGATCATCGTCCCGGGCTACGGCATGGCCGTCTCCCAGGCCCAGCACGCCCTGCGCGAGATGGGCGACGTGCTCAAGGCCGAGGGCGTCGACGTGAAATACGCCATCCACCCGGTGGCCGGCCGGATGCCTGGCCATATGAACGTGCTGCTGGCCGAGGCCCAGGTCTCCTATGACGAGGTCTTCGAGCTGGAGGACATCAACTCGGAATTCTCCACCGCCGACGTGGCCTTCGTGATCGGGGCCAACGACGTCACCAACCCGGCGGCCAAGACCGATCCGACCTCGGCCATCTACGGCATGCCGATCCTGGACGTGGAAAAGGCCCGCACCGTGCTGTTCGTGAAGCGCGGCATGAGCTCGGGCTATGCCGGGGTCGATAACGAGCTGTTCTTCCGCGACAACACCATGATGCTGTTCGGAGACGCCAAGAAGATGGTCGAGGGCATCCTCAAGTCGCTCTAGGCGACCGGCTCGGCCTCGATCAGGCCGGCGGCGGCCTCAAAGCGGCCCGCGATCAGGTTGCGGATCTCGACGCCGTCCATGGGCGCCAGGACGGGGCAGGCGACCCACCCCTCCGCTTCGATCACCACCGGCAGGGTGGGGCGGAGGCTGGCGGGCAGGGCGGCGAGGCCTTTGCGCGCCGAAGGCTCCAGTCTGGACGCAAGCCCTGCGAGGGCGCGGACCCGCAAGTCTCGTCGGGTGGTCGTGATCTCGAAACGTCCGTCCCAGACCTGAGCCGCGCCCGGGACCAGCGCCTGCTCCGCCAGGCCGCCCCGGCCCGCTTCGCCGGCTTCCCGCAGGATCATGACCCTTTGCGCGTCTGTCTCGATCCGGGCGCCGGCCAGGGTGGCCGTGAAGGTTTCAGGGGTTCTCAACCGGGCCAGGAGGCGCGCGAGCGCCGCTGTCCGCGGGGGCCGCACCGCGCCGGACGCGCACAGGCTGGCGATGGAGAGCGCCCGCAGGGCCACGGCGTCCGGCTGGGCGGCCAGACGACCCCGCGGCCATTCCACGACCCCCAGCGGGTGGAGGCGGGCGGCGGCGGCGAGCGCGCGGATGTCGGCCTGGCGCGGCGCCGGCAGGTCTCCAATCCCGCCATCGGCCAGGGCGGTCCTCGCCCGGGCCCGCGCATAGGCCGGGTTCTCGTTGGCCGGATCCTCGATCCAGGTGAGAGGCTGGGCCACCAGACAGGCGCGCAGGTCGGCTCGGCGCTCACCGAGCAAGGGGCGAAGGATGAAGAGGTCGCGGCCCTCCGGCCAGGCGGGGCTGGGCGCCCAGGCGCGAGGCTCCGGGACCGAGGCGCCGTCCGCCCGCATCAGGCGGGCCTCCTCGACATCATCAGCGGTGTGACCCAGCAGCAGGACCTTGGCTCCGAGGTCGCGCGCGGCTTGCGCCAGCAGACGATGACGGGCCTGGCGGGCGGCGGCCGGAAGGCCTGTGCTCGGCTTTACCCCGGTCCAGCCTAGCCTGTGGAATGGCGCGCCCAGGCGGTCGGCGACCCCAGCGCAGTGGTCCGCCCAGGCGCCGGAGGCGGCCTGGACCTGATGGTCGACGTGAAGAGCCACCACCTGACGGCCGTGGTCCTGCGCCCAGGCCTGGACGCGCAGCAGCAGCGCCAGGCTGTCGCCGCCGCCGGAATAGGCCACCGCCAGGGGGGCCGCCGAGTCGGGCCGCAGATACCGCGACAGGACGTCCTGTCCGGGAAGGCCCTCGACCTGCGCGGCCTGGGCTAGCCGCACCGCGCCTGGGTCCGGGCCGCCGTCGCCCGGGACTTGATGGACGGCGCGGCGTTGGGATAGCGGCGGGAGAGCTCGCCCAGGGTCTGGCAGGCCTCGGGATTGCGCTCCAGCGCGATCAGCGAGCGGGACAGCTCCAGCACCGCGTCCGGCGCCCAGGCGGTGGTCGGCCAGCCGCGGATGGCGGCGATGAAGGCGCTGGCCGCCTCGGCGTCGGCGCCGCGGACCACCAGGGTCTTGCCCAGCCAGTAGTTGGCCTCGGCCGCCAGATCTGAGCTCCCATGGGTGGCGGTGAAGCCCTCGAAGGCGGTCTCGGCGGCGTCATAGTCGCCGCTCAGCATCAGGCCGCGGGCCCGGTCGAAGTCGGCCTGCGGCGAGCCGCCGCCGTCGCTGACCCCCGGCGCCGGAGTCGCGCCGAAGCCCGGAGGCGTGCTCCCGCCCCCGCTCGCGCCGCCAATGGGCGCGCCCGTATAGGCCTCAAGCGAGGCGATGCGTTCGCTGAGCGCCTGGATCTGGGCTTCCAGGGCCGCGTTGCGCTCGGTGGCCTGGCGAAGGTCGAAGTTGTTGGTCTCGATCTGGCCATTGATGCGGGTCAGCACCGTCTCCAGATCGCTCAGGCGCCGATCCAGGTCGGCGAGGCGGTAATCGGTCTCGGCCGGCTGGACGACCACGGGGCGGCCGGTGTCGCGACCCTGGAAGACGATGGCGCGGAGCTCGCGCACCACCTTCTCCATGCGCTCGACCCGGCGGGCGTCGCGGGCGTCCAACGGATCGTCCATCGAGGTCTGCGCCAGGGCGGGGGGAGAGAAGCCAGGACCCAGGGTCACCAGAGTCAGGGCCAGGGCGGCGGGCAGGGCGAAGCGGCTGCGAAGCGTCATGGTCAAATCATCTATGGGGCCGAAGGGCCGAAATTGCGGCGCTGGCGCCACCATGGGCCAGCGAGGCCACCGGCGCCAAGGGCCAGGGGGGAGGCCGACAGCAAAGAGGGGACCCGCAAGGGTCCCCTCCGCCAGGTCATAGGTTCAGCTCAGGCCTTAGTTGGCGCCCGAGGTGATCGCCGTGTGGGCGTTCCGGTTGCGCTGGTAGGCGTCCTCGCTGGTGCCCGGATCGATCGGGCGCTCCTTGCCGTAGGACACGGTGTTGATGCGGCTCGACGACACGCCACGGGCGACCAGGAAGTCGCGCACGGCGTTGGCGCGGCGGGCGCCCAGGGCGAGGTTGTATTCGCGGGTGCCGCGTTCGTCGGCGTTGCCTTCGATGCGGATCATCACCGACGGATAGCGGTTCAGCCAGGCGGCCTGGGCTTCCAGAACCGGGGCGGCGTCGGCGCGGACCGAATAGGAGTCGAAGTCGAAATAGACCCGGTCGCCGACATTGATGACGAAGTCCTGCTGGGTGCCGGGCAGGACGCCCTGGCTCACCGGCGGGGGCGGCGCGCTCGGCTGGGTGGCCGGCGGCGGCGGCGGCGGGGCGGTGGGGCCGACGGCTTCGGGCTTGGGACGCGAAGCGCAGGCGGTGACGGACGCGGCGGCGAGCGCGATAACCGCAAACTTCGCGGCGCGCTTTGTCATGGAGCTGGTGGTCATCACACAGTCTTTCCTTATAAAGAAGTTATAAAACGCGGCGCGCCCGGCGCCAATCACACGATGCGAAGCTGTTTGTACATGCTGAGGTCAAGCTAGGCCAACATCTTCAAACGGCTTATCCTACATTCACTTGTCAGTTGAGCAACGGAGACCACGCCGGGTCCGACCCTGACTGCGGGTAGGGCGCCGGTCGGACGATCCGACCCGTGACATCAACGCTCCACAAACGCGAAGGTCCGCCAGGCGTTTCACGGGAGAACATCAAAACTCTGCCATTGGGCGCCCAGGTGGGGCCTTCGTCCAGATAGCTGGTGGTCAGAAGGCGTTCGTCCGAGCCGTCGGGCCGCATCACGCCGATGTGGAACTGGCCCCCGGCCTGCTTGGTGAAGGCGATGTATTCGCCGGTCGGGCTCCAGACCGGGGTCATGTAACGGCCCGCGCCCCGGGAGACCCGCATGGCGCCCGACCCATCGGCGTTCATCACATAGATCTGCGGCGAGCCGCCCCGGTCGGAGTTGAAGGTGATCTGCGCCCCGTCCGGCGAGAAGGACGGCGAGGTGTCGATGGAGGGATCGCTGGTCAGGCGGCTGGTGGAGCGGCTGCGCAGGTCCATCACATGGACGTCGGTATTGCCGCCCCGCTCGACCGAGAAGGCCACCTTGCCGCCGTCATGGGAGAAGCGCGGGGCGAACACCATGCCGCTGAAATTGCCCAGGGCTTCCCGGCGGCCGGTCTCCAGGTTGAACAGGTAGATCGACGACCCGTCCGGCCGCAGGGCCATATAGGTGATCTCCTGGCTGGTGGAGGAGAACCGCGGCGTCATGACGATGTAGGAGCCGTCGGTCAGGTAGCTGGGATTGGCCCCGTCCTGGTCCATGATGGCCAGGCGCTTGATCCGGTCCACACGGCCGCCGCTCTCGGCGACGAAGACCACGCGGGTGTCGAAATAGCCCTTTTCCCCGGTCAGGCGCTCATAGACGGCGTCGGAGATCTTGTGCGCCACCCGGCGCCAGTTCTCCGAGGTCGAGGTGAACTGCATGCCCAGCAGCTGCTGCTCGGAGAAGACGTCCCACAGGCGGAAGTTCACGGTCAGGCGGCCGGTGGCGTCCACCGTCACCTCGCCCTTGACCAGACCCTGGGCGTTGACCGTCGTCCAGTCGGCGAAGCGGGGCTGATAGCGGATGTCCAGGTCGCGCTCGATGAAGGCGGCCGGGTCGATGGGGCGGAACAGGCCCGAACGTTCGAGATTGCTGGTGATCACCTGGGCGATCTCAGCGCCTCGCTCGCCGGTGAAGGCGGGAACGGCCACGGGCAGGGGCTGAACGTCGCCGCGATTGACGTCCACCTCGATCTGGGCGCGGGCGGGGCTGGCGAGGGTCGCGGCCGACAGCAGGGCCGCCGTCAGGGCGACGAACAGGGTCCTTAGACGCATGGGCTCGAATGCTCCTCTAGTTGGCGGCGCACGCCTGGGCGGCGTTGAAGCTCACGGCGATCTGGTCACCGTAGAACTCGCGGGGCAGGGTGGTGAAGGGGGCGGCGCTGTAGACCGCGCGGATGGCGCGCTCGGCGGCGGCGCGGACGACAGGGTCCGATGAGTTTTCCTGCCCGCCGGCCTGGACGTCGCCGACCACCCGGCCGTCGCTGCCCAGGCGGAAGGTGACGCGCACGCGGACATTGCGCGCGGCCTCGACCTCACAATTGGGGTTCCAGCGCCTCTGAAGTTCTTCGGACAGGCCCGACATGGCCGCGCCGGAGGCGCCGCTGCCTGTGGTTGATCGGGGCCGCGTCGCGGTTTCGGGCCGGGCGCTCCCCTTGGACGCCGAGCTTTTCGAGCCCTTGAGGCTGTCGGCCAGGGCGTCGAGGTCCAGGCCGCTGTCCTTCTTGGGCGGCGGGGCGGGCTTGGGGGCGGGGGCCTTCGGGGTCGCGGCCTTGGGCCTCGGGGCAGGTTTGGGCGCCGGCTTGGGCGTCGGGGTCGGGGCGGGCTTGGGCGTGGGCGCCGGTTGCGGACGGGGCTGCGGTTCAGGCTGCGGCTGGGGTTGCGGTTCCGCGGCCGCGGCGGGCGCCTCGAGGGGCGCGTCCGGTTCGGGCGCCTCGGTCTGGGCGCTCTGATCCTCTGGTCCCTGCACGGCGGGGCGGGGATTGGCGGGGATCGAACTCACCACATTGATCGGCACGACCGATCCCACCGTCAGTTCGCGGTCCCAGGGCCAGGGGATCAGGGCCGCGCCGACCAGCGCGGCGTGCAGGATCGCCGAGACGATGAGGGCTGAGCTCAGATTCGACCGCTCACCGCGCATGAGCTGTCCTCAGCGCGCCGTCTGATCCGCGCCCGAAGAGGGGCCGCCGGTCTCGGTGAGCAGGTTGATGGAGGTGAAGCCCGAGCTGGCCAGGGCCGCCATGACCTGGGCGACCGTGGCGTAGGAGGCCCGCCCGTCGGCGCGCACATAGATGGGGCGTTCGGTGGAGCCGTCGGCCATGGCGATCAGCCGGGGCGAGAGACTGTCGAAGGGCGTCTCCTCCTCGTCGATGAAGACGGCGCCGTCGGCCCGCACCGAGACGGTCAGGGGCTCCGACTGGTCGGGGATGGCGCTGGCCTCGGTCTTGGGCAGCTCCAGGGGCACGCCGACGGTCAGCAGCGGGGCCGAGACCATGAAGACGATGAGCAGCACCAGCATCACGTCCACCATCGGTGTGACGTTGATTTCCGACAGGGCGCCGCGGCGGCTGGACCGCCGCCGGCGCCGGCCGCCGCCGGCCGAATAGGCGTCATGGGAGGAGAGCGCCATGGGGACTCAGGCCCGATCGCTCAGCCGCCGCTGGATCGCGGTGGCCAGGTCGTCGGCGAAGCCTTCGAGGCGTCCGGAGTAGCGCGCGGCGTCGGAGGAGAACTTGTTGTAGGCGACATAGGCCGGGATGGCGGCGGCCAGGCCGATGGCGGTGGCGAACAGG
>CAZERE010000136.1:0-8232 GCA_964515365.1 uncultured Phenylobacterium sp. | reverse complement strand
GCCCGGCAGGACTCGAACCTGCAACCAGACCGTTATGAGCGGCCGGCTCTAACCATTGAGCTACAGGCCCCATCAGCGGAGGCCTGCGGTTAGCATGGGCTGCACGCGGCTTAAAGCTCCGGTTCAGGTTCAGGTTGCGAGGGTGGAACGCGAAGGCCGTCGCGGCGCTTTCCCCGCTGTGGCCTATGGTCAAGTTTCAAATGGACTGGAGATTTCTATGAAGACCCTCTTGCGCGCCGGCGTGCTGAGCCTGAGCCTTGCGGCCCTGGCGCCTGCAGCCCTCGCCCAGACCGCCCCGGCGCCCGCCGCGCCGGCCGCCGACTCCATGTTCCGCGCCACCACCCTGAACCTTTCGGCCGTCGGCGAGGTGGATGTCGCGCCCGACATGGCGACCATCAGCCTGGGCGTCCAGACCGAGGCCCCCACCGCCCAGGCGGCCATGCAGGCCAACGCCCAGCAGATGACCCGGGTCATGACCGCCCTCAACCGGGCGGGAATCGAGAGCCGGGACATCCAGACCTCGAACCTGAACCTGTCGGCCCAGTACGACTATGTGGAGAACCAGCCGCCGCGCCTGCGGGGCTATCAGGCCAGCAACCAGGTGACCGTGAAGGTGCGCGATCTGGACAAGCTGGGCTCGGCGGTGGACGCCACGGTCAACGCCGGCGCCAACCAGATCAACAATATCAGCTTCGGCCTGAACGACCGCAGCCAGGCCGAGAACGCCGCCCGCCAGGCCGCCGTGCGCGACCTGCAGGCCAAGGCCCAGCTCTACGCCCAGGCCACCGGCCATCGGGTCGGCCGCCTGGTCACCCTGAGCGAAGGAACCAGCTATTCAGCCCCGCAGCCGCCCATGCCCTACATGGCCATGGCGCGCAGCGAGAGCATGAAGGACTCCACCCCGGTGTCCGGCGGCGAGATGACCGTGCGGGTGGATATTTCGGGTCTCTATGAACTGAACCGCTAAGGAAGCCGGCCTTCGCTCCCGAAAGGGCGCGGAGGCCTATTCCAGGCCGGCGGCGGAAAAGGCGCTGGCCAGGCGGTCGGTCATGATCATGCCCGGCAGGGCCCGCTGGCCTTCCATCACCGCGGCGAAGACCAGGTCGCGGCCGGCCACGGGGCCTGCCGCCCAGCCGACGCTGCGCGAGCCGTCGGCGGCGGTGGGGCAGCTGATCGCCACGCCCTCGGCGGCGGGGCCAAGCCCCTTCAGAAGATCATCGACGGTCCGCTCGGGCTGGTCCTGGCAACCGGGATAGGTGCGGGCGCAGACCGTGTTCGTGCCATAGCGATAGACGATCTTGCCCGATCCGCGCTCGGCGAGCAGCACGCAGGTGGAGGGATCGCCGATCCGCTGGCCGATCTCGCGGTCGAGCACCGAGGTGTCGACCCCTTCCGGCCCGGCGGGCGAGCAGGCGGAGGTGAGCAGGGCGGCCACCGAGAGCAGGATCGCGGCGGGCCAGCGGACCATCAGGCCGCCTGCTTCATCTCGTTGCCGTCGTCCAGCAGAACGACCGTGGGGGCGTAGTTGCGGGCCTCCTCGACCGGCAGCAGGCCGTAGGTCACCACAATGACCTTGTCGCCCTTCTGGACCAGGCGGGCGGCCGCGCCGTTCACGCCGATGACCCGCGAGCCCCGGGGGGCCTCGATGGCGTAGGTGGTGAAGCGGGCGCCGGTGGTGATGTTCAGCACATCCACCTGTTCGTGCGGCAGGATGCCCGAGGCGTCCAGCAGGTCGCGGTCGATGGCGATGGAGCCTTCGTAGTCCAGGTCGGCCTGGGTCACCGTAGCCCGGTGAAGCTTGGCCTTCATGAGGGTGACCAGCATGGGCGGAGCGCGTCCTTGCGTTCACGAAAACTGACAGACCCGCCAGCCGGAACGGCCGATGGGGAAAAGGCATATACGCATTCCGGCCCGTCTGTTCAATTGCCGCGTTGCAACAGCCTGCCCCTAGGGAAATCTAAGGCGAACCTCGCCCGGCCAAGGGCTGGGCGGCCTGGGGCGCCGCAACCGAAACCGCAGCGTCCGCCCCGATCTCGGTCTTGGCCTTGAGGAAGGCGGTCATCTCCTCCAGCACCGGCGCCCGCCCCCGCAGGGGGCGCGAGAGGGCCAGCAGCACGCCGGCGTGGCCGAGATCTGGATAGACCCGCGCCTCCACCGCCACGCCGCGGTCACGCAGGGCCCGCGTCAGCGCCTCGGTGTTGCGCGGCAGGACCACGGTGTCGCTGTCCCCCGTGGCCAGGAACACCGGCGGCGCGCCGGCCCGGACCTGGTTGACCGGCTGAGTGGCTTCGAGATCGGCGGCGCCGCCGAAGACGGCCCGGGTCGTCTTCCCCTCCAGCGGCAGGAAGTCGTAGGGACCTGCCAGGCCGGCCACCGCCCGGATGCGCCCAGGATCGACCCCGGCGGCGCGCAGATAGCTGTCGTCCAGGCCCAGCATGATGGCGTTATAGGCCCCGGCCGAGTGGCCGATCAGGACGATCTTCTGCGGGTCGCCGCCATAGCGGGCGGCGTTCTCCACCGCCCAGGCCACGGCCAGCGCGCCGTCGGCGAGAAAGTCCGGATAGGCGACCTCGGGATAGAGGCGGTAGTCGGGATTGATCGCCAGGAAGCCTTCGGCCGCCAGCGCCCGTCCGACCCAGCCATAGTCCTGACGCCGCCCGTCGGTCCACGAGCCGCCATAGAAGAAGATGGCGACGGGCGCGGCCTCGGCGCCGCCTCGCGGCGCATAGACATCCAGCCGCTGTCGAGGGTCCGCCCCATAGGCCAGGCCCTGTCCCTCCTGGCTGGCCGGGTCGGTCGGCGTCAGGGTGGCGAAGGCGGTCAGGGGCGAACAGGCGCAGAGGGTGAGCGCCAGTCCGACGACAGCGAGGACAGGCGCGAGGGGCGGCAGGATCATAGGCGGACTTCGGCTCCGGGTTCGGCTTGACGCAGGCCGGCGCGCCCGGCGGTATGGCGGACGCACAGGACATACAAGAACGATACGAAGGGACGAAACGAATGGACGGCGGCTTTTCCCCAAATGGCCTTGAGGCCATCGGCCCAGCCCTGCAGAGCGTGGTGGACGCCGGCGATCTGTCGGGCTTCGTCACGCTGGTCTGGCGCGGGGGCGAGGTGGTCCGCGTCGACACGGTCGGCCATCGGGACATCGCCGGCGGCAAGCCGATGACCCGCGACACCCTGTTCCGTATCGCCTCGATGACCAAGCCGATCACCTCGGTGGCGGCCCTGATGCTGATGGAAGAAGGCCGACTGAAGCTGGACGACCCGATCACCCGCTGGGCGGCGGAGTTTTCCGACATGCGCGTGCTGGCCTCCCCCACCGGCCCGCTCGACGACACCGTCCCGGCCGCCCGCGACATCACCATCGAAGACCTGATGACCCACCGCTCGGGCCTGGCCTACGGCTTCACCTCCATGGGCCCGATCGCCGAGGCCCACGAGAAGGCGCTCGGCCCCGCGCTCGGCACGCCCCTTGCGCCGGACGAATGGATGAAGCGGCTGGGCGACCTGCCGCTCAGCTTCCAGCCCGGCGACCGCTTCCACTACAGCCACGCCACCGACGTGCTTGGCTTCATCGTCGCCCGGATCGAGGGCAAGCCCTTCGACCAGGTCCTGCAGGATCGCGTCTTCGGGCCGCTGGGCATGACCGACACCGCCTTCCACGTGCCGCCGGAGAAGCTGGAGCGGGCGGCCAAGCTCTATCGGATCAATCCCAAGACCGACGCCATGGAGGAGGTCCCCTTCCCCTACTATCAGGCGCCGCCGGCCTTCGCGGCCGGGGGCGGCGGGCTGGTCTCCACCGCCGACGACTATTTGAAGTTCGCCCGCCTGATGCTCGGCAAGGGCGAGGTCGACGGGGTGCGGCTGCTGAAGACGCAGACGGTGGAGATGATGACCGCCGACCGGCTGACCCCGGCCCAGAAGGAGATCCCCTTCATGGGCATCCCGTTCTGGATGGGCCAGGGCTTCGGCCTGGGCGTCTCCATGATCACCGACCCGGTGAAACAGGCCTGGATGGGCGCCGGCAACGCCGGGGCCTTCGGCTGGCCCGGCGCCTTCGGCACCTGGTGGCAGGCCGATCCGGAGGCCGACATGGTGCTGATCTATCTGATCCAGAACTCGATGCCGCTGGGCCCCGAGGCGGCGGCGCAACTGGCCACGGGCCAGCGCATGGGCGGCCGCGCCGCCCTGCCCGTCTTCCAGAAGATGGTCTACGGCGCCCTGCAGGGTTGAGGCTTCAGCCCCGCCTCTCGATGAGACGGCGGGGCTGGACCGACTAGCCCCGCGGCGCGACGCAGATGGGCTTGCCCTGGAACATGTCGCCCAGCAGGCTGCCGTCGCGGGCGGCCTCGCGGCGGGCGGCGTAGAGGGCGTTGTTTTCGGCCGGCGGGCTCTGGCCGGGGCCGCAGATGGCCACGTCGGTCCGCATGCCCTGCGGGCAGCTGCAGATGTCCTCGCGCTGGTCGAGACGACTGGCCGGCACCTTGCAGACCACCGGCAGCAGACCGCCGCCGACGTCGAGACAGACCTGGGTCTTGGTGGGCGGATTGCTGTGGCTCATGCCGGCGTGGCCGGCGTGGTCGCCGTGGCTTTGCGCCTGGGCCGCTCCAGCGATCGCCAGGGCGGCGAGGCCGGCCAACAGAGAGACGATTTTCATGTTTTTATCCTCCAGATGGCTCTTAAGCCACGGAAATGCGGCGTGTTTCAGGCGTTTGGCTTTCCCTGGCCCGCCGCGTGATGTAAGCGCCCGAGCATGAGCCTGCGCCCCCTCTTCGTCACCCAGATCTATCAGGCGAGTCTCGCCGAAGAGCGGGATTTCGCCGCCTTCAACGACGAACTTGAGGAGACCGTCCAGATGCTGGCGGCCGAGGACGCCGCGGGCCGCGCCTGGTCCAAGGCCAACGCCTATGGCGGCTACACCTCCTACGCCTCCCTGGATGACCTGCCCCAGCGGGCGACGGTGTTCGGGATTCTGAAGTCTAAGCTCGACCGCCACGCCAAGGCCTATGCCCAGGCGCTGAACCTGGACCTGGGCGACCGGCGGCTGAAGCTCGACAGCCTGTGGGTCAATCTGCTGAAGCCCGGCGCCGGCCACAGCGGCCATATCCATCCCCATAGCGTGCTGTCGGGCACGGTCTATGTGCGCACCCCGCCCGGCGCCAGCGCCCTGAAGCTGGAAGACCCGCGCCTGCCCCTGATGATGGCCGCCCCGCCCCGCCTGGCCGACGCGCCGGAGGCCGAGCGCAGCTTCGTCTATCTGCAGCCCGAACCCGGCACGATCCTGATGTGGGAGAGCTGGCTGCGCCATGAGGTCCCCGCCAATGGCGCCAAGACCCCGCGGATCAGCATCAGCTTCAACTACGGCTGGCGGTAGAACGGCGTTCACCATTCTTGCAAGCGGAAGCTTAACCGCCAGGGGCGCAGGATGTCTGGGCAGGAGACCCCGCCATGGACCCGATCGCCACCGCAAGCTACGGCATGCTCGCCGCCAGCCGCCGCTTCGAAGCCTCCGCCCAGCGCACCGCGACCATGGGTGTCGAAGGCTCGACCACCAGCTACGAGCAGGAGGCGGTCGAACAGATCACGGCCAAGCACCAGTTCAAGGCCAACCTCGCCACCATCGGCGCGGCCCAGGACATGTGGGACGCCCTGCTGCGCCTGCAGGAACGCGCATAGAGCCTGACGCGATCAGCCCCATCGGGCCTTCCAACGGTCCCGCGCCTGTGGTGTCTAGTGGGCGATGGACCAGAGCACTGAACCGCTACCCCTTCCCCGCGACGATCGATACCTGACCGCCCGCGCCGTGGTGCTGGGTGAGCGGATCGACACCCTGGGCCTGGAGCGCCGCGACGCGCTGTCCACCGCGCCCCTCTCATTTCGCGTGGCCGACGGCCTAGTGGTCGTCTTCCGCTATGGGGTGGTGGTGATGATCGGCCTTGATCCCCTGGCCGAGGACGATGTGATCCGCGGCGTCCTGCCCCGGGTTCATGGCCAGCACGAGGTCCGCGAGGAGGAGACCATTCAGGTCGCCGCCGGCGAAGGCGCCAGCGAAGGGGTCGAGCCCGACGGCGTGGTGCGCATCGGCTCGCTTTCGCCGGACAAGCTCCTGGTGGTCGCCGACGCGGTGGCCAAGAGCGCGGCGCTGGAGCAGGACGAACGGCAGGTGGCCAAGGTGTTCGACACCATCGAGCCCTGGGCCCGCAAGCTCTCCGACACCGGCCGCCGGCCCGGCGGACGGCGCGACATGATCCGGCTGATCGGCGCCTCGCTGCTGGTGCAGCATCGGGTGGCCGAGCGGGTGGCGGTGCGCGAAAAGCCCGACATCCTCTGGGACCGGCCGGACCTGGAACGCCTCTATGCCCGCCTGGAGGACGAATACGAACTGGTGGAGCGGGCTGAGACCCTGGGCCGCAAGCTCGACCTGATCGGCGAGACGGCGACCGTCATGACGGACCTGATCGACACCGAGCGCTCCCTGCGCCTGGAGGCGATCATCGTCATCCTGATCCTGTTCGAGATCGTCATCACCCTCTACCAGATGGCCAGGGGCATCCATTAGGCCTCGCGCTTCCCCCCATCCCAATGAGGATCGGCCCTGATCTGGTCGATGTCGCCCCAGCTGTCGCCAACGAGACGCAGGGGCGAGGTTTCGAGCCGGAGATAGCCGCCGCCGCTGGGATTGGGCGACTTGGCCTCCTGGCCGATCGCCACCCCCTGCAAGGCGGCGTCAGCAACTGGCCGACGCCCCCATGGGACACCACGACGGTGAGGCCAGGCTGGGCCTCACGCTCAACCCGCGCCACCGCCGCCAGGATACGGTTCTGGGCGTCCCGGGCGGTTTCCCAGCCCAGCACGCTGACATCGGGATGGGCGAAGAACTCGGCCACCACCTCCCAGAACCGCGGCGGGGCGATGTAGCCGGTGGCGGAACGATCGTTCTCGCCCAGGGCGGCGTCCACCTGATGGGGCGCGCGGAGCCGTTCCGAGAGGATTTCAGCCCCATCGATCGCCTTCTGCTCGTCGCTGGGCCAGATGGCGCGAACGGGCAGGCCGGCGAGCGCCTCAGCCAGGGCCTCCATGCGCGCCCGCCCCTTGGCCGACAGGGGCCAGCGGGGCACCGGGATTTCCGGATCGATCACGACCTCGGGGTGGGTGACGAAGAGGATTTGGGCCATGATGCGCTCATGCTGGGAGGCGTCTATTTGCAGCAAAGCCACGCCCGGCGCCAGTCTCCCGCCCACCCGGATCGGGCCAGAAACACAGGCCTTGCCTGCCGTTGGACGCGATCGGCGAACAAGCCGCCTTGCATCGGTCGAAGGGGCGTCGGAGGCTGCGCCCCTGGCCCACAGGTGTTGCGATGCAATTGAACAAGGCGAAGCGGACGAAGGCCCTCTATGCGGGCTCGTTCGATCCCGTCACCCGCGGCCATCTGGACATCATCCGCAAGGCGCTCACGACCTTCGACGCCGTTCATGTCGCCGTCGGCACCAATGTGAGGAAGCAGCGGGCCTTCAGCGTCGAACAGAGCACCGAGCTCATCCGAAGCTCCGTGCTGGACCTTTGGCCGGACGCTGCGGCGATCCTCGGCCAATCACTGGAGGTCGGCGAATATGCCCGCCAAAGCCTGGTCCGCTATGCGCGCGACATCGGCGCCACCCACATCGTGCGCGGCCTGCGCGAGGCCACGAACTTCCACGAGGAGTTCAATCTCCACGGCCTCGCCGAGCGGCTCGATCCCTCGATCCCGATGGTGCATTTCATCTGCGACGCGCAGTTCCTGCACATCTCCTCCAGCACCGCCAAGGAGCTGGAGTCCGTCGGCGAGGACATCAGCTGGCTGGTCATGCCGTCGGTGGAGGCGGCGTTCCGCGCCCGGCGGGACCACGGCTAGCGCGTAGCGCAAGAAAAAGTCGGGACACGAAGAACACAAAGGGGCGCGAAGGACACGAAGGACCGGCGGCGGCGCCTTTGTGCCCTTCGCGCCCCTTCGTGGCCTTTGTGTCCCCTCTTATTCAAGAGGAGCCCCTAGATCGCCTGACGCCACGAAAAACCCCGCCGTTTCCGGCGGGGTTCTGGTGTCTCAGCTGTCGAGGAAGCTGCGGAGCTTTCGCGACCGGCTCGGGTGCTTGAGCTTGCGCAGCGCCTTGGCCTCGATCTGGCGGATCCGTTCGCGGGTGACGCTGAACTGCTGGCCGACCTCTTCGAGGGTGTGGTCGGTGTTCATGCCGATGC
>CAZERE010000135.1:0-8244 GCA_964515365.1 uncultured Phenylobacterium sp. | reverse complement strand
GGTGGACCGGGCGATCCAGAGCGGCGAGCGGGGCATCGAGAAATATGGCGCGCCGGTCTATGTGCGCCACGAGATTGTCCACAACCGCCATGTGGTCGACCGACTGCGGAGCCTGGGCGCGGTGTTCGTCGAAGAACTGGACGAGTGCCCGAACGACCGGCCGGTGGTGTTTTCCGCCCACGGCGTGCCCAAGTCCGTCCCGGCCGAGGCCGGGCGGCGGCAGATGCTCTATCTCGACGCCACCTGCCCGCTGGTCTCCAAGGTCCATGTGGAGGCGCAGCGCCACTATGAGGCCGGCAAGGAGATCGTCCTGATCGGCCATGCCGGCCACCCCGAGGTGATCGGCACTATGGGCCAGCTGCCCGATGGCGTCGTCACCCTGATCGAGACGGTGGAGGACGCCTTGGCCTTCACGCCCAAGGATCCGGCCAACCTCGCCTTCGCCACCCAGACGACTCTGTCGGTGGACGACACGGCCGGCATCGTCGGCGCCCTGCGCGCCCGCTTCCCTGAGATGGCCGCCCCCCACAAGGAGGACATCTGCTACGCCACCACCAACCGCCAGGAGGCGGTGAAGTCGGTCTCGGCCCGGGCCGACGTGCTGCTGGTGATCGGCTCGGCCAACTCCTCCAACTCGGTGCGCCTGGCCGAGGTGGGCGCCCGCGCCGGCTGCGCGGCCCATCTGATCGACGACGCCAGCGCCCTGGACTTCGCCTGGCTGGACGGCGCGCAGACCGTGGGCGTCACCGCCGGCGCCTCGGCGCCCGAGGACCTGGTGCAAGGGGTGATCGACAAGCTGGCCGAGCGCTTCGACCTGACCATCGAGATGGAGGAGGCCGCCCGCGAGGCGGTGACCTTCAAGCTGCCTCGGCTTCTGGCCGAGACCGAGACCGCTTAGCCGGGTCGGGAAAATACCCGCCGGACCTTCTCGCCGGCTTGACCGCGCCTGCGGCCTCCCCCATGCCCGCGGCCATGGCCGTCTATACCGACATCTCCGATGAAGAGCTCGCCGAGCTGCTCGCCCGCTATGACCTGGGCGCGGCCCAGACCTTCAAGGGCATCGCCGAAGGCGTGGAGAACTCCAACTTCCTGCTGGAGACCGACCGCGGCCGCTTCATCCTGACCATCTATGAGCGCCGGGTGCGGCCTGACGACCTGCCCTTCTTCCTCGGCCTCATGCATTGGCTGGCCGACCACGACTATCCTTGCGCCACGCCCATGGCCGGCCGCGATGGGGCGCTGATCCAGACCGTGCGCGGCAAGCCCGCCGCCATTGTCGGCTTCATGCCGGGCCTGTCGGTGCGCCGTCCCACCGCCCGCCATTGCCGGGAGGCCGGCGAGGGCCTGGCCCGTCTGCACCTGGCGGCGGAGGGCTTTCCCATGAGCCGGGCCAACGACCTGGGCCATGAGGCCTGGGCGCCGCTGTTCGCCGGCCTGAAGGGCGCGGCCGAGGAGCTGAAGCCGGGCCTGGCCGCCACGATCGAAGCCGATCTGGACCACCTGGCGGCCCACTGGCCCGCAGACCTGCCCGCGGGCGTCATCCACGCCGACTACTTCCCCGACAACGTCTTCTTCCAGGGCGAGCAGTTCGCCGCGGCCATCGACTTCTATTTCGCCTGCGTCGATACGCTGGCCTATGACATCGCCGTGGCCCTGAACGCCTGGTGTTTCGAGGCCGACGGCAGCTTCAACATCACCAGCGCCCGCGCCCTGGTGGCGGGCTACGAAGCTCACCGGCCCCTGACCGACGCCGAGCGGAACGCCCTGCCGATCCTGGCGCACGGGGCGGCCATGCGCTTCTTCCTGACCCGGCTGAACGACTGGGGGGCGACGCCGGCCGGGGCCCTGGTGCGGCCCAAGGACCCCCTGGAATATGAGCGCAAGCTGGCGGTCCACCGCAGCGCCACCGACCTGGTCCTGTTCGGGGACCGCCCGTGACGCCGCAGGTCACGGTCTTCACCGACGGCGCCTGCAGCGGAAATCCCGGCCCCGGCGGCTGGGGCGCCATCCTGATCTTCGGCGAGCGGGAGAAGGAGATCAGCGGCGGCGAGCCGGCGACCACCAACAACCGCATGGAGATGATGGCCGCCATCCAGGCGCTGGAGACGCTGAACCGTCCCTGCCGCGTCGAGCTGCACACCGACAGCCAGTATGTGATGAAGGGCATCACCGAATGGCTGCCCGGCTGGAAGGCCCGGGGCTGGAAGACCGCGGCCAAGGCGCCGGTTAAGAACGCCGACCTCTGGAAGCGGCTGGACGAGGCGCGCCTGCGCCACCAGGTGGACTGGCGCTGGGTGCGGGGCCATTCCGGCCATGTGCTGAACGAGCGGGCCGATGCTTTGGCGCGTAAAGGCTTGAAGGACGCCCAGGCCCTGGCCTGATCCCCGTCCTGCGCGCCGCTCAGGCCAGGAGCAGGAAGCCGGTATAGGCCACATAGGCCAGCAGGAATCCGGCGCCCTCCAGGCGCTTCAGCCCCCCGCCCGTGCGCAGCAGCAGGGCCAGAAGACCGGTGGCCGCCAGCAGCACCCAGATATCCAGATTGGCGATCTCCGGCGGGATGCGGATGGGCGACACCGCCGCCGTGATCCCGAGAATGCCGAAGACGTTGTAGATGTTCGAGCCGATGACATTGCCCAGGGCCACGTCGGCATGACGGCGCAGGGCGGCGACGACGCAGGCCACCAGTTCCGGCAGGGATGTGCCCACCGCCACGATGGTCAGGCCGATCACCCGCTGCGGCATGCCCAGGCCCTCGGCCAGCTGGATGGCCCCACCCACCAGCAGGCGCGCGCCGACCACCGTCAGGGCGATGCCCGCAGCCGTCATCAGCGCAAATCGCCCCAGGCGCTTCCAGTCGCGATCCACCGGCGGCCGGGTGACGCCGCCGGCCTCATGGCTGCGCTCCCGAAGATAGGTCACCACCAGATAGACCCCGAGCAGGGCGAGCAGGAACAGGCCGAACCAGCGGTCGATGAAGCCCGCCACCACCGCCAGCAGGCAGATCACCGATGAGGCGCCCAGCGCGATCATGTCCCGGCTGATCGCCTGGGGGCGGACATAGATCGGCGTGATCGCCGCGGTGAGCCCCAGGATCAGCAGGATATTGGCGATGTTGGAGCCGACCACATTGCCCACGGCGATGTCCGCGGCGTTCTGCATCGCCGCGATCAGGCTGGTGACAAGCTCCGGCGTGGACGTGCCAAAGCCCACCAGAACGAGGCCGCTCATCAGGGGGGAGACCCCCAGGACCCGGGCCGAGCCCACAGCCCCGCGGACCAGGATTTCGCCGCCGAACGCCAGGAAGACGAGGCCGCCGATGATCAGGAGGGAGATGATCACAGGATCGCCGCCCGGTGAGTCAGCAGAGGGTCGCAATCGGACAAGGGCCGCTCCTGTGTGTCGCGCAATGAGCGGTTGGAAGGGGCCAATGTTCCACCGGCGAGCGCGCCGGGGCCTCCGCGACGCGGCCGAGGCAAATCAGCGACGGGCGTCCTTCTGTCAAGACGTCCCCTAGGGCGAGAGCGGCGGCGCGAGCTCCAGGGCCTGCCGGCGCGCCTCGGCCTCCCGGGGGTCGAGCCGGTGGGCGACGCTGCCCATCTGGCCTGCGAGAGTCTGGCCGCGGCGCGCGACGGCGGCCTCGGCGATCCGGCTGGCCCGGGTGCATTGGGGATATTCAGTCCGGCGGGCGGCGAAGCCGGAATTGAAGGCCTCCTTCATCCGTCGGTCGAGCGCCGCATCGGGCTGTTCGGTGTCGGTCACGCCGATCATCCGGTCGCGCCAGTACTGGTCATAGGCGCCTTCGCAGACCTGACGCAGGGCGTGGCTCTCGCCCAGCACATAGGCGATATCCACCAGGGTCTGGCGTTGGGCGGGCGTCCGCTCCTGGGCCAGGGCGGGGCTCGCCAGGGCCAAGAGACCACCAAGGATGAGAAGCGCTGCGGCACGCATGACGCCAATCTGGGCCTTCCCCCGGCGGTTGTCACGGGTGCGCGCCTGAGGGGCGAGCCCTCGCGCGGCGGCCTGGGTTCTGCTAGCCGATAGGCTGACAATTCGGGGGAGTGATCATGCGTGCGACAATGTTCGGCCAGGCCCTGGCCATCAGCCTCATGGCGGCGTCGATAGCCGGCCCCGGCCAGGCCCAGACCGCTGCGCCGGCCCGCGATCCCAGCACCCTGATCGCCGTCCTGGCGGGCATGGGCGCCCGGGGCGAGATGGAGGGCCGGGAGGCCGGCCAGGTGCGTCTGAACGTGGTGACGCCCGGGGGCATTTTCGGCGCCGAGTTCATCGGCTGCGACGAGGCGGGCCGGGCCTGCCGCGCGCTTGGCTTCTCCGCCAGCGTCGACAAACGCGCCATGACCCTGGACCACCTCAACAGCTTCAACAGCCGCGACATCCTCTGCCGCACGGTGATGCGCGGCGACCAGGTCGATGTCCGCTACGGACTCCTGCTGGCCGACAGCCAGACCGAGGGCGACCTGCGCGACCAGGTGGCCGTGTGGCAGCGTTGCCTCGGCGCCTTCGCAGGCCTGGCCAACGATCCCGACGGCTTCCTGGCCGCGCCCTGACGGGCGAGCCGCTCAGGCCGGGACGCGACTGCGGAGTTTGGCCATCCGGTCGATGGCGGCCGCGGCCTCGGCGACCATCTCGGCCACGATCTGGGCCGCCGGCTTGATGTCGTGGATTCCGCCGGCCGACTGGCCCATGGCGAAGCAGGAGCGGTCGGGGTCGAGCCCCTCGACCTGGCCGCCGATGC
This sequence comes from uncultured Phenylobacterium sp., assembly GCA_964515365.1. Classification (GTDB taxonomy): domain Bacteria; phylum Pseudomonadota; class Alphaproteobacteria; order Caulobacterales; family Caulobacteraceae; genus Phenylobacterium. The sequence goes on along the minus strand of CAZERE010000135.1, from coordinate 3,491 downwards.
CGCCCATCACGCCGGCCTTGGAGGAATGCATGGCCTGCATCGGGAAGGGCTGGATCTCCTGGGGCCGGGTCTCCCAGTCCTCGACATAGGGGTTCTTCATCACCCGCATGGGCTTGCCCGAATAGCAGCGGGTGCGGACGGTATCGACATCCTCGGCGGCCACGACGGCCTCGCGATAGGCCTGGCCCGCATGGGCCTCGGTCGAGGCGATGAACCGGGTGCCGATCCAGACCCCCTGCGCGCCGAGCGCCAGGGCCGCAGCCAGGCCGCGCCCATCGGAAATGCCGCCGGCCGCCACCACCGGGATCTTCACCGCCTCGACGGCCTGAGCGACCAGCGGCAGGGTGCCGACCAGGCCCGTATGGCCGCCGCCCTCCCCGCCCTGGCAGATGACCGCGTCGCAGCCGGCCTGCTCGGCCTTGACCGCATGCTTCACCGCCCCGCAGACCACCATGACCTTGAGGCCCGCGGCCTTGAGCTTCTCCATGATCGGCATGGGCACGCCGAGGCCGGCGATGAAGGACGAGGCGCCCTCTTCGATGATGATCTCCACCGAGGCGGTCAGGCTCTCGGGCGAGGCGGCCAGCAGATCGACGCCGAAGGGCCGGTCGGTGAGCTTGCGGACCTTGCGCATCTCCTCGCGGATGAAGTCCGGCGAACGGCCGGCCATGCCCAGCACCCCATAGCCGCCGGCCTCGCAGACGGCGGCCACCAGCTCGGCATAGGCCACCCCGCCCATGCCGGCCTGCATGATCGGGTGCTGGATCTCCAGCAGGTCGCAAAGCGGCGTGTGCAGGGTCATGGCGTCGTCTCCCGTGGTGTTCTCGTTGGCCCCACCATGGCGCCGTCGGCCGCCAGCGGAAACACTGACCCTGCGTCAGGGGCGCAAGGTCCAGCGCGCAGCGCACTTAAAAAGAGGGGACACAAAGAATACGAAGGGAAGCCAAGGGCACGAAGGGAAGCCAAGGACACGAAGATCCGGCAGCGTCACCCTTTGTGCTCTTCGCGCTCCTTTGTGTCCTTCGTGTCCCCTCTTTTTCGATGCCTGCGGCGCTTAGAAAACGCCGTAGCCGCCGTCGATCAGGAAGGAGTCGCCGGTGTGGAAGCGCGAGGCGTCCGAGGCCAGATAGACCGCCATGCCGCCGAAGTCGGCCGGCTCGCCCCAGCGGCGCATGGGCACGCGCTTGATGACGTTCTCGTTGAACTTGTCATTGTCCTGGGCCGCGGCGGTCATGTCGGTGGCGACCCAGCCGGGCAGGATGACATTGGCCCGCACCCCGTATCGCGCGTGCTCCACGGCGATGGCCCGGACCATGGGGATCAGGGCGCCCTTGGTGGCCGCATAGGCCTGGTTGCGGGCCGCGCCATCCAGGGCCGAGAGGGAGGAGATCGCGACCAGCGAGCCGCCCTGCCCGTCGCCACCCCGGGCGACCATGTGCTTGCATGCCTCGCGGAAGGTGAAGAAGACCCCGTCCAGATTGACCGACAGCACCTTGCGATAGGTCTCGGTGGGGAACTCCGAGAACGACTTCGCCCCGCCACCGATGCCCGCATTGGCCACCACCGTGTGGACCGCGCCCATCTTCGCCACGGCGGCTTCCATGCCCTGCGCCACCGCGGTTTCGTCGGCCACATTGACCACCTGGGTCAGGACCCGGACGCCGGTGGGCTTGAGCTTCTCCTCGGCCGCCCGGTTCTTGTCGGGATTGGAGCCCCAGATGACGATGTCGGCGCCGGCCTGGGCCATTGCCTCGACCATGCCGAAACCGATGCCGCCATTGCCGCCGGTGACCAGGGCGACCTTTCCGGTCAGGTCGAAGGGTTTGTAGGCCACGGCGTCCTCCTCGTTTTCAAACGTTTGTTGGGCGTGAGGAGAAGCGGGTCGAGGCGTCAGGTCAAGCCTTACCGCCGCGCCTCGAGCAGGTCGGACCAGCGCCATTGGCCGGCGCCCAGCGCGATGCGCGGCGCGCCCGGACCGTCGGCGAGGCTCAGGACCACGTGGCCCGAGACAGCGTCCCTGCGGCAGGCTTCCGGCGCAAACGCGACTTCCACGGCGATGGCCTGGCGCACCCCGGCCAGGCCTCGGCCAGCCTGCCCCGGACTCTGCACCCACTGGCCGTCCCACAGGTGCAGGGCTCGGCCCCGTGCGCCAGACGCCGCGCTCGCCTGGGCCACCGTCGCCCGGATGTTGGCGTCCTTGCGCAGCGCCGTCTGCAGCCGCGCCACCATGCTGCAGGACGAGCCGCCGCCGCCCGCCCCATCTCCGGCGCCGGTCCCGCTGGCGCCCGTCCCGCCCGCGCCGCCGCCGGGGCCAGCGCCCACGGTGATCGCGCCCGCCGTCTGGGAGGCCGTCAGCAGGGCATAGGTCGGCGCCTTGGGCTGAGGCGGCACAGGCAAGGGTGGAATTTCCGGCGGACGCGGCGCGGGCCTGGCCTGCCGGGGCGGCGGGGCCGGCGGGGCGATCTTGGGCGCAGGCGCAGGGGGCGTGGCGGCCGCAGCCGGGGCGGCGTCATCCTGCGCCGGGCCGTCGGGCGCCTCGGCAGGCGGCGGCTCCGGCGGCGGGGGCGGTTCGGGGCGCGGTGGCGGCGGGATCAGCGACACTTCGATGGCCCGGGGTTCCGGCTCAGCAGCCTTGGTCGGCGCCAGCGCCAGGGCGCCCAAGATCGCGCCGTGGACAACCAGACTCGCCAGGCCCGCGCCTGCGCGGCCTGCCGTTCTGCGCTGGTCGTTTCGCCCTTGCATGAAGCGCCTGTCGCCGTGATCGGGACCCAAATGGCTCCCATGGGGATGCGTCGAGAAGGTGGCGGCGGACGGGCGCGCCCATGGTCAAGGCGCCTTGTTGACGCCACGATCGCGCCATCACGGGGCCGTGATGGGCCAACCCAATGGCGCTTCCACTGCAGATGGGGATGGGGTCTGCGTTGCAGAAAGGCGCTCAAATGACGAAATCCACTCTTCGGTCGGCTGCGACCGTCAGCGTTCTGGTGATGGCCGGCCTCGTGGCCAGCGGCTGCGCCACCAAGGGCTTTGTCCGCGACGAGGTCGCCGTGGTCGACGGCCGCGTCACCCAGGTGCAGGGCACCGCCGGCGAGGCGCTGGACCGCGCCAATGCGGCCCACAAGCTCGCCGAGGGCAAGTTCCTCTATGAGGTCGTGCTCTCCGATGATTCCGTGAAATTCCCCTCCGACCGCCACGCCCTGTCGCCCGAGGCCGAGGCCCGTCTGGCCGAGCTGGTGCAGCGGCTGACCTCGGAAAACCGCAACGTCTATCTGGAGATCCAGGGCCACACCGACGCCACCGGCCCCTCGGGCTATAATGACGAACTGGGCGCGGCGCGGGCCGAGGCGGTCCGCAAGTACCTGTCGATGAACGGCATCGCGCTCAACCGCATGGCCACCATCTCGTATGGCGAGGAGGTCCCGGTGGCCTCCAATGACAGCGCCGATGGCCGGGCGCAAAATCGCCGCGTGGCGGTCATCGTCCTGACCTAA
>CAZERE010000134.1:0-8299 GCA_964515365.1 uncultured Phenylobacterium sp. | reverse complement strand
GATGCCAACATCATCGCCGACGTACAGGCGGCCGTGGAGTACCTGAAGAACCAGCCCTTCGTGGACGCCGACAAGATCGGCATCACGGGGTTCTGTTTCGGTGGCCGGGTGGCCTTCTTGGCCGCCAGCGCCGTGTCAGGGCTTGGCGCCTCGGCGGTGTTCTACGGCGGCGGCATGCTTCAAGCCCGCGGAGGCCCCGGCCCCACTCCTCTGGAGCGGGCCAAGGACATCTCGGTGCCGGTGCTCGGCCTCTTTGGCGAGGAGGATGGGAACCCCAAGCCTGAGGACGTGGCAACCATCGAGGCGGAGCTGAAGAAGCTGGGCAAGACCTATGAGTTCCACTCGTACCCTGGCTGCGGCCACGGCTTCCACTGCGACGCCCGAGGCAGCTACCGGCGGGACGCGGGGGCCAGGCCCTGGGCTGGTTCAATAAGCACCTGGAAGGTGAGGAGGGGTAGGGCGAGACAGCTGCAGGAATCGCTGGAGGGGCCCAAACGGGCCCCTCCAGGTTGCGCTATAGCTCGTGTTTGAAGTTACTTCGTTGCCCCAGCCACCGCCGCCTTCTTGCCCCGGCTCACGCTGTTCTTGGCAAGTCCCGCCCCGTTGAGCAGCGGCTGGAGGTATTGGCCCGTGAAGGAGTCGGGGTGCCGAGCCACCTGCTCCGGCGTGCCCTTGGCCACAAGCTCGCCGCCCCGGTCCCCGGCGCCGGGGCCCAGGTCGATAATCCAGTCGGCGTTCTTGATCACGTCCAGGTGATGCTCGATGATGATCACAGTGTTCCCCGCGTCCACCAGGCGATGCAGCACCTGGAGTAGGGCGTCCACGTCCGGGAAGGAGAGGCCCGTGGTCGGCTCGTCCAGGATGTAGAGGGTGTGGCCCGTGGCGCGGCGGGAGAGCTCCGTGGACAGCTTGACCCGCTGGGCCTCGCCGCCGGACAGGGTGGTGGCCGGCTGGCCGACCTTGACGTAGCTCAGGCCCACCCGCTTCAGGGTCTCCATCTTGTCGCGCACGGTCGGCACGGCCTTGAAGAACTCGGCCGCCTCCTCGACGGTCATGTCCAGGACGTCGGAGATCGACTTGCCCTTGAACTGGATCTCCAGGGTCTCGCGGTTGTAGCGCTTGCCCTTGCAGACATCGCAGGTGACGTAGACGTCGGGCAGGAAGTGCATCTCGATCTTGATCAAGCCATCGCCCTGGCAGGCCTCGCAGCGGCCGCCCTTGACGTTGAACGAGAAGCGCCCCGGCCCATAGCCACGGGCCTTGGACTCCGGCAGGCCGGCGTACCAGTCGCGGATCGGCTGGAAGGCGCCGGTATAGGTGGCCGGGTTTGACCGCGGGGTGCGGCCGATGGGCGACTGGTCGATGTCGATGACCTTGTCGAAGTTCTCCAGCCCCTCGATCCGCTCGTGCTGGGCCGGCGCGTCGCTGGCGTTGTGCAGCCGCCTTGCTGCGGCCTTGTAGAGGGTCTCGATGGTGAAGGTCGACTTGCCGCCGCCGGAGACGCCGGTGATGCAGGTGAAGACGCCCACGGGGATTTCGCCGGTGACGTCCTTCAGATTGTTGCCGCTGGCGCCGATGATGCGGACCATCTTCTTCTTGGAGATGGGCCGGCGATCCCGCGGCACGGCGATCTCGCGGGCGCCCGACAGGTACTGGCCCGTCACGCTCTTGGGGTTGGCGATCACCTGCGCAGGCGTGCCCTCGGCGACGATCATGCCGCCGTGGACGCCGGCGGCCGGCCCCATGTCGATCACATAGTCGGCCGTCATGATGGCCTCCTCGTCGTGCTCGACCACCAGCACGGAATTGCCCAGGTCGCGCAGGCCGCGCAGGCTGTTGAGCAGGCGGGTGTTGTCGCGCTGATGGAGGCCGATCGACGGCTCGTCCAGCACGTAGAGGACGCCGGTCAACCCTGAGCCGATCTGGCTGGCCAGGCGGATGCGCTGGCTCTCGCCGCCGGACAGGGTGCCGGAATTGCGCGACATGTTGAGATAGTTCAGCCCCACATCGACCAGGAACCGCAGGCGATCATTGATCTCCTTCAGGATCCGCCGGGCGATCTCCATCTGCTTTTCGCTGAGGCTCTGCTCCAGGGCGCTGAACCATTCGCGGGCGTGCTGGATGGACAGGCGCGAGATCTCGCCGATGTGCCGGCCGTCGATCTTCACCGCCAGGGCCTCGGGCTTCAGGCGGTAGCCCTCGCAGACCTCGCAGGGCGTTTCCGACTGAAACCGCCCCAGTTCCTCGCGCACCCAGGCGGAATCGGTCTCCCGCCACCGGCGCTCCAGATTGGGCAGGACGCCCTCGAAGGTCTTGTTGACCTCGTACTTGCGGGCGTTGTCGTCATAGACGAAGTGGATCTTCTGGCCCTTGGAGCCGTGCAGCACCACGTCCTTGGCGGCCTCCGGCAGCTTCCACCAGGGCTCGTCCATCGAGAAGTCGTAGTGACGGGCCAGGGCCTGCAGGGTCTGGGTGTAGAGGGGCGAGGGCCCCTTGGACCACGGGGCGACGGCGCCCTTGTGCAGGGGCTTGTCCTTGTCGGGGATCACCAGGTCGGCGTCGAAGGCGAGCTTGGCGCCCAGGCCGTCACAGGCCGGGCAGGCGCCGAACGGGTTGTTGAACGAAAAGAGCCGGGGCTCGATCTCGCTGATGGTGAAGCCCGAGACCGGGCAGGCGAACCGTTCGGAGAAGATGATCCGCCGCGGCTCGGTCTCGCCCTCGGCCACATCGGCCCATTCGGCGGTCGCAATGCCGTCGGCCAGGCGCAGGGCCGTCTCCAGGCTATCGGCGTAGCGGCTTTCCTGGTCGCCCCGGGTGACCAGCCGGTCCACCACGATGTCGATGTCGTGCTTGAACTTCTTGTCGAGGGTGGGCGCGTCCTCGATGGGATAGAAGGTCCCGTCGATCTTCAGCCGCTGGAAGCCTGCGCGCTGCCACTCGGCGATCTCCTTGCGGTACTCGCCCTTGCGGCCGCGGATCACCGGCGCCAGCAGATAGAGCCGCTCGCCGTCGGGCAGGGCGGTCAGCTTGTCGACCATCTGGCTGACGGTCTGGCTCTCGATGGGCAGGCCGGTGGCCGGGGAATAGGGAATGCCCACCCGCGCCCACAAGAGGCGCATATAGTCGTGGATCTCGGTGACCGTGCCGACGGTGGAGCGCGGATTGCGGCTGGTGGTCTTCTGCTCGATGGAGATGGCCGGGGAGAGACCCTCGATCAGGTCCACATCCGGCTTGCTCATCAGCTCCAGGAACTGGCGGGCATAGGCCGAAAGGCTCTCCACATAGCGGCGCTGACCTTCGGCATAGATGGTGTCGAAGGCCAGGGAGCTCTTGCCCGATCCGGACAGGCCCGTGAGCACCACCAGCTCGCCCCGCGGGATGTTGACATTGACGTCCTTGAGGTTGTGCTCCCGCGCGCCGCGCACGCGGATGAAGTTCAGCTGATCGGCCATGATTGTCCTGGAAGCCCTGCCGGCCGCCCAGGTTCCAGACAGCCGGTTTCTATGTAGTGCCGGGACTCAGAGATAACACGAGAACAAGCCGGGAACAAAGGTCTCAGCGGGCCGCCGCGGCCTGGACCTCGGCGAAGACCCGCAGGGCGTTGCCGCCCCAGAACTTGTTGAGATCCTCCTGGGAGAAGCCGGCCGCGACCAGGCGCTCGGTGAGCGTCGGGAAGGTGGTGACGTCCTCCAGCCCCTCGATCCCGCCGCCGCCGTCGAAGTCCCCCGACAGGCCCACATGGTCGATGCCGGCCACCTCGACCACGTGCAGGATGTGCTTCATCAGGTCGTCGAGATTGGCCTGGGGCTGGGGATAGGCCGCCTCGATGGCCGCCAGTTCGGCCAGGTAGGCGTCGCGGTTTTCCGGGGCCACGTCCCGGCGCTGGCCGTACTTGGCCGTGAGCGCGGTCAGCGCCGCCTGGCGCTCGGGGATGCGCGGCACATCGACCATGTAGCCGGAGAAGGCGTTGACCTGGATCACCCCGCCCTTGGCCGCCAGCTTGCGCAGCAGGTCGTCGGGGATGTTGCGCGGATGGTCGTAGACCGCCTTTACGCCGGAGTGGGACAGGATCACCGGGGCGGTGGACAGGTCGAGGATCTGGTCCAGGGTCTGGTCCGAGGCGTGGCTGGGATCGATCACCACGCCCAGCTGGTTGGCCCGGGCGACGAAGGCGCGGCCCTTTTCGCTCAGCCCGCCCCATTCGGGTCCCTTGGGGTCGGTGGAGGAGTCCGCCAAGTCGTTATTGGCGAAGTGGACCGGCCCCATCATCCGGACGCCCAGCTTGTAGAAGGTGTCCATCAGGGTCAGGTCGCCGGCCACCGGCGCCCCGTTTTCGATGCTGATGAAGACGAACTTCTTGCCCGCCGCCTCGGCCGCGGCGGCCTCGGCAGGGGTGGTGACGAGGGCGAAGTGCTCGTGCTCCTTGGCCGTCATCTGCAGGATCTCGCCGGCGCGGACGAAGGCGTGGTCCCGGGCCTCGGCGTCGGCCTCAGGGCCGCGGCCCCGCTGCGGGGTGAAGATCACGAAGACCCCGCCATCGACGCCGCCCTCGACCATGCGGGGATAGTCCACCTGGGTGCCGTCCACGGCGACGTCGTGGCGCTCCATGATGCTCCAGCCCTCGGCGCCGAAATTGGCCGGGGTGTCGAAGTGGGTGTCCAGTACGGTGGCGGCCTCGTGCATCTGCGCCGGGGTCTGGGCGAGGGCGGCGCCGGCGACCGTGGACAACAGGCCAGCGAGCAGAATGGAGCGGATGTTCACGAGACGGACCCCCAGGATGCGATGGAGGGCGGAGGTTAGGTCGCGCCGCCTCGGCAGCGCAACGCCGGAGGTCGCCAATCCGCCGGGAATTTGCATGCCGCCTCAGAGACGACTACATCCGAGGCCTTAGCCCAGAGGAGAGACAGACATGCGCGCCGCAAGCGATCCCCGCTCCGCCCTGCACGCCCACGTCGCCACGGTCTCTTCTCATGTCTGCGCCCTTCGTCACCCTCGACAGCCTCTCCTACAGCACCCCTGACGGCCGTCGGCTCCTCGACGACCTGACCCTGGCCTTTGGGGCCGAGCGCACCGGCCTTGTCGGGCGAAACGGGGCGGGCAAGACCACGCTGATCCGCCTGATCCTCGGCGAGCTGACGCCGGCCGCCGGCGCCGTTGCGGTCCAGGGCCGCATCGGCGTGCTGCGCCAGATGGTGGAGCCGCCGCCAGGCGCCCGCGCCGCCGATCTCATGGAACTGGGCGAACCCCTCTCGCGGCTGGCCCGGCTTGAGGCGGGCGCCGGGGACGAGGCCGATATGGCCGAAGCCGACTGGACCCTGCCGTCGCGTCTTGATGCGGCCCTGGTCCGGGTCGGCCTGGCGGGGCTCGATCCCCTGCGCCCGGCCGCCAGCCTGAGCGGCGGGGAGGCGACGCGGGCGGCCCTGGCCGGCCTGCTGGCCCAGGCGCCGGACCTGCTGATCCTCGATGAGCCGACCAACAATCTCGACGCCGAGGCCCGGGCGCTGGTCGCCGATGTGCTGGCCCAGTGGCGGGGCGGCGCGATCGTGGTCAGCCACGATCGGGAGCTGCTGCGCCAGACCGACCGGATTTTGGAGCTTTCGACCCTGGGGGCGCGGCTCTATGGCGGGAACTATGACCTCTATGCCGAGCGCAAGGCGCAGGAAGAGGCCGCCGCAGAACAGGCCCTCGACAGCGCGGCCCGCGACCTGGCCCGAGCCGGCCGCGAGGCCCAGGCCGAGCGGGAGCGCAAGGCCCGTCGGGATGCGGGCGGCCGGCGCTTCGCCGCGCGGGGCAGCGAGCCGAAGATCCTGCTGGGCGCCCGGGCCGAGCAGGCGGAGAACTCCGGCGGTCGGCAGAACCTGCTCGCCGAGCGCCGCCGCGAGGCCCTGAGCGCGCGGCTCGCCGAGGCCCAAGGGGCGGTCGAGCAGGTGCGCCGGCTCGGCTTCGGCCTGCCGTCGTGCGGCCTGGCGGCCGGGCGCCGCGTCCTGACCCTCGACAGGATCGCCTACGGCCTGCCCGATGGCCGCAGGCTGTTCGATGACCTGTCCCTGGACATCACCGGGCCAGAGCGTGTGGCCATCGCCGGCCCCAACGGGTCGGGCAAGACCACCCTGCTGAAGCTGGCCGCCGGCGAGATCGCGCCTCAGGCCGGTCTGGCGCGGCTGTGGGTTCCGGCCGCCGTGTTCGATCAGCAGACCGCCCTGTTGCGGCCGCAGGAGACGCTACTCGAAGCCTTCCTGCGCCTGAACCCGGACGCCGACGCCAATGCGGCGCACGCCGCGCTCGCCCGCTTCCTGTTCCGCAACACCGCCGCCGAACGGCGGGTGGACAGTCTCAGCGGCGGTGAGCGGCTACGCGCGGCGCTGGCCTGCGTGCTGATGGCGCAGACGCCGCCGCAGCTGCTGATCCTGGACGAGCCCAGCAACCACCTCGACCTCGACTCTCTGGCCGCGGTCGAGGTGGCGCTGCGGGACTATGACGGGGCGCTCCTGATCGTCAGCCACGACCGCGATTTCCTCGCAGGCGTCGGCGTCGAACGGGAGATCCACCTCAATCCCGGCTGACGACCCGGAACACGCCATTGGCCCGCGCGCACGGCTTGCCGTCGGCCGTGACGAAGGCCTGGGCGAAGCAGAGGGTCGAGCCGAGCTTCACGAAGTCGGTCTCGAACGCCAGCCATTGACCAAGCTGGGCGACCGCCAGGAAGTCCAGGTTCAGGTTCACCGTCACTAGGGACCGGTCGCCGCCGAGGCGGTGGGCGCAGGTCAGGCCCATGGCGTTGTCGGCCAGGGCCATCAGCAGACCGCCATGGACGAACCCCCGGCCATTGGCGTGGGCCGGGCCGGCGTGAAGCCCCAGGATGACGGCCGTGTCCGTCTTGCGGACGAACAGGGGCTCCCAGGGTTCGGTCAGCGGGCTCCGTCGGTCATGGGCGACGAAGCCCTCGGGCGGGATAGCGTCCATGGCGAACCCTCACGCGGCCAGCTTGGCGAGGTTCTCCAGGGTGAGCACGCAGGCCTCGGCGGCCTCGGCGCCCTTCTTCCGGAAGTGGGCGTGGAAGAAGTCGTGATGCGCGTCGTGCTCATGGAAGTGGTGCGGGGTCAGCACCACGGAGAAGACCGGTGTCTGGGTGGCGAGCTGGACCTGCATCAGGGCGGCGACCACGGTCTGGGCCACGAAGTCGTGCCGGTAGATGCCGCCGTCGATCACGAAGGCCGCGCCCACCACCGCGGCGTAGCGGCCGGTGTGGATGAGGCTCTGGGCGTGCAGCGGAATCTCGAAGGCGCCGGGCACCTCGAAGCGGTCGATGCGGTCGGGGCCGAAGCCCCGCTCGGCCATGGCGTCGGTGAAGCCGGCATGGGCTTCATCGACGATATCGCGATGCCAGAGGGACTGGACAAAGGCGATGCGTCCGGCGCGGTAGGCGCCATTGGCGGTGGGGAGTTCATAGGCGGCTTGGGTCATGGTCGTTTCCCTGACGGGTGGATGAACCACGACTCAGGGGCGCGCTGGACGGACCATGCGGGCGCACGCGCCCCCAAGGGTGTCGCCCAACGGTTCTCATAACCGGACTCTAACCGTCGGCCCCGGGATCACACCGGGTCTGCTCGTCCCTGGCGGCGGTGAGGCCGACAGGCGCCCGCGGGCTCGTCCGGGTCTTGGAAGACCCGGCATTACCGCCGGTGGGGAATTACACCCCGCCCTGAGAACGTAGATCGCCGGAACCCCCGGCGACGGCGACAGACTAGCCGCATATCTGGGCGACGAACAAGCGTTTGGATCAGGCGCGCTTGTTCAGGGTGATGGCGGTGGCGGTGTTGTTGGTGGTCTGGCTGGAGCGGGGACCATAGCCCACGGCCTGGCCGCGCTGGGCCGTGACCTCGTCGGCGATGGCCTTGACCAGGCCTTCGGTGATCGTGCGGGCGGCCTCGATGGCCCGACCCTGGCGGGCGAGCACGGCGTCGAAGGCCTCGGTGGCGCGGACCAGGCGCGCGCGCTGGGCGAGGGGCGCGCCCGCCACCAGGGCGGGATCGGCCCGCACCCGGGCGGACTCGTGACGGTAGAGATTGGCCAGGCGGGTGGTCTCGTCGAGCTGGGCGGCGGCCTCATGCGGGCGGCCTTCCTCGAAGGCCTGGGCGCTCCTGGCCACCAGCTCGGTGAGACGTTCGGTCAGCATGACCAGTTGTTCGACGCGGTCCTGCGCGTCCGTCGCGGCGATCGCCATGGCGGCTACTCCTCCAGGCCCTGTAGTTTCAACATTTCGCGAGCCACCGTGTCGGCCAGACCGATCCCGCCACTC
>CAZERE010000133.1:0-8343 GCA_964515365.1 uncultured Phenylobacterium sp. | reverse complement strand
GGACCGAGCGCCTCTCGGTGGTCGCCGTATCATTAAAAAATGTCGCCGCCCTGGCCGCCGCCGCCTCGGTCGACCGACCGCTTGGGGTGTTCGTCGATATCGATCCGGGCATCCGCCGCACGGGGGTGGCCTCCGACGAGGCCGCCGTGGCCCTGGCGCGCCAGATCGCGCAGGTGCCGGGCCTGACCTATGAAGGGGTGCAGAAGTACTGCGGCCGCGAGCAGCACATCGAAGCCTATGGCGAACGCCGAGACGCCATTGTGGCCCAGACCGAGGCGCTGCGGGTCACGATCGCGGCGCTGGCGGCCGCAGGCCTCGCCCCCCCGGTGGTGACGGGGGGCGGCACCGGCACCCATCGGATCGACCTGGAGCTTGGCGTCTTCACCGAGTGGCAGGTGGGCTCCTACGTGTTCATGGACGACCAGTACGCCGCCTGCGCGCTCACGGCGGACGGGCCGTCGCCCTATGAGCGCAGCCTGTTCGTCGACGCCCGGGTGGTCAGCGCCAACAGCCCGATGCTGGTCACGGTGGATGCGGGCTTCAAGGCCTTCTCCACCGACGCGGCCCCGCCTCAGATCCTGGCCGGGGCGCCCGAGGGCGCGCGGTTCGCCTTCATGGGCGACGAGCACGGGGCGGTGATCGCCAAGGGCGTCGGCGAGACCCTGCAGATCGCCGACCTGGTCACCCTGGCCGTGCCCCACTGCGACCCCACCGTGAACCTTTATGACAGCTATCATGTGGTCGCCGGCGACACCCTGGCCGACATCTGGCCGGTGAGCGCGCGGGGCCGCAGCCGGTAGGGTCCGGGCGGCTCAGGCCGGCGTCGGCGCGCCCAGCCCGGCCCGGAAGGCGGCTAGCAGGCGCCAGCCTTCGGGCCAGTCGCCCAGGCCGCTGGCGGCGTTGATGTGCCCGAGCGCGCCCATATCCACGAAGCCCGCGCCCCACTGGTCGGCCAGCCGCCGGGCCGCCGGCAGGGGGCAATAGGGATCGTCGGCGCTGGCCAGAACCAGGCTGGGAAAGGGCAGGGGGGGGGCGGCCGGCGCCCGGGCGAAGCTGGCCGCTTCGGGGGGATAGTGCGGGCTGGCCTCGTCCGGGGGCGCGACCAGCACCGCGCCGCAGGCTGCGGTCGGCCGGCTCTTCGCCCAATGCGCCACCAGCAGGCAGGCCATGCTGTGGGCCACCAGCACCAGAGGTTCGTTCGCCTCGGCGGCGGCGCGGTCCAGGGCGGCGATCCAGTCGGTGAGGTCCGGCGCCGTCCATGAGGCGGGCGCCAGACGCATGGCCGTCGGCTCGAAGCCTTCCCAGCGGGTGTGCCAGTGGTTTCGCCCGGATCCGCCCAGTCCCGGCAGCATGATCAGCCGCGCCATCGCCTCGCCCCTGTTCTAAAGTCCAGGGCCAGAGGATCGGCATTGGCGAGAGGATTGAACATGGACGATCATCGGCGAAGAGCGGCCGTTTCCGATGATTTCAAGGCAAATGCCGGGCGGAACCTTAAGGGCGAGGTGGACGGGGTGGACCTGGCCATCCTGGAGGCGCTGCAGGAGAACGGCCGCCAGCCCCTGTCCGAACTCGCCCGACAGATCGGCATGTCCCAGCCCTCGGTCTCCGAGCGGGTCAAGCGGCTGGAGGAGCGGGGGGTGATCACCGGCTACGGCGCCCGCATCGATCCCACCCGCCTGGGCCTGCCGATGATGGCGATTATCCGCCTGCGAACCACCCATGAGCACATCGCCGCCTGCCTCGAGCGGTTCGCGGCCATGCCGGAGGTGATCGAGGCGCACAGGCTGACGGGAGAGGACTGTTTCCTGTTGAAGGTGATCGTGCCGACGCCGGGGGATCTGGAAACCCTGGTGGACGGCGTCGCCCGTTTCGGGCCGGTGACCACCTCCCTCGTCCTGCGCAGCGAGCCGCCCAAGCCCATCGGCCGCGCCCTGGCGCGCCGGGCGGCGGGGGGACGCTGAGGCCGCGCCGGCCCCTCGGAATTTTGGCCGTCCCGGGGCGTTTTTCCGCTGGCGGGGGCCGTGCCGGCGCCTATGGTCGCCCCATGATCGACACCCCTTACATCCTCTATGGCCTGCCGCATTCGCTCTATACCGGCCCCGCCCGGGCCTATCTGCGCAAGCAGGGCGTAGCCTTCGCCGAGCGCTCGCCCCGGGCGCCGGAATATCGGGCTCAGGTCATGCCGGCCATCGGCCGTTCGATCATCCCGGTGCTGGTCACGCCCCAGGGCGAGATCGTCCAGGACAGCGTCGACATCATCGACCATTTCGAACGGGCCGGTCCTGCGCTCAGCGCTTATCCCGAAAGCCCGCGCCAGCGCTTCCTGGCCCACCTCTTCCAGCTGTTCGGCTCGCAGGGGCTGCTGCGTGCGGCCATGCATTACCGTTGGAGCTATTACGACGCCCAGAGCGCCTTCCTGGATCACGCCTTCGGCGTCTCGGGGGCCGAGGACGACCCTAGTCGCGGGGCGATGCGCAAGATGCAGAGCTATCTGCCGGGCCTGGGCGTGCGGCCCGACACCATCCCGCTGATCGAGCAGGGCTATGCCGATCTGCTGGCCGCCCTGGAGGCGCACCTGTCGGTCCATCCCTATCTGTTCGGCGGCCGGCCCAGCATCGGGGACTATGGCCTGTTCGGCCCGCTGTTCGCCCATCTGGGCCGCGACCCCGTGCCGGCCGACCTCATGAAGCGCCAGGCGCCGTCCGTCTTCCGCTGGATAGAGCGCCTGCATGCGCCGGACCTGGACATCCCGGACATGCCGGACGCCGAGGGCTGGCTCGCCGGCGACGCCGCGCCGGACACCCTGGAGGCGCTTGTCGCCGAGATGGGGGCGGAGATGGGGGCTGAGCTCGCCGCCAAGCTCGCCTGGCTGGAGGATCACTACCAGCGGCTGGCGCCGGCCGATGGCGATCCGGTCAGCGCCAGGCCGCATCAGCGGACGATCGGCCAGGCGGTCAGCCCCTATCGCGGGGTTCCCGACGAGGTCGGGGCGCCGCCCTACCTGCTCTACATGGTGCAGCGGACCGAGACGGCGCTGGGCGCGCTGTCGGCGGAGGACCGCCGGTGGGCTGACGATCTGCTGGCGCGGAACGGGCTGTCGGCGATCGGAACGCCGCGCCAGGCGCGGGTCGACCGCCGCCATCACATCGAGGTCTGGGCGAGGCCCTGACTCCGACCCTGTGCTAGCGGCCCATCCAGGGCTTGGACTTCGACGAGGACTGGTGGGCGGCGGCCTGTTCGCGCTGGAAGCGCCCGCCCCGGGGCGGTTTCGGCTTGGCGTCGAGGGCGGCCTTCTTCAGGCGCAGGGCGCGCTGGATCGGGGTCTCACCCTCGGGGCCGTCATCTGCAGGCGTGTCGTTCATTTCTTGGATCCGGCGTCGAGGTCTGGACGGGCGGCCAGGAAGGCGGCCCGTTCGGCGGCGCTGAGCACCTTGCCGGGCTTCTGCCGCGACACCCGCGGCTTGGGCGGCGCATAGACCTCCATGGGCGGCGCCGGGGCTTTCAGATCGGACAGTCTTTTGGGCGGCGGCTTCATGGGATCATCGGCGTGAAGGCCCCCGATTCCAGGGCCGCCCCACCTATGACACATCAGGCCTCGGGCGTCCGCCTGCGCATGTTCACGAGATAGACGGCGATCACGCCGGTGGCCACCAGGCCGATCAGCAGGGTGGAGATGGCGTTGATCTCCGGGCTGACGCCCAGGCGAACGGCGCTGTAGATGCGGATCGGCAGGGTGGTCGCGCCCGGGCCCGAGGTGAAGCTGGCGATGACCAGGTCGTCGAGGGAAAGCGTGAAGGCCAGCATCCAGGCCGCCGCCACGGCCGGGGCGATATTGGGCAGGGTCACCAGGACAAAGGCCTTCCAGGGCGCGGCGCCCAGATCCCGGGCGGCCTCCTCCAGGGCCTCGTCGAACGAGACCAGGCGGGCCTGCACCACCACGGTGGCGTAGCAGAGGGTGAGCGTGGTGTGGGCGATCGTCACCGTCCAGAAGCCCCGGGGCAGGCCGACCGACACGAACAGCAACAGCAGGGAGAGGCCCAGGATCACCTCGGGCATGACCAGGGGCGCATAGGTCATGCTGGAGAACAGGGTGCGGCCGCGGAACCGGCCGGCCCGCACCAGGCCAAGGGCCGCCAGCGCGCCCAGGATGGTGGCCAGGGTGGCGGAGACGAAGGCCACCCGGAGGGTGACCCAGGCTGCGGCCAGGAGCTGTTCGTTCTGGAAGAGGCTGGCGTACCAGCGGGTGGAGAAGCCGCCCCAGACGGTCACCAGCCGGCTGGCGTTGAACGAATAGATCACCAGCAGCAGGATGGGGAGGTACAGGAACCCCATGCCCAGCGTGATGGCGGCGATGTTGAAGGCGCTGGGTCCCCGCCGCATCAGCGCTGCTCCATCATCTTGGTCTGCTGGCGCTGGAACAGCACGATCGGGATCACCAGGGTGGCCAGCAGCACGATGGCCACGGCGCTGGCGGCCGGCCAGTCGCGGTTGGAGAAGAACTCCGTCCAGATGGTCTTGCCCAGCATCAGGGTGCCCGAGCCCCCCAGCAGGTCGGGGATCACGAACTCCCCGACCATGGGGATGAAGCAGAGCAGGGCGCCGGCCGCCACGCCGGGCAGGGACAGGGGGAAGGTCACCCGCCAGAAGGTCTGGAAGGGCGTGCAGCCGAGGTCGGCGGCGGCCTCCAGCAGGCTGTCGTCCTGCCGCTCCAGCACCGCATAGAGCGGTAGGACCATGAAGGGCAGATAGGCGTAGACCAAGCCGATATAGACCGCCGTGTCGGTGTTGAGGATGTCCACCGGCGGCAGGCCTATCTGGGACAGCGCCATGTTCAGCAGGCCGGCCGGCTTGAGGATGGCGATCCAGGCGTAGACCCGGATCAGGAAGCTCGTCCAGAAGGGCAGGATCACCGCCATCAGCAGGGCCTGGCGCACGCTGGGCCGGCACCGGGCCATGCCATAGGCCAGCGGGTAGCCGGTCAGCAGCAGGATCAGGGTCGCCACGGCGGCGAACTTCAGGCTCGAAAGATAGGCCGCCAGATAGAGCCCGTCCTGGCCCATGCGGGCATAGGCCTCCAAATCCAGGGCGCGCACAAAGGCCACGACGCCGCCAAGGCCGGCGCTCCAGTCGAGCCTGGGGGCATAGGGCGGGATGGCCAGGACCACGTCCGACAGGGACAGCTTGGCCACCAGCAGGAAGGGCGCAAGGAAGAACAGGCCAAGCCACAGATAGGGGAGGAAGGCCGCGCGGGCCTCCCAGCTCGGGCTCCCCCGGGGGCGTCCCAGCCGTCTCCAGGGGCGACGTGGGCGCGGGGCGCCCGTGACGCTCATCGGGTTAGGACCACGGCCGAATCCGGCGCGAAGGTCAGCCAGACCTTGTCGTCCCAGTCCACCGGGCGGTCGACCACGCGGCTGGCGTTGGCCCTGGCGGCCCGGATGGTGCGCCCGCTGGGCAGCTCCACCAGATAGGTGGTCCAGTCTCCCAGATAGCCGATGTCGGCCACCTGGCCCTCCAGGCGGTTGGGACCGGGCGGCGGCGGATCGAGATGCACGCGCATCTTCTCCGGCCGCACCGCCAGCCAGGCGGTGGAGCCCACCAGGATCTCGTCGTCCTCGATGGCTTCCAGGCCGTCCGGCGCCTCGGGGCTGGCCAGGCGGATGATGTCGCCGTCGTCCTCGGTGACCCGGGCCTCGAACAGGTTCACGTCGCCGATGAAGTCGGCCACATAGCGGGAATTGGGCGCCTCATAGACCTCGGCCGGGCGGCCGATCTGAGCCAGCTGGCCGGCCCGCATCACGGCGATGCGGTCGGCGGTGATCATCGCCTCTTCCTGGTCGTGGGTGACGATCAGGAAGGTCATGCCCAGCCGCTGCTGCAGGGCCATCAGCTCGAACTGGGTCTCTTCGCGCAGCTTGCGGTCCAGGGCGCCCAGGGGTTCGTCCAGCAGCAGCATCTTGGGCTTGGGCGCGATGGCGCGGGCCAGCGCCACCCGCTGCCTCTGGCCGCCGGACAGCTGGTGGGGCTTGCGGTGGGCCAGGCCCTCCAGGCGCACCAGGGCCAGCATCTCATCCACCCGGGCGGCGACCTCGTCCCTGGGCCTCTTCTGCTGGCGCAGGCCAAAGGCGATGTTCTGGGCCACGCTCAGGTGCGGGAACAGGGCGTAGGACTGGAACATCATGTTGACGGGCCGCAGGTGCGGCGGCTGGCCCGCCAGGTCCTGCCCGGCCAGGGTGATGCGTCCGGCGTCGGGGGTCTCGAAGCCGGCCAGCATCCGCATCAGGGTGGTCTTGCCGCAGCCGGACGGCCCCAGCAGGGCGAAGAACTCGCCCTCATAGATGTCCAGGGACACCGCATCAACGGCGGTCTCGCCGCCGAAGCGCTTGGTCACCTGGTCGAAGCGCACCAGCGGCTTGGCCGAGGGATCCGCCCAGGGGGCGAAGCTCGACCGCACCGCGCCGATGTTCAGACGCGGCTTGGCGTTCACGAAAGGTCGAGCTCCCTGATGGTCGTCTGGCCCGTCACTGGCCCGTCTGGACGCGGGTCCAGAGCCGGTTCACCTCGCGGACCAGGTCCTGGCCCTTGGCGGTGGTCACGAACAGGCGGTCCATCACCTCGGCGCTGGGATAGATGCGCGGATCGTCCCGCACCTCGGGATCGACCAGGGCCGTGGCCGGCTCATTGGCGTTGGCGTAGGCGGTGTAGTTGGACGCCGTGGCGATCACGTCGGGGCGCAGCATGAAGTCCAGGAAGGCGTAGGCGGCGTCCGGGTTGGGCGCGTCCACGGGGATGGCGAAGACGTCGAACCAGACCTGGCTGCCTTCGCGCGGGATCACATAGTCCACCTCAACGCCGGCGCCGGCCTCTTCGGCCCGGTCGGCGGCCTGGAAGATGTCGCCGGAATAGCCGATGGCGACGCAGATATCCCCGTTGGCCAGGCCGTTGATGTATTCCGAGGAGTGGAATTTCCGCACGTGCGGGCGGACGGCCATCAGCATCTCGGTGGCGGCCTCATAGTCGGCCACCGTGGTGGAGTTGGGATCCTTGCCCAGATAGTTCAGGGCCACGGCGTACATGTCTTCCGAGGCGTCCAGGAAGTAGACGCCGCAGTCGGCCAGCTTGGCCATGTTCTCGGGCTTGAACAGCACGTCCCAGGAATCGATGGTCACACCGGGCAGGCGCTCGGCCACCATCTGCGGATTGAAGCCGATGCCGATGGTGCCCCACATATAGGGCACGGTGTAGCGGCCGCCCGGATCGAAGGGCTCCATATAGGCCATGATCTTCGGCGACAGATTGCCGATATTGCTCAGCTTGGACTTGTCCAGCTCGGCGATGGCGCCAGCCTCGATATAGCGCGGGATGTTGTGGTTGGACGGCGTGACCACGTCATAGCCGGTGCCGCCCTGGAGCATCTTGGTCTCCAGCACCTCGTTGGAATCGAAGGTGTCGTAGACGATCTTCAGGCCCGTATCGCTGGTGAAGGCCTCCAGAAGCTGGGGGTCGATATAGTCCGACCAGTTGTAGATCCGCACCGTGTCGTTGGCGCTCTCGCCCTGGCCGCAGGCGCTCAGGCCCAGCAAGGCCGCCATGCCGGCCGCAGCCAGTCCCGTCTTCACACCCCAAGCCCGCATCTCGATCTCCCTGATCAGCCCAACCTCAGCTTATAAGGCCGATGGCGCGGGGGTTAAGAGCCCAATCGGCGCCGATCGTTCTGGAGCCGTGCAATGCCCCCGACCCTGGCGCCTGGCCTGACGCCCCTGATGGCGTTTGTCGCTCCTGTCGTTCTGCTGGTGTTTTCCAACATATTCATGACGTTCGCCTGGTACGGCCACCTGAAGGTGGAGCACAGGCCGCTCTGGATCATCATCCTGGTGAGCTGGGGGATCGCCTTTTTCGAGTATTGTCTGGCCGTGCCCGCCAACCGCCTGGGCCGGGCCGTCTATTCCCCGGCCGAACTGAAGACGATGCAGGAGGTGATCACGCTGGCCGTCTTCGCCGTCTTCTCGGTGACCTATCTGGGGGAGCGATTCACCTGGAACCACGCCATCGGCTTTGGCCTGATCGCCGCCGGGGCGCTGTTCATCTTCAAGGGGCCTATCCGGCTTTGAGACGGACGGCTGCGGTCACGGCTTTTGGCAAGCCGGACGCGGCGCCATATAAGCCCGCCCTCACGACCCTCTCATACGAGCCGGCTGACCCATGTCCCGCATCCTCATCACCCCGGCCTTGCCCTACATCAACGGGATCAAGCACCTGGGGACGCTCGCGGGCTCCAGGCTGCCGGCCGACGTCTATCCGCGGTTCCAGCGGGCCCGCGGCCGCGAGACCCTCCATCTCCGCGCC
>CAZERE010000132.1:0-8357 GCA_964515365.1 uncultured Phenylobacterium sp. | reverse complement strand
TCTTCCTCGGCCTCTTCGCGCAGCAGGGCTTCGCGGTCGGCGACCGGGATCTGATAATAGTCGGGATGGATCTCGTTGAAGGCGAGGAAGCCGTGGCGGTTGCCGCCGTACTCAATGAAGGCCGCCTGGAGGCTGGGCTCCACGCGGGTCACCTTGGCGAGGTAGATATTCCCTCTGAGCTGCTTCCGGTTCTTGCTCTCGAAATCGAAATCTTCAACACGCGTTCCGTCGATGAGCACCACGCGCGTCTCTTCGGCGTGGGCTGCATCGATAAGCATCTTCTTCGACATTTAGTGAATCTCCACGGCGCGCCACGAACGTCGAGTTCGGGCGCTGCCGGCTAATTATGAGGGCGCGCGCAGGGTCTCTGTTCACAGCGACGGAGGCGGCCGCGAGGCCGGCCGGTCGCCGGAATGGGGCTGGGGCGACGCTGCCCATGGGTGTGTCCTAGTCACGCCTGCAAGGCGGGGATCGGTGAAGCGTCGTTTCCGAACCTCGTGGCCGGGCCGACGCAAGTGTTTCGCGCGGGTGGGGGGCAGAGTGAGTCACGCCCCTCCGTGCGCGGCGCGACTTTGCAACAGTGGATGGAAAAAGGAAAGCCGTCGTCTCAGGCCCCGCCATGGCGTTCAACCGATTGGGGTCTCTTAACCCTTTTTCCACGGCGATCTGATCTACTGGACGTTGAACTCAAAAAACGTGTTGGTGGGTGTTTAGGCGTATGCTCGCAAGGCTGGGCAAGGTGTTCCGGAAGGCGCGACTGCTGAGCGCCGGTGTCGTTGCGGCGACCATCGGCGGCCTGGCGGCTGTCGCTGTGTCGCATGCCGCGGCGCCCGACGCCGGCGTGCTGGGCGTGCGCCTGGGCGGCGACGCGGCCGAAACGCGCCTGGTCATCGACCTGGATCGCGGCGCCACGGGCAAGGTGTCGCAGGACGGCTCCGGCGGGCGCGTGGTCCTCTCATTGCCCGGCGTCGACGCCAAGGCCAGCCTTCAGGGGTCCGGCCGCGGCCTGATCCGCGCCTGGATGATCGACCAGTCCCAGGGCGCCGCCCGTCTTCAGATCGACCTGGCCGGGCAGGGCGTGATCAAGCGCCGCTTCCTGCTGCCGCCGGCCGATGGCGTCGGTCATTACCGCTATGTGATCGATGTGGCCGCCGTCGGCGCGCCCACGGCGAGCTTCACCGCTCGCCCCGCCCGTCGTCCCGCCGCGCCGGCCCCCAAGCCCCTGGCGCTCAAGAAGGTGATCGTCATCGACGCCGGCCATGGGGGCAAGGATCCCGGCGCCCGCGGCGCGCGCTCCTACGAGAAGGACGTCAACCTCGCCGCCGCCCTGGCCCTGCAGTCGCGCCTGGAGCGCAGCGGCAAGTACAAGGTGGTGATGACCCGCAAGAGCGACGTCTATGTGCCCCTGGAGAGCCGCGTGCAGATCG
Organism: uncultured Phenylobacterium sp.; assembly: GCA_964515365.1. Taxonomy (GTDB): domain Bacteria; phylum Pseudomonadota; class Alphaproteobacteria; order Caulobacterales; family Caulobacteraceae; genus Phenylobacterium. The sequence goes on along the minus strand of CAZERE010000132.1, from coordinate 6,930 downwards.
CCCGCCGGGCCGGGGCCGATCTCTTCATCTCTCTTCACGCCGACGCCGGCGCCGACGCCAAGACCCGCGGGACCTCGGTCTACACCCTATCCGAGCAGGCCTCCGGCCGCGCCGCCCAGTTCGTGTCCAAGGACGACTGGTTCATGAACAGCAGCCACAATGGCGGCGACAATGGGGTGCGCGACATCCTGTTCGACCTGACCCAGCGGGCGACCAAGAACCGCTCGGCCAACTTCGCCGAACTGGTGCTGGCCCGGGCCGACAACCATATGCCCCTGCTGCGGCGGAGCCATCGCGACGCGGGCTTTGTCGTGCTGCTGGCGCCCGATGTTCCGGCCATCCTTCTGGAAATGGGCTTTGTCACCAACGCCGAGGACGAGGCCGCCTTGCTCGACGGGAACCGCCTGAACAAGTTCATGGGCGGCGTCGGCGACGCCATCGATGACTACTTCGTCCAGCAGACCCAACTCGCCGCCCGCTGATCCCGCCTGCGGATCTGCTCGATCTATAGAGACAGCTGCGGCGTCCGGGCCGTTGGCGCCCGGCGCGATGCACGCTAGAGCCTGATGCGATCAGACCGAACCGTCTGATCGTTGAATCAGGCTCTAGACCCTAAGTCTTGAGCGCGTTTCGTCCGATAACCGGTTCCCACTTATCGGAACGCGCTCTAGATGACGAAGCACGGGGTGAGGGCGCCCGCGGAGGTCAGCACAGTTGCATCCCCCTGAGAGATGGGTCGCGATCGTCGGCGTGGCGGTCCTGAGCATTGTCGCCGTGGCGGGCTTCGCCGTGGCGATCTATGCCGCCTGGCTTTTCCACGACATGCCCGACGCCGGCGACCTGGTGGACTATCGCCCGCCCACCTCGACGCGCGCCTATGCCTGGGACGGCACGCTGATCGGCGAGTTCTCCCGCGAGCGGCGCATCTATGTGCCCTACGACCAGATGCCGGCCCATATGGTCCAGGCCTTCATGGCGGCCGAGGACCGGAACTTCTTCCAGCACGGCGGCGTCGACGGCATGGGGCTGGCCCGGGCCATGATGAAGAACGTGCTCAACGCCGCCCAGGGGCGGCGGCTGGAAGGCGGCTCGACCATCACCCAGCAGGTGGCCAAGAACGTCCTGCTGACCAGCGACGCCACCATTGGCCGCAAGTTCAAGGAAGCCGTGCTCGCCCAGCGTCTGGAGAAGACCCTGGGCAAGGAGCAGATCCTCGAGCTCTATCTGAATGAAATCTGGCTCGGCTACCGCTCCTATGGGGTGGGGGCGGCGGCCTACAACTATTTCGGCAAGTCGATCACCGACCTGACCCTGGCCGAGGCCGCCTATCTCGCCGCCTTGCCCAAGGGGCCGCAGAACTACCATCCGCAGCGGCGCAAAGAGGCCGCGATCATCCGGCGCAACTGGGTGATCGGCGAGATGGCCGATCTCGGCTGGGTGACCCGCGAAGAGGCCGATGCGGCCATGGCCGAGGACCTGGTGGTCCAGGACGCGCCGACCCGCGCCAAGTACCGCGACGCCGACTATTTCGTCGAGGAAGTCCGCCGCCGGGGGCTGAACACCCTGGGCGCCCGCCTGAACGAAGGCGGCTATTACATGCGCACCACCCTTGATCCGCGGCTGCAGACCGCCGCCCGGGTGGCGCTGATGAACGGCCTGGAACAGTACGACCGCCGCCACGGCTGGCGCGGCGCCTGGGGCCAGGTCGAGATCGCCCCGGGCTGGCAGGAGGTGGCGCGCAAGCAGACTGCGCCGGCCGAGCGTCGCCAGTGGCGCGCCGCCGTCGTCACCCGCGCCAGCGGCGGCGACGTCCGGATCGAGGTGGCCGAGAGCGGCGCCGAAGGCCCCCTGGCCGGCGAGGACGTCGCCTGGGCGCGGGCCGGCAAGGGCCTGGCCGTGGGCGACCTGATCTTCGTCGAGCCTCCGGCCCAGGCTGGCGGGGCCTATCGCCTGCGCCAGGTGCCGCAGGTCAATGGGGCGCTCGTGGCCATCGAGCCCTATTCGGGCCGGGTGCTGGCCATGGTGGGGGGGTATTCCTTCTCGCTGTCGAGCTTCAACCGGGCGACCCAGGCGATGCGTCAGCCGGGCTCGGCCTTCAAGCCGATCGTCTATGCCGCCGCGCTGGAGAATGGCTACACGCCGGCCAGCCGGGTGATGGACTCCATGATCACCCTTCAGGGCGCCACCGAAGGCGAGACCTGGACGCCGGAGAACTACAACCGCCGCTACTATGGTTCGCTGACCCTGCGTCGGGGCCTGGAGCTGTCGCGCAACGCCATGACCGTCCGGCTGGCCCAGGGGGTCGGCATGCGCAAGATCAGCGACCTGGCCGTAAAGATGGGCGTGGTCGACGAGATGGCGCCGGTACTGGCCATGTCCCTGGGCTCGGGCGAGACGACGCCCTACCGGCTGACGGCGGCCTATGCGGCCTTCGTCAATGGCGGGCGCAAGATCGACCCGCACCTGATCGAGCTGGTGCAGGACCGCGAGGGCAAGGTCATCTATCGGGCCGATCGTCGCGACTGCCCCCGCTGCGATGTCGGTTTCAATGGCGATGAAAGCCCCCGGGTGCCCCTGAGCGGCGAGCAGGTGATGGATCCGATCACCGCCTATCAGATCAATTCGATGCTGCAGGGCGTGGTCCAGCGCGGCACGGCGACCTCGGTGTCGGTGCTGGGCCGGCCGGTGGGCGGCAAGACCGGCACGACGAACGAGTATCGCAGCGCCTGGTTCGTGGGCTTCACGCCGCAGATCGTGGCCGGGATCTTCATCGGTTTCGACGACAACCGGCCCCTGGGCTATGGCGAGACCGGCACGACGGCGGCGGCGCCCGTCTTCACCGCCTTCATGCAGGAGGCGATCAAGGGCGTGCCGGAGGCCGACTTCAAGGCGCCCGAAAACGCCAAGTACGCCACCGTGCGCGGCATCCGCGAAGCCTTCCGCCCAGGTACAGAACCGCGGGCCCCGACGCCCACCGTGACGCCGGGCGCCGGCGGCCCCATGCCGTACAACAAGGTCTGGCCCGACGGCCGGGTGTCGGGCGCCGGCAATGCCGGGGAAGCCGCCAGCCCTGCCGACGACATGAGCGGATTGTATTAGCCCGACGGCCGCGTTATCCCGCGGCCCCTTGAATCGCCTGCCGTCGCGAGGGGGCAGGGGGATCACCACCGATTGCCAGGAGCGATCCATGAGAGCGGATGTCGAGGCCATGGCGGCCGACATCGAGCAGTCCATCGGACTGCTCAGGAGGCGTCTTTGACTGGGAACCTGCCCTTCGACACCTCGATGAACTGAACGCCCGGGTCGAAGATCCGACCCTGTGGGACGACACGGCCCAGGCCCAGGCCCTGATGCGCGAACGCCAGCGTCTGGCCGGTCAGGTCGATGCGGTGCGCAGCCTCGAACGGGGTCTTGAGGACGCCGTCGCCCTGGCCGAGATGGCCGACGAAGAGGGCGACGAGGACAGCCTGGAGGAAGCCCGCGCCGAAATGCGGGCCATCAAGGAGCGCGCCGCCCGCGCTGAGCTGGAAGCCCTGCTCTCCGGCGAGGCCGACGGCAACGACGCCTATGTGGAAATCAATTCCGGCGCCGGCGGCACCGAGTCCAACGACTGGGCCGGCATGCTGCTGCGCATGTACAGCCGCTGGGCCCAGCAGCACGGCATGAGCGTCGAGCTGATCGAGGAAACCTCGGGCGAGCAGGCCGGCATCAAGTCGGCCACCCTGCAGGTCAAGGGCGCCAACGCCTATGGCTGGCTCAAGACCGAGGCCGGGGTCCACCGCCTGGTGCGCATCTCGCCCTTCGACGCCAACGCCAAGCGGCATACGAGCTTCGCCTCGGTCTGGGTCTTCCCGGTGGTCGATGACACGATCGAGATCGAGATCAATCCGGCCGATGTGCGGACCGACACCTACCGGGCCTCAGGCGCCGGCGGCCAGCACATCAACAAGACCGATTCCGCGGTGCGCCTGACGCACATTCCGACCGGCGTGGTGGTGGCCTGCCAGGCGGGCCGCTCACAGCACGCCAACCGGGAAGAAGCCTGGAAGATGCTGCGGGCCAGACTCTATGAGCGCGAGCTGCAAAGGCGCGAGGCCGAGCAGCAGGCCCTGGAAGACCAGAAGACCGACATCGGCTGGGGCCACCAGATCCGCTCCTACGTCCTGCAGCCCTACCAGATGGTCAAGGATCTGCGGACCGACGTGGAGACCTCCGACACCGACGGGGTCCTGGACGGGGACCTGGACGCCTTCATGGGCGCCTCATTGGCCCAGCGGGTCGGCGTCACCCGCGAGCCCTGAAACGAAACGAGGCGCAGGTGATCCTGCGCCTCGTCTGGACTCGGCCGGCCGGCGCCAGGCGCCGCTCATCGGAAATCCTGAGGCCTAAAAGACCGGCTTGGGCTGCGGCGCGCTGCTGGACGGCGCGGCGGGAACCTCGAGACCGGACTTGGCCGGCGCCGTTTCCGTCGGCGTGGCCGGCGAGACTGATGTCGAAGCCGAGGAGGAAGAAGGCGTGGCTGCGGCCGGTTGGGGCGCCGGCGGCCTTTGGAACTTCAGGCTGCGGCCCTGGAAGAAGGCCCCGGTCTCCATGGCCAGCTGTTCGTGGGTGATGTCGCCGTCCACATAGGAGGTGCCATAGAGGCGCACCTGCTTGGCGGTGATGGAGCCGATCACCCGGCCGCGGGCCTCGACCACATCGGCATAGATCGCCCCTTCGACATGGCCGGTGTCGCCGATGGTCAGCTTGGCGATGCGGACATCGCCGCGGACCACGCCGTCGATGTGAAGCTCGCCTTCGCCGCTCAGCGAACCTTCGAGGGTGATGTTCTCGGCCACCAGGGACGCGACCTTGGGGGCGGTCTTGCGGGGCGGTCCCCCATCAGGCGCCGACAGAGCCGGCGGATCGAACTTCGCCGGCGACTTGGCCGGGTCCGACTTAGTCTGCTGCTTGCTGAACATACTCGCCCGCCTTCACGAAACGGCTGGGGTTTTGCGCACGGCCGTTGACCCAGACTTCATAGTGGAGATGCACGCCGGTGGAGCGGCCGGTGGAGCCCATGCCGCCGACCCGCTGGCCCACCGCCACGCGCTGGCCGGGCTTGACCGCAATGGCCTGCATGTGGGCGTAGCGGGTCTTGAAGCCCTGGCCATGGTCGATCTCGACCGTGTTGCCATAGCCTGAGCGGACGCCGGCGAACGACACCACGCCCGGGCCGGTGGCCAGGATCGGCATCATGAAGCCGCCGCCAAAATCCAGGCCGGAATGGAAGGCCGGACGCTTGGTGAAGGGGTCGAACCGGACGCCAAACCCGCTGGACTGCCGGCCGGCCGTGGTGGGCCGGGCCAGGGGCAGCTTTTCGGCCGCCGCGCCCAGGGTGCGGGCCTCGGACAGATTGGTGGCTGCGTGCTGAATACGTTCGGCGAAATCCTCGTCCACATCCAGCACGGCGGCCAGGGCGCTGGGGTCCTTGGCCTCGATCAGAGGGCCGCCAAGCTCGCCGGACTTGGGCGCATAGCCGTTGGGGCTGAGGCCGGCCAGGCGGAAGGCCATGCGCAGCCGCTCGGCGCGGCCCTTGGCGAAGGAGTCGGCGGAGTCGAGCAGGCGTTCCTGACCGGCGCGGACCAGCTCGATGCGGCGGACCGGATCGGTGACGCTGAGATCGGCGGAGGCCTTCTGGATTTCCGGGGCCAGGGCGTCGGCGGCGCCTGGGGTGGTCTTGTAGTCGCTGAGCAGCATGGCCAGCGCCGCATGGCGCTTTTCGACCGACAGGGCCAGATCGTCGATCGAACCATTGGTGGCGTTCAGCTGGGCCACGGCGCTGTTCAGACGGGCCTGCCGATCGGCGATCCAGCGTTCGTACTTGGCCTGGGTGCGGGCGATTTCCTGGTCGCTCGCCGACATCTGCATGCCGTTGACCATCATGGCCGCGGTGCAGATCCCCATCCAGAGCGCGGCCGCGCCGACGCCGGCGGCGGCCATCAGTTGCTTGGAGGTGGTGAGGACGTAGGCGCGCATCTCACCGCCGGAGCGGACATAGAGATGGCGTTCGGGGAACAGCTCTTCGAGCGAACGGCGGAGGCGCGTTATGCGTGTCATGCTCATCGCTGCAGTGACCAGGAGCAGTGATCACGATATGCAATGAGACGCAGCCCGCGCGCAAGACCCTTCCCGCTACAAGAGAGCGCAGGGCCGCAGATCGCTGGCATTCCGAACATCTCGTTAAACGAGACTGAATCGACGCGCCACACGGATTAGAGGCGCCCGAAGGCGGGATTCCACATTCCGCTGTAACGCGACAATTCTACAACACCGGGCGCTGGCGAAAGGTTCCATCGCCCGGTGTTGTTGTCGGCGATGCGATCAGGCCTTGAGCGCCTGCGCCGCCTTGAGCACTGCGGCGGCATGCCCTGGAACCTTCACCTTACGCCAGATACCGGCGATCTTTCCGGCGCCGTCGATCAGGAAGGTGGAGCGATCAATTCCCATGTATTTGCGGCCATACATGCTCTTTTCGACCCAGGCCCCGTAGGTCTCGACGACCGTCCCGCTGGGGTCCGATCCGAGGGCGACCTTCAATTCGTGCTTGGCCGCGAACTTCCCGTGGGAGGCGACGGAGTCCTTGGAGACGCCCAGGATGCTGGCGCCGGCCGCCTGGAATGCGTCCAACATTTCTGAAAAATCGATCGCCTCCTTGGTGCACCCCGAGGTGTCGTCCTTGGGATAAAAATAGAGCACCAGGGTCTGGCCGGCGTAATCGGCCAGGCGGATCGGGCCCTCAGGCCCTTCCAGTTCGAACGCCGGGGCCTCAGCGCCCACCTCAAGTTCAGCCATGTTCGTTCCTCGAAAAAGGGATCCGGCTCAGACGGGCCGGACCAGGACGATCTTCTTCTTGCCCGTATGGAGCTCCTTAGGCTTCTCACCACTGTG
>CAZERE010000131.1:0-8482 GCA_964515365.1 uncultured Phenylobacterium sp. | reverse complement strand
GGCCTGTTCCGGGTTGGTGGCGCCCATGACTTCACGGTACTTGGCCACGGCGTTCTCGCCTTCCAGAACCTGGACGACCACCGGCTCGGCGGTCATCTGCTCGACCAGTTCGCCGTAGAAGGGGCGCTCGGCGTGGACTTCGTAGAACTTCTTGGCCTGGTCGGTCGACAGCTTGACGCGGCGCTGGGCCACGATGCGCAGGCCGGCGCCTTCGATCACGGCGTTGATCGCGCCGGTCAGGTTGCGGCGCGTGGCGTCGGGCTTGATGATCGAGAAGGTGCGTTCGGTCATGGAGAGTGACTTCTTGTTTGGGAGATTGAGTGTCGCGGGCTTATAGCGACGACCTCCCGAGTTTCCAACTGTCCCTTTTTTCATGTCTGACGGCCCCTCGCCCGGCGATAGGCGGCCTTCGGACGATTTCAGATTTCGACCGACCACATGCTCCAGATCAACAACCTGACCCTGAACGCCTGGGGCCGCCAGTTTCTGGACGACGCCTCCGTCAGCCTGCCGCCGGGAGCGAAGGTGGGACTGGTCGGACGCAACGGCGCCGGCAAATCGACCCTGTTCAAGGTGATCCTGGGCGAACTGGCCGCCAACGGCGACGAGATCAGCCTGCCCAAGACCGCCCGCATCGCCTCCGTCGATCAGGAACACCCCGCCACCCCCGTCAGCGTCCTGGAGACCATTCTGGAAGCCGACGTCGAGCGCCACGAGCTGATGACCCGGCTGGAGACCGCCGATCCTGAGGAGATGGGGGAAATCTGGGCCCGTCTGATCGAGATCGACGCCGAGAGCGCCCCGGCCCGCGCCTCGGAAATCCTCGTCGGCCTGGGCTTCAGTCAGGAGGATCTTCACCGGCCGATGTCGCACTTCTCGGGCGGCTGGCGGATGCGCGTCGCCCTGGCCGCCGCCCTGTTCGCCGAACCGGACATGCTGCTGCTGGACGAACCGACCAACTACCTCGATCTGGAAGGCGCCCTGTGGCTGGAGGCGCGGCTGAAGAAATACCCGCACACCGCCCTGATGATCTCGCACGACCGCGACCTGCTGAACTCGGTCTGCACCCACATCCTTCAGCTCTCGAACCGCAAGCTGGAGCTCTACACCGGCAACTACGACACCTTCGAGCGCACCCGGGCCGAAAAGCTGCGGCTGATGGAGGCCACCAAGTCCAAGCAGGACGCCGAGCGCGCCCACCTTCAGAAGTTCATCGACCGCTTCAAGGCCAAGGCGTCCAAGGCCACCCAGGCCCAGTCGCGCGTCAAGAAGCTGGAGAAGATGGAGCGGATCGAGCTGCCGCCCGAGGAGCGCGTCGCCCCCTTCGTCCTGCCCTCGCCGGAACGCCCCCTGCCCCCGCCCCTGATCCGGCTGGAGAAGGCCAGCGTCGGCTATGAGCCGGGCAAGCCGATCCTCAAGAACCTGAACCTGCGGATGGACCTGGACGACCGCATCGGCCTCTTGGGCGTCCTGGCGGGCGAGGGACAGTGCAGCGATGATCGTATCGCCGGCGCCCTGAACGTCTCCGAGGGCGAATTGCACCGCGACGGCAAGATGCGGGTCGGCTGGTTCCACCAGCATCAGATCGAGGCGATGGACCCCGAGGACACGCCGTTGCAGATCATCCTGCGCGCCATGCCCGAAGCGTCCGAAAGCAGCCGGCGCAGCCGCCTTGCCCAGTTCGGCCTGCCCTTCCAGAAGCAGGACACCAAGGTCGGCGCCCTGTCCGGGGGCGAGCGCGCGCGTCTTCTGCTGAACCTGGTGGCCATGGATGCGCCCCACATCCTGATCCTGGACGAACCGACCAACCACCTGGACATCGACAGCCGCCGCGCCCTGCTGGACGCCCTGAACCAGTACACGGGCGCCGTCATCCTGATCACCCACGACCGTTCGCTGATGGAGCTGGTCGCCGACCGGCTGTGGCTGGCCGCCGACGGCACGGTGAAGCCGTTTGAAGGCGACATGGACGACTATGCCAGGTTCGTGCTCGACCGCGCCAAACAGGCCGGGATGAAGCCCAGCCAGGTCAAACCCGAGCCCGTGGCCGAAGCGGCGCCTGTCGCTGCGCCCAAGGCGGAAAAGAAGAAATCAGGCCCCTCCCCCTCTACCCTGCGCCATGCGGTGAAGAAGGCGGAAGAGGAAATGGCCCGCCTGACCGCCGACCTGGCCCGGATCGACGCCGACCTCGCCGCTGCGGCAGCCGCCAATGACTCGAAAAAGCTGGAAAGCCTGGGCCGCGCCCGCGCCAAGACCCAGGCCGATCTGGACGCCGCCGAAACCGCCTGGATCGCGGCGGAAGAGGCGCTGGCCGAGGTGGCGTGATGATCAGGCCCGTTGAACTGTCCAAGGATCAGCGCGCGGCTGCCACGGCCAGGCTGCGCGCCTATTTCCGCGACGAGCTGGAGCAGGAGCTGGCTCAACTGCCGGCCGAGATGTTGCTGGACTTCATCGGCAAGGAAATCGGCGCGATCTTCTACAATCGCGGCGTTCAGGACGCCCAGCAGTTGGTCCAGCAGAAGGCGGAGGACATGGTCGAGGCCCTGTACGGCCTGGAACGCTCGGTTTCGATCCGGTAGGCGTCAGCCCGGATCGCGCGCGTCCGGAGCCCAGTATTCCAGCCGCTGATAGGCTTCGCCCAGGAAGACGGCCGCCAAGGGCGCCTCCAGCCCCGACAGGACCAGGGCGGATACCACGTCCCTGGCGGCGCCGGACAGCAAGCCCGCAGCGGAGAGCCCGATCAGGACCAGCTTGGGCAGGCCGACCACGATCAGCCCGCCCAGCAGGGGCCAGAAACTGCCCTCGGCGACGCCCATGCTGTTCAGCGAGACCATATGCCCGCGCCCCAGGGTGGCCGGAGCGAACAAGGACAGCCGCACGGCCATCACTAGAACCCCATAGACCACCAGCAGGGTCACGACCGCGAGCAGGACCAGCTTCCACACCGGACCGACCGCAACCCAGTTCCGCTGGTTGATCGCCTCAGCGTCCAGCCCCGCCATGCCGAACAGGGCCAGAAGCAGCAGGGCCGCAACCGAGAGGATCATGGCCATGAAGACCGCGCACAGCAGGGCGGCGCCCAGCAGCCGCAGTTCCGGCCATCCGAACTGAAGACCGGCCGGACCCAGTCCGCGTCGCCGCGCCTCATCCAGATCGACGCTGACCGCAATCCGCGTCAGGCCGCCCGCCAGGGCCAAGCCAGCGGCAAGGCCGGCGATCTGGCCGACACCCCGCCCGATCATCGCCCACGAGGCTTCAACCGCATTGGCGCTCCACCCGGCGACGCTCCAAACGACGGCGCAGACCAGGATCGCGCCCCCCGCGCCCCGCCAGGCCAGCGGCAGCTTTGCGAAGGCGGCCTTCAGGGTCTCGCCTAACGGCAACTGTCTGTGACGGTTCACGCGCACCCCCTCATCCCCGCCGCGACATAGCAGGGGATCATGACATCCCGCCAGACGGCCGCTAGAAGGCCGCGATGAACGCTTCCCCCACATCTCCTTCCCCTGTTCACGTCATCGGCGGCGGCCTGGCCGGCTCGGAGGCCGCCTGGCAGATCGCCCAGGCCGGCGTGCCCGTCATCCTGCACGAGATGCGCGGAGTCCCCGGCGTGAAGACCGACGCCCACCAAACGGACGGACTGGCCGAACTGGTCTGCTCCAACTCCTTCCGCTCGGACGATTGGGAGTACAATGCGGTCGGTCTGCTGCACGCCGAGATGCGCGCGCTGGACTCGGTCATCATGGCCTGCGGGGACGCCCATCAGGTGCCGGCGGGCGGCGCCCTGGCGGTGGATCGCGACGGCTTTTCCCAAGCGGTCACGGCGAAGCTGGAAGCCCACCCCCTGGTCACCGTCGTGCGTGAGGAGATCGCCGGCCTGCCGCCTGAGGATTGGGATAATGTGATCGTCGCTACCGGCCCCCTGACTTCGCCCGCCCTGGCCGAGGCGATCCTGAAGGCGACGGGCGAGGAAAGCCTCAGCTTCTTCGACGCCATCGCCCCCATCGTCCACGCCGACAGCATCGACTTCGACATCGCCTGGCGTCAGTCGCGCTATGACAAGGAAGGCCCCGGCGGAGACGCCGCCGCCTACGTCAACTGTCCGATGGACAAGGACCAGTACGAGGCCTTCATCGACGCCCTGCTGAACGGCCCCAAGGCCGAGTTCAAGAACTGGGAGCACGTCCCCTATTTCGACGGCTGTCTGCCGATCGAGGTCATGGCCGAGCGGGGGCGCGAGACCCTGCGGCACGGGCCGATGAAGCCGGTCGGGCTGACCAATCCGCGCAATCCGACGGTCAAGCCCCACGCCATCGTCCAGCTGCGTCAGGACAATGCGCTGGGTACGTTGTTCAACATGGTCGGCTTCCAGACCAAGCTGAAGCACGGAGCTCAGGCCGAGGTCTTCCGCATGATACCGGGGCTTCAGAACGCCCAGTTCGCGCGCCTGGGCGGCCTGCACCGCAACACCTATCTGAACAGCCCCCAGCTGCTGGACAAGCAGTTGCGGCTCAAGGCCATGCCCCGCCTGCGCTTCGCCGGCCAGGTCACGGGGGTCGAAGGCTATGTCGAGAGCGCGGCCATGGGCCTGCTGACCGGCCGCCTGGCCGCCGCCCAGGCCCTGGGTCGCGACCTGTCGGCGCCCCCGCCTGAGACCGCCATGGGCGCCCTGGTCGAACACATCACCGGCGGACACCTGGAAGGCTCGAAGTTCCAGCCGATGAACATCAACTACGGCCTGCTGCCCCCGCTGGAGGCCCCCAAGGTCGATGAAGACGGCAAGCGCATCCATCCCAAGGAACGCGGCCGGGCGAAGAAGCGGTTGCAGAGCATTCGGGCGATGGAGAGCCTGAAGGCCTGGCGGGACGCGGTGACGGCTTAAACCACCGTTCCGAACAGACGTCCGATTCCGGCGGTGACCGCCATGGCGAGCACGCCCCAGAAGACGACGCGCACCACCGAGCGGGGGATGTCGGCCCCGCCCGCACGCGCGCCCATGCCGCCCAGGACCGCCAGACCGACAACGGCGCTGGCGGAGACCCAGATAAGGAGGCCGTCGGTCGGCGCGATCGCCACGGCGGCCAGGGGAAGAACCGCGCCTGCGGCGAAGGTGGCGGCGGATGTCAGGGCCGCCTGAATGGGGCGCGCGGTGGTGAAGCCGGAGATGCCCAGTTCGTCGCGCGCATGGGCGCCGAGGGAGTCGTGAGCCATCAGCTGTTCGGCCACGGCTCTGGCCGTGTCGGGCTGGACCCCACGCGCGACATAGATACCCGCCAGCTCGTCCAGCTCGGCCTCAGGCGCAGCGGCCAGTTCGGCCGCCTCTCTGGCCAGATCGGCCTTCTCCGTATCGGACTGGGAGCTGACCGAGACATATTCGCCAGCGGCCATGGACATGGCGCCGGCGACCAGTCCGGCGACGCCCGAAACCACAACCGAGCCCTTCGAGGCCTCGGCGGCGGCGACGCCGACGATCAGGCTTGCAGTGGAGACGAGGCCGTCGTTAGCCCCAAGGACAGCGGCTCTCAGCCAGCCGATACGCTCGATTAGGTGGCGTTCAGAATGGGGTCGGGCCATGGCGGCCTCCGTGTGTCTGCACCTCTAGACCAGACCCAAAAGCCCGTGGGCGCAAGCCCGATCTGGATCAAATCCGCCCGACGAAGGCGGCCAGGATCAACCGCAGCCGCCGGAAGGCCTCGGGCCGGTCACGCCCGGACAGGGCGGCGTGGGCCACGGCGGGGAAGGCGGCGACCGGCAGGGTCTTCAGGGCGGCGTTGGCGGCCTTGCGCCCGGCCCTCGCCTCGTCCGCTCGCCCGACCTGGGTCAGGCCCCAGACCCGTCCGGCCTCGATCACCTTATCCACATGGCCAGGACCGGCCAACACATGGACCGCCGTCTGCATGGGCCCCACGTAGAAGGCGTCGAGATCATGGGGCTGGCTGTGGACGCGGCCGATATGGGCCTCGATCAGGGCGTCGAAGGGGGCGCGGTCCAGGCTGTGACGGGCGACGAGATCCGTCAGGGCCTCGAGCACCGGATGGCCCTTGCGCGGGACGGCGGCGAAGACTCCATCCAGCTGTTCGGCCCACCAAGTGTAGCGCATCTCGGCCAGCAGGGGCTGGGTCACGCGCGTGGGTATGACCATCAGCTCGGCCTCGAAGGCGTAGAGGGTGATCAGATCGGCGCGGGAGCGATCATCGGCGACCAGTCGGCTGGACAGCCAGCGGTCCAGATCGGCGGCGCGAACCTGGGCGTCCAGGCCTGCCCCCCCTGCCGCAGGAGCAGGTTCAGGCGGCACGCGAAACGGCGAAATCGGCCAGGTCTTCCAGGGCCGCGCGCCAGTCGGATGCGGGCAGGACCGACAGGGCGGCCTTGGCCTGATCGGCGTAGTCGCCGGCCAGGTCCAGGGTCGCGCCGATGGCGCCGGAGCCGACGACCAGTTCACGGGCGCGGGCGAAGTCGTCGGGCGTGCGTTCGCCCTTGGTCACGGTCCGCTCCCAGAAGGCGTCCTCGCGGCCCCGGGTGCGGGCCACGGCCAGCAGCAGCGGCAGGGTGGCCTTGCCCTCGTTGAAATCGTCGCCGGCGTTCTTGCCCAGGGCCTCGGCGGTCGCGCCGTAATCCAGGGCGTCGTCGGCCAGCTGGAAGGCGATGCCCAGGGCCATGCCGTAATCGCGCAGGGCCTTGACCGCCTCGGCCGACGCCCCGGCGCCCACGGCCCCCGCCTCGGCGGCGGCGGCGAACAGTTCGGCGGTCTTGGCCGAGATGATCTGAAGATAGGTGGCCTGGTCCAGGTTCAGGTCGTGGGCGCGGGTCAGCTGCAGCACCTCGCCTTCCGAGATCACGCGCGAGGCCTCGGCCAGAATGCCCAGAGCCCGCATCGAATCCGTTTCGACCATCAGTTCGAAGGCGCGGGCGAACAGGAAGTCGCCGACCAGGACGCTGGTCGGTGCGCCCCAGATCAGATGTGCGGCGACCTTGCCTCGACGCAGCTCCGACGCATCCACGATGTCGTCGTGCAGCAGGGTGGCGGTGTGGATGAACTCCACCGCCGCCGCCAGCTTCTTGGGCGACAGAATGTCCCCCTGCGCGCCCGTGGCCCGGGCGGCGGCGACTGTGAGCAGGGGCCGCAACCGCTTGCCCCCCGCCGAGACCAGATGTTCGGCCAGTTTTGGGATGATCGGCACATCCGACTGCATCCGGTCGATAATCAGAGCGTCCACCTCGGCCATATCGGTTCCGGCCAGCCGGACGAGGGCGTTCACATCCCCCTTCGGACGGGGAAACACGGCAGGGGCGAGGTCCAAGGGGATACTCTTTCGCAGGTCGCGCAACGTCCGCCGCGCAGCTAATTCCGACCGCGTCCGCTTGCCGGATCGCGATGGCGCGCACAATGGTGATCACCCCCCGGAGGGTCAAGGAGATTGAGGCTTGGACAGCGTTCCCGCCGCGCCGGAAGTCGTCGAGAACGCCCTGTTAGGCGGGCGGGTGCGCTTGCGACAGCCCGCGCGGGGTTATCGCGCCGGCATGGACGCCGCCCTGTTGGCCGCCGCCGTCGCGCCACGGCCGGGCGAGCGGCTGTTCGAAGCCGGCTGCGGAGCCGGCGCCGTCCTGATGCAGATCGCCGCCCGTCATGACGCTCTTTCGCTGACGGGGCTGGAGCGTGATTCGTCGTCGGCCGCCCTGGCGCGCGAGAATGCGGGGCTGAACGGTTTCGGGGATCGGATCACCGTCATCGAGGGCGACGTCGCGGCCGGTTTCCGTTCGCTGGGACTGCCGCCCTTCGACTGGGCCGTGTCCAATCCGCCCGTCTTCGACGACCCCGGCGCCCGGCGCGCGCCCGCTCCGGGCAAACGGGGCGCCTGGAGGGCCGACGACGGCCTGGCGGCCTGGACCGGTCTGCTGCTGAAAGCGGTGCGCGAGGGCGGCCGGATCGTGATCATCCACCGCGCCGACCGCCTGGCCGATCTGCTGGCCCTGCTGGGAGACAAGGCCGGGTCCTTCGCCATTCGACCGATTCAGCCCTTCGCCGAGGAACCGGCCAAACGGGTGCTGGTCCGGGCGATCAAGACCGGCAAGGCGCCGTTGCGCCTCCTGCCGCCGCTGGTGCTGCACGACCGGTCTGGCGCCAAACACACGCCCGAATCCGAGGCCCTTCTGAGAGGCGAAGCCGCTCTGGACTGGTGAGAGGCCGCGTCCCGACACAGGGCGCCCGACCCGCCGATACTCGCCTTATTTGCTCTCGCGCCTCAGGATCGCTACATCCGCGGCAACCTCCCCCATTCGACGAAACCCCAAGGGCGAAATCGCACCTCATGGCGCAGCAATATATTTTCCAGATGCAGGGTCTGACCAAGACCTTCCCCGGCGGCCGCAAGATCTTCGAGAACATCTGGCTCAGCTTCTACAACGACGCCAAGATCGGCGTGGTCGGGGGCAACGGCTCGGGTATCTCCACCCGGCTGAAGAACATTGCCGGCCTCGACACCGC
>CAZERE010000130.1:4642-8645 GCA_964515365.1 uncultured Phenylobacterium sp. | reverse complement strand
CGGCCAGCACAGGCGTGGCCATCTCGGCCGCCCCCGTGGGCGTCGGCGCGCGCCGGTCGGACACGAAGTCGATCAGGGTCGTGTCGGTCTCATGCCCCACGGCCGAGATGATCGGAATGTCGGCCGCCGCCACGGCGCGGACCAGGGCCTCGTCATTGAAGGCCCAGAGGTCCTCCACAGACCCGCCGCCGCGGGCGACGATGATCACGTCGGGGCGGGGCAGGTCACCCTGGGCCGGCAGGGCGCAGAAGCCGCGGATCGCCGCGCTGACCTGGGCGGCGGCCTGTTCCCCCTGGACCACCACCGGCCAGACCACGACGCGGCAGGGCCAGCGGTCGCGGATGCGGTGCAGGATGTCGCGGATCACCGCGCCGGTGGGGCTGGTCACCACCCCGATGACGGCGGGCATGGCTGGAAGGGGCCGCTTGCGGGCCGGCTCAAACAGCCCCTCGGCCGCCAGTTTGGCCTTCAGCCGCTCCAGCTGGGCCAAAAGGGCGCCGACGCCGGCGGCCTCCATGGTTTCGATGACGATCTGATAGCGGGAGCCGGCCGGGAAGGTGGTGATCTTGCCGGTGACGATCACCTCCAGCCCCTGTTCGGGCCGGATGGACAGGCCCCGCACCGAGCCCTTCCAGACCACCCCGTCAATGGCGGCGCGCTCGTCCTTCAGGGTCAGATAGACGTGGCCATTGCCATGGTGGGTGACCTTGGACAGCTCCCCGCGCAGGCGGACAAAGCCATACCGGTCCTCCAGCGTCCGCTTCAGCGCAAAGGCGAGCTCGGAAACCGAATAGGGCTTGGCGTTGGACTCAGTATCAGGCGCGGCGTCGCTCATGGCGCGAAGCTAGCCCGTCTCGCGGTGGGGCAAAACCGGGCGTGGGGAAAAAGCTGGCGGGGGCTCAGAGGTCCGCTATGGGCATCTGTGACAATGACCGCAAACGACCCATCTCGGACGTTGGGAGGTTCTGCTTCTGGGACAGCCGTTGCGGCGCTACTTTACGTAGATGGTCACCTCATTTGACATGCGCATGGCTCAGCTAGACGCTCTTGTGGCGGAGTGCAGGGACCACGAACCATTCGCTTCCGCAGTCGTCCGCGACGCTTCCAACCGCTCAAACCGTGACTGGCCTTGGTGGGGCGTGGAGGTGCAGCAATCTCAAGTCAACGGTGCGGACAACCGCCGCATCACAGCCACGATCACACTAGTATCGACGCAGGCGGGAGAACCCAGCCATTTCAAGGCTGATTGGACGGCACAGACTTGGTACTCCACGAGCGGTGGACAACCTCGGACCCAACATGGGAGCCACGAGGTACCTTGGGACGACCCAACCGCCGACATGCTCATCGCCGCTGTCGATCGCCTGCTGACGGACGCAAGAGCCGCGCTGCCGTCTTGGGCTAAAGGCTAGGTCCGCTTCCCACCCTTCCTAGACGGTCCGAAAGTCCGCTGTCGGGCGAGCCTTCGCTCTTGCATAGCAAGATGGAAGACCGCACGCTCTCACCACCCACGCTGGAGCCTCCGATGTCCGACTTCACACCCGCTAGTTGGATCGCGGTCCTTTTGGCGATCGGTGGAGCACTGTTCGCCGTCTTCATGGGCCGCAAGGGTTGGTAGCCTCCCCCTGACGCCCGTTCTTCACCGTTCTCAGAAGCTCGGCGAGTCTGCTCGCCCGCCAGGCGCGGGTGATCGCCTTTGAGAGCTGGGAAGGGCTCGCCTCGGTGATGACGGGGGAACGCTACCGGCTGCTGCGGCGTCTTCATGCGCATCCGGAGAAGTCGGTCAACGCGCTCGCCCAAGCCCTTCAACGGCAATATCGCCGCGTCCATGAGGATGTGACGGTGCTTGAGAAGGCTGGGCTGGTGGAGCGGGCGGATGGGCAGGTCCGCGCGACGGCTGACCGGCTGATCGCGGTCGTCGTTCTCTGAGCGCCCGGCGCCCAGAGGGGTCTGGAACCCCTTTGGGCGCCGGGCCGATCTCAGGGCGTCAGATGTACCGGCGCAGGGAGCGGGCCAGGTCGGAGCCGCCGGCGCGCTTCTTGGACTGGGCGGGCTGATAGGCCACCCGGGCGTGTTCGGCGCAGTAGGGGCTGTCGCTGGCGCGGCGGCCGCAGAAGGTGAAGCCGTCGCTGGACGGCTCGCCGATCGGCCATTTGCACATGTGGGCGCCCAGCGTCAGCACGGTGGCCGAGCCGGGGGCCTCTTCGACATAGCGCACCGGGGCCGGGGCCGGAGCCGCTTCGGCCTCGACCGGTTCGGCGATCCGGCGCGGCGCGGACGGCGTGGCCGCCGCGCGCTGCGGACGGGGCGCCTTGAAGACCGGACGCGCCGGCTTGGACGGAATGGCCCGTCCCGACAGGCCCAGGCGGTGGACCTTGCCGATCACCGCATTGCGGGTGACGCCGCCCAATTGTTTCGCAATCTGGCTGGCCGAAAGGCCGTCTTGCCAGAGCTTTTTGAGTGTATCGACTCGCTCGTCAGTCCAACCCATCAGAGCCTCCCAAAACGGCCGCGTGTTTCGAAGGCCGCCCCGCGCGGCCGAACGAAACTACATCTTGTGGGGGAAGCGGTTGCCCCGCCCCACGAACTACTAGATATCGTAAAGACTTCCTTAAAGGCCACAATAGGCGCCCCTGCTTCCATCCACAGGAACTAGATATAGCGTCGTCGCGTCGCACCCTTGCAGGCTGAGCCGTCCGGGCGCACATGTGCGGCATGAACGACATGTCGCCCTCCCGCGCCGCTCAGATCTCCGCCGCCACCCCTCCGGCCCCGCGGGCCTATCACGGGTTCAACTGGCCGGGCTTCCGCACCCTCTACCTGCGGGAGGTGAAGCGGTTCTGGAAGGTGGGCACCCAGACCCTGGCCGCGCCGGTGGTGACCTCGCTGCTCTATATGATGGTCTTTGTGGTCGCGGTCGGCGGGACGCGGCCGGCGGTGGGCGGGGTGGCCTTCGCCACCTTCATCGCGCCGGGCCTGATCATGATGACGATCCTGAACAACGCCTTCGCCAACGCCTCGTCCAGCCTGCTGCAGGCCAAGGTCAACGGCCTGGTGGGCGACTTCATGACCCCGCCGCTGACCCCGTTGGAACATGTGGCCGGCTTCGCCCTGGGGGCGGCGACCCGGGGCCTGGCCGTGGGCGCAGTGACCTGGCTGGCCGTCCTGCCGTTCGCCGACCTGCCGCTGACCCACCTCTGGGCGGTGCTCTATTTCGCCATGGTCGCGTCGATGATCCTGGGCATGCTGGGCATCATGGCCGGGCTGTGGGCCGAGAAGTTCGACCACATGGCGGCGGTCACCAACTTCATCATCATGCCCATGACCTTCCTGTCGGGGACCTTCTATCTGGTCGACCGCCTGCCCGAGCCGTTCCGCACGGCGAGCCACTTCAACCCGTTCTTCTATCTGATCGACGGCTTCCGCTATGGCTTCATCGGGACCGCCGAGGGCTCGCTGCTGACCGGGGTCGGCATGACCGCCGGCATCGTGGTGGCCTTCGCCTGCGTCTGCCTGTGGATGTTCGAGAGCGGCTACAAGCTCAAGACCTGAGCCGAGCGCGGCGCCGGGCGCGCTTTCAACGGCCCGGGACCCCGCGAAATCATTGACAGAGCGCGGTTCTCGCCGGAAAACATCCAGCCTTCCAGTCCCCGTCGCCCGGCGTGCGGGGACGTTTCCTTTGGAGGCTTCCTCCCGTGACCGAAAAGACCGCGACGTCCGCCGCGACCGTTCCCAGCGACCACATCATGGGCGTGTACAACCGCGCTCCGCTGGCGTTCGAGCGAGGCGAGGGCGCGCGACTGTTCACCACGGACGGCGAGGCCTATCTGGACTGCATGGCCGGCATCGCGGTGAACGCGCTGGGCCATGCCCATCCGCGCCTCGTCCAGGCCCTGAAGGACCAGGCCGAGAAGCTCTGGCACGTCTCCAACATCTTCAAGATTCCGGGGCAGGAGGCGCTGGCCAAGCGGCTCTGCGCCGAGACCTTCGCCGATGTGGTGTT
>CAZERE010000130.1:0-4632 GCA_964515365.1 uncultured Phenylobacterium sp. | reverse complement strand
AGAGCTGGTGGAGAATCGCGCGGTAGAAAGGCTCCAACTCCGGGGCCGAGGCGGTGGAATGCGCCATCAAGACGGCGCGCACCTATCACTGGGCGCGGGGTAACCCGGAGCGGCTCGACATCATCGGCTTCGAAGGTTCGTTCCACGGCCGCACCGTGGCCGCCGTCAACGCCTCGGGCAACGCCTCCTACCTTGAGGGCTTCGGCCCGCCGCTGCCGGGCTTCGTGCATCTGCCCTACGGCGACCATGAGGCTCTGCATGCCGCCATTGGCCCGACCACGGCGGCGATCATCATCGAGCCCGTTCAGGGGGAGGGCAGCGCCCGCTCCCTGCCCGGGCCCTGCATGAAGGGCCGGCGTCAGCTGTGCGACGCGCAGGGCATACTGCTGATCGATGACGAGATACAGTGCGGCCTGGGCCGGACCGGTCGCCTGTTCGCCCACGACTGGGCCGACGGCGAGGCCGCCCCGGACATCATGTGCGTGGCCAAGGCCCTGGGCGGCGGCTTCCCCGTCGGCGCCTGCCTGGCGACCGCCGAGGCCGGGGCGGGCATGAGCGTCGGCTCCCACGGCTCCACCTATGGCGGCAACCCCCTGGCCATGGCCGTGGGCGTGGCGGCGCTTGACGAGCTGGCCAAGCCGGAACTGCTGGCCCATGTCCGCGAGGTGGCCGGCTATTTCACCCAGCAGCTTTCGGGCCTGCGCGACCGCTATCCCGACGTGGTGGTGGATGTCCGCGGCAAGGGCCTGCTGATTGGCGTCAAGCTCGCCACGCCGAACCGCGAATTCATGCAGCACGCCCGCGACGAGCACCTGCTGATCGCCGGCGGCGGCGACAACTGCGTCCGCCTGCTGCCGCCGCTGAACCTCACCCTTGATGAGGCGCGCGAAGCCATCGAGCGGTTCGAACGCGCCTGTGACCGCGCCCGCGCCAAGGCGCGCGCCGCAGCCTAAAGGGCTTTCACGCCCGGCCGATCGCCGGGACTCATCAATCAAGGACCTCGCGCCCAAGACGCGCCACTTCGGTTTTCCGGCGCAAGCGCGGGGTCGATGGGATTTCCCCCCGATGACCCCCACTCCGAGACATTTTCTCGACCTCTGGCGGATGGAGTCCGCCGATCTGCGCGCCATCCTGGACGACGCCCAGGCCCGCAAGGCCGCCCGCGCCGGCTGGCCCAAGGGCCGGGCGGACGCCGACGCGCCGGCCCGCGACCGGGTCCTGGCCATGATCTTCGAGAAGCACTCCACCCGCACCCGCTTTTCGTTCGATGCGGCCATGCGCCAGCTGGGCGGCGACGTGATCATCTCCACCGCCGCCGACATGCAGCTGGGCCGCGGCGAGCCCATCGAGGACACCGCCCAGGTGCTCTCGCGGATGGTCGACGCGATCATGATCCGGGCCAACACCCATGAGGATCTGGAGCGCCTGGCCATGGCCTCGGCCGTGCCGGTGATCAACGGCCTGACCGACAGGAGTCATCCCTGCCAGATCCTGGCCGACCTGCTGACCTTCGAGGAGCACCTTGGGCCCGTGCGGGGCCGGACCCTGGCCTGGGTCGGCGACGGCAACAATGTCTGCGCCAGCTTCATCCATGCGGCCGGCAAGTTCGGCTTCAAGCTGAACATCGCCTGTCCCACCGTCTACCACCCCGACCTGACCGACCTCGCCCGGGCCGCCGAGATGCAGGGCCAGGTGACCATGACCGAGGATCCCCGCGCGGCGGTTCGCGGCGCCGACTGCGTCATCACCGACACCTGGGTCTCCATGGGCGACACCGACCATGATGCGCGCCTGGCGGCCTTCGAGCCCTACCAGGTGGACGAGGCGCTGATGGACCTGGCGGCCAAGGACGGCATCTTCCTCCACTGCCTGCCGGCCCACAGGGGGGAAGAGGTGTCCGACGCGGTGATGGATGGTCCGCGCTCGCGCATCTGGGACGAGGCGGAAAACCGCATCCACGCCCAGAAGTCGATCCTGGCCTGGTGCTTCGAGGCGATCTGAGCCGGGCGTCCTCGGGGCTCGCAATCGGGGCCGGGGGCGCCTATATGGCCTCGCCATGTCCCAGAACGCGCTTCCCATCCCCGACGACGTCGTCGGCCCGTTCCAGATCGAGGACGCCGCGGTCCGCGGCCGCCTCGTGCGGCTCGGGCCGGCCATCGATGAAATCCTGGCGGCCCACGCCTATCCCGAGCCGGTGGCCAACCTGCTCGGCGAGACCTGCGCGCTCGCCGCCCTGGTGGGCTCGGCGCTGAAGTTCGAAGGCCGGCTGATCGTCCAGGCGCAGGGGGAAGGCCCCGTGCGCTATGTGGTCGCCGACTATGACACCGCCGGCCACCTGCGCGGCTATTGCCGCTTCGATCCCGACGCGGTGGCCGAGGCGTCGCAGGGCTTTGTCCGGCCTGGGGCCCGCACCCTGCTGGGCGGCGGCGTCTTCATCATGACCGTCGACCAGGGTCCGGACATGGACCGCTATCAAGGGGTGACGGCCATCGAGGGCGAGACCCTGGCGCTCTGCGCCGAGCAGTACTTCGCCCAGTCCGAACAGACCCCGACCCGGGTGCGGCTGGCGGTGGGCCAGGCCGATGTGGGCCAGGGCCTGCGCTGGCGGGCCGGCGGCATGCTGATCCAGAACGTGGCCGAGGATCAGGCCCGCGGCTCCACCGAGGAGGCCTGGACCCGCAGCCAGGCCTTCTTCGAGACTATCGGCGAGGACGAACTGCTGGACCCCAGCATCTCGGGCCAGACCCTGCTGTTTCGCCTGTTCCACGAGGATGGCGTGCGGGTCTTCGAGGACAAGGCGCTGAGCGCGGTCTGCCGCTGTTCGGAGGAGCGCATCCGCGGCGTCCTGGCCTCGTTCGAGGCGCAGGAACGCGCCGACATGGTCGAGCCGGACGGCAAGATCCACGTCACCTGCGAGTACTGCGCCAAGACCTATCGGCTGGAGCCCGACGGCCTGACCGGCGGGTGAGTTGGCTTAGGCCTGATCCAGCGCCCGCTCTACGTCGCGCTGCAGGTCGTGGGCGTTCTCCAGGCCGACGCTCATCCGCACCCAGCCCTCGGTGAGGCCGATGGACTCCCGCTCGGCCGCCGGCATCGACCGGTGAGTGGTGGTGCAGGGGTGGGTGGCCATGGACTTGGCGTCGCCGAGATTGTTGGAGATGTCGACGATCTGCAGGGCGTCCAGGAATCGCCAGGCGGCCTCGCGGCTGCCAAGGTCGAAGGCCAGCACATTGCCGCCGCCCGTCATCTGGTTGGCGATGATCGCCGCCTGCGGGTGGTCGGGGCGGCCGCAATAGACGGTCTGGCGCACCTTGCCGTGGGCGGCCACGGCGTCGGCCACGTGGGCGGCGTTGTCGCTCTGGCGACGCACCCGCAGGTCCAGGGTCTCCAGGCCTTTCAGCAGCACCCAGGCGTTGAAGGGCGACAGGGCCGGGCCGGTGTGACGCAGGATGTCCTTATAGGCCTCCAGCATCAGCTCTTCGCCGCCCAGGATCGCCCCGCCCAGGACGCGCCCCTGGCCGTCGATATGCTTGGTGGCCGAATAGACGACGATGTCGGCGCCCAGGGCGAGCGGCTTCTGGAAGATCGGCGTGGCGAACACATTGTCCACCACCAACCTGGCGCCGCAGGCCTTGGCGATCTCGGCGACCGCGCCGATCGGGGTCACCTCCAGCAGCGGGTTGGCCGGGCTCTCGACCAGGAAGCACTTGGTGTTGTCCCGCACGGCGGCCTTCCAGGCGTCCGGATCGACGGCGTCCACATAGGTCACCTCGACCCCGAAGCGGGGCATCCACTCCGACAGGATCCAGCGGCAGGAGCCGAACAGGGCGCGGCCGGCCACGATGTGATCGCCGGCCCGGACCAGGCCGGTCAGGGCCACATGCACCGCCGACATGCCCGAGGCCGTGGCGCGGCAAAGGTCGGCGCCCTCCAGCAGGGCCAGCCGATCCTCGAACATCTGGGTCGTCGGGTTGCCGAAGCGCTGGTAGATGAAGCCCGGCGCATCCCCGGCGAACCGGGCGTCGGCGGCTTCGGCGGTGTCGTAGGCGAAGCTCTGGGTCAGGAACAGGGCCTCGGAGATCTCGCCATAGGGCGTACGGGCCAGGCCGCCGCGGACCAGCTTGGTCTCCAGGTTCCAGTCGCGCGGATCTTCGGCCATGGGGCTCCTCCCGGCAGGCAAGCTCGGACTGCGCATCAACCGCCTCAAGGCTTGCCGGTCAAGGGCCGGAGCCCTCAGACAGCCGCCCTCAGACAGCCGCCCTCAGACAGCCGCTTGTCAGACTCAAGGCCAGCGGCGAGTGTCCCAGCGATGAATGACGCTCTGCTTTCGCCCGGCATCCTGCCCTGCCAGGCCATCGACGCCCTGATCGCCCAGGGCGCGATCACCAGCGCCACGGCGTTCGACGCTGACCAGGTCCAGCCGGCCAGCCTCGACCTGCGCCTGGGCGTGCGCGCCTGGCGGGTGCGCGCCTCCTTCCTGCCGGGCCTGGGGCGCAAGGTGGCCCAGCGCCTGGAAGACGTGGCCATGCACGAGCTCGACCTGGCCCGCGGCGCGGTGCTGGAAAAGGGCTGCGTCTATATCGCTGAACTTCAGGAGCGCCTGGCCCTGCCGCCGGGCGTGGCCGCCCGGGC
>CAZERE010000129.1:0-8707 GCA_964515365.1 uncultured Phenylobacterium sp. | reverse complement strand
ATCACCTACAAGATCGCCGCCCACGCCGCCGACCTCGCCAAGGGCCACCCCTCGGCCCGGGCCTGGGACGATGCGCTCTCCCGCGCCCGGTTCGAGTTCCGCTGGGAGGACCAGTTCAACCTGGGCCTCGATCCGGAGACGGCGCGCCTCTATCACGACGAGACCATGCCCAAGGAGGCGCACAAGACGGCGCACTTCTGCTCCATGTGCGGCCCGAAGTTCTGCTCGATGAAGATCAGCCAGGACATCCGCGAGGCCGCCCGCGGCCAGAACGCGGTGGCCGACCAGGGCATGGCCGAGATGAGCGAGAAGTTCCGCGCCACCGGCGGCGAGGTCTATGTCCCGACCAAGGGCTGAGGTCGCTCAGCCCTTGAGGACGGCGCTGAGGCTGCCGTCCGACTCCAGGACCACGAAGGCGGCGTCCGAAAGCTCGGCGCCGCCCGAGGTGCGGATGGCCGCCCGAAGTTCCTCCTGCGTCACCCGTTGCTGGCGCAGGGCGCCGGGCAGGGGCTCGCCGTCCTTCAGCAGCAGGGTCGGCTCGGACTTGACCAGCTTGTCGATCCCCTTGATCCGCACCGACAGGAAGGTGACGGCGTATTGCAGGCCGACCAGCAGGACGAGGGCGGCCACCCCTTCGGCCAGCGCCAGGTCCTTCGACGTCAGGATGCTGGAAAAGGTCGAGCCGATGGCCACCGTCACCACCAGGTCGAAGGCGTTGAGCTTTGACAGGGTGCGCTTGCCTGAGGCTCGCAGCACGATCACCAGGGCCAGATAGGCCGCCGCTCCGACCACCAGGATGCGGATAATCGGGTCCCAGCCCGTGAACAGGGCGTCAGCGTCCATGGGGGCTGCGTTCGAAGTGATGCATGGCGGACCAACACCCTGCCCGCACAATGGCTCCCTGAGTTGACGGATGTCGGAGCTAGAAAACTCACCGTCGTCATCCTGGGCCTTGTGCCCAGGATCCCTCGCGACGCTTGCGCCGGCCTCGACGAGGGATGCTCGCCACAAGGGCGAGCATGACGGCGGGGGGGGAGCGCCACCGAGCGGTGTGCCTGGCCTCTCGCCGATCCGGCGGCTTGACGCCGATCAAGGCGTCGCAGCGGGATCAGGCCAGTCTCTCTCCAACAGGGAGCCGACCATGGCGGATGAAGAATCGAAGTTCAGCCGCCGCCGGAGCCCCCGGCGGGCGGTGCTGGGAATGGCGGCCGCCCTGGTCGGCTTGGCCCTGGTCAGCGCCATGCTGGCGGTGTCCCACGCGCCCGAATTGGAGCCCGTGTTGTTTCGCCTCGGGCTCGGCGGCACGGCCCTGATCGCCGCCATCGGACAGGTCCTGATCCTGGGCGGTCTGGCCCTGCTCTGGAGCGCCCTGCGCCGCCCGCGGTGATCTTCTCGCTTGCCGCCATTGACGCCGCCGCCGTCAGAGG
Organism: uncultured Phenylobacterium sp.; assembly: GCA_964515365.1. Classification (GTDB taxonomy): domain Bacteria; phylum Pseudomonadota; class Alphaproteobacteria; order Caulobacterales; family Caulobacteraceae; genus Phenylobacterium. Next base: position 7,280 of record CAZERE010000129.1, on the reverse strand, counting down.
AAAGGCTCGCCCCTTGTTTGTTCAGGGGTCTCGCCATGATGTTGCGCACTGTCTGTCTCGGAACGGGTCTCGCCCTGTTGATGGCGAGTAGCGCCCTGGCCCAGGTCGAGCGCCGCGAGGTCGGCCAGCTGGTCTATGAGGGCGCGCCGGCCGCTTCGCCGGCGCTGCAGGCGACCATCTCCCCCTATTACGAGGTCCGGTCGGCCGTGTTCGAGGACTGGCTCGCCGACGGCTCGATGCTGGTGGCCACCCGCTTTGGCCAGACCGAGCAGATCCATCATATCGCCCAGCCCCTTGGGGCGCGGACCCAGCTGACCTTCTTCGACGAGCCGATCACGGTGGCCAAGGCCCAGCCCGGGGCCGAGCGGTTCGCCTATCGTCGGGACGAGGGCGGCTCGGAATACTACCAGGGTTTCCTGCGTGACCTGTCGGGCCAGGAGGTGCGGCTGACCCGGCCGGAAACCCGCAACAGCGACTTCGTCTTCTCCAAGGACGGCCGCCAGGTGGCCTGGAGCCAGGTGACGCCTGGCGATCCCAACTACGACATCATGATCGCCGACGCCGCCAACCCGGAGGGCCGTCGCGTGGTCCTGGAAGGCGAGGGGGCCATGTCGCCCCTGGAGATCTCGGCCGACGGGCGGCGCATGCTGCTGACCCGCTACAACTCCGTCGCCGATGTGGAGCTCTTCGTCCTCGAGGTGGCGTCGGGCGCCCTGACGCGCCTGGGGCCGGACGACCGCAAGGTCCACTATGCCGGCGCGGCCTTCGGGCCCGGCGCCGCCTCGGTGGTCACCCTGTCCGACGACGGTTCGGAGATGACCCGGCCGGTGGTCTTCGACCTCGCCACCGGCGCCATGCGCGACCTGGACGCCGGCGCCACCTGGCCGGCCGAAGGCTTCGATCTCAGCCCCGACGGGGGGACCATCGCCTATGTGGTCAACGAGGAGGGCTATTCGAAGGTGGTCCTGCGCGACGTGGCCAGCGGTCGCGTCCTGCCGGGGCCGGACCTGCCGCAAGGCGTGCTCACCGCCCTGAAATTCTCACCGGACGGCGCGCGCCTGGGCCTGAGCCTGTCGACCTACAATTCCTCCGGCGATGTCTGGAGCTATGACCTTGCCAGCCGCGCGCTGACCCAATGGACCGACAGTGAGCTGGGCGGCCTCGACGCGGCCAGCCTCGTGGAGCCCGACCTCTTCCGCTACACGACCTTCGACGACCGCTCGATCCCGGCCTTCATCTACCGCCCGGAGGGCGCGAGCGGGAAGCTGCCGGTGGTCATCCAGATCCACGGCGGGCCCGAGGGCCAGGAGCTGCCGAGCTTCAGCGCGCGCCGCCAGTCCTGGGTGAAGGAGCTGGGCGCCGCGGTGATCATCCCCAATGTCCGCGGCTCGTCGGGCTATGGGAAGACCTTCCTCTCCCTCGACAACGCCGAGAAGCGCGAGGACTCGGTCAAGGACATCGGCGCCCTGCTCGACTGGGTCGCCCAGCAGCCGGACCTGGACGCCTCCCGCGTGGCCGTGGTCGGCCAGTCCTACGGGGGCTACATGGCGCTGGCCGTGGCCGCCCACTACAATGAGCGCCTTGTCGGGGTCATCGACCTCTACGGCATTTCCGACTTCGCCACCTTCCTCGAGAACACCGAGGGCTATCGCCGCGACCTGCGCCGGGCCGAGTATGGCGACGAGCGTGACCCGGCCATGCGGGCGGTCTTCGAGCAGATCGCACCGATCAATATGAGCGCGCGGATGAAGAAGCCCATGATGATCTATCAGGGCGCCAACGACCCCCGCGTGCCGGCCAGCGAGTCCGAGCAGATGGTCGCCAGGCTGCGCGATCAGGGCACCGAGGTCTGGTACGTCCTGGCCAAGGACGAAGGTCATGGGGTGCACAAGAAGGCCAACCAGGAGGCCGTGCGCACGACCGAGGTCCAGTTCCTGCGGTCGGTTCTGAATCCGGCGCCGCAGGACTAACCGCGCAGGCGGCGCTCCTTCTGGATCACCTGGTCCAGGGCCTGGAGAAAGCGGGAGCGGTCGTTGCGGTCGAAGGGCTTGGGACCGCCATAGATGTCGCCGGTGGAGCGAAGCTGCTCCATCAGCGCCCGCTGGGCGATGGCCGAGCCGATGGAGTCCTCGGTGAACGGCTTGCCGTTGGGCGCAATGGCGTGGGCGCCAGCCTGCAGCACCCGCTCGGCCAAGGGAATGTCGTTGGTGATGGCCACGTCACCCGGCGCCACATGCTCGGCGATCCAGTCGTCGGCCACATCCGGACCCGCATCGACGATCACCCGCTCGACCATGGGCGAGGTCGGGATCATCATGAAGGCGTTAGAGACCACCCAGGTCTTCAGGCCGTAGCGCTGAGCCACCTTGTAGACCTCGTCCTTCACGGGACAGGCGTCGGCGTCGATGAAGATTTCCATGGTGGGCCGGCTCCTCCGCTAAGGGAGGGGATCAAGGGACCGGCGGCGCGCCTCGTCAAGGTTGGCCCGGCGATGCTCAGCCCGGCTTCTGCTTGAATGTGTCGCCGACCGCCGACGCGTCCGGGCCATCAGGCCCCGCGGCGCGGCGGGACTTCTCGCCATTGTGCTTGACCTCATCCTTGGAGGCGAGGCCCGGCTGCTCGCCCAGGGGCTGGGCGGCGTTGTCCTTACGACCTTCGGACTGGAGCGGGTTCTTGGTCATCGGGGTCTCCGCAGCGCTTTGAAGTTGGCTGGCTGTTAGCCCCTGCCCAATCCGTCGGCGCGCTTGGAGTTCCCCCCGGGCGCCAGCCCCCATCATCAAGCTCTGCCAAAGGAACGAAAGGTCTTCGCAACGGGTCTTAGGAACTCCAGACCGGTAGGAGGCCCAACCTTGTCGACAACAGAGACGTCCGCGCCCGGCGCCGAATGGCGGCGGAAGGCCGGCGAGATTTCCCACGACCTGCTCAGCCTTGGCCGTTGGATGGGCGGCAAGCCCCTGGCCAACGCGCCGTCCGTGGAGTTCACCACGCCCAGCGGCGGACGGATGAGGTTGACGACCGACCGGGTGCGCGCCCGGCCGGCCCTGACGCCGCAGCTGTCCTTCATGCTAGGCCAGAACGCCATCGGCCTGGGCGTCTGGGGCCTTTTGTTTCCCAAGGCGGTGAACCGGTTCCTGGGCGTGCAGGCCTCGCCCCAGGCGACCCAGGCCCTGTTCGGCGCCCGGGAGATGGCGACGGGCATGAGCCTGTTCTCCAACCCGACCCGGTCCGGCGTGCTCTGGGCGCGGGTGGCCGGAGACCTCTTCGACATCGCCGTCCTGAGCCGGCTGAACCGGCCCGGCAACCCGAAGCGGGGCAATGCCCGCCTGGCCCTGGGCGTCGTCCTCGCCGTCACGGCGCTCGACGCCATCGCCGCAGCGCGGCTGTCCAATGTCCAACGCAACAGCGTGTCCGGAGGCGCCCGATGAAGGCCATCTGCTGGCAAGGCAAGAAGGATCTCCGCTGTGAGGAGGTCCCCGATCCGATCATCGAAGATTCCAGGGACGCGGTGATCCGCGTGACCTCCACCTGCATCTGCGGGTCGGACCTGCACCTGATGAACGGCTTCGTGCCCACCATGTGCGCCGGTGACGTCATGGGCCACGAGTCCATGGGCGAGGTGGTCGAGGTCGGCGCCGAGGCCCGCGCCCAGGGCCTGTCGGTGGGCGATCGGGTGGTGGTTCCGTTCCAGATGACCTGCGGCGTCTGCGAGCAGTGCCAGGCCGGCAACTATTCGGTCTGCCAAACCACCAACCGCAACGCCGACCTCGCCAAGGCCTTCTTCGGCGACACCACGGCCGGTCTGTTCGGCTATTCCCACATCACCGGCGGCTATGCCGGGGGGCAGGCGGAGTATCTGCGCACACCTTTTGCGGCGACCTCGCTGATCAAGATCCCCAAGACCGGCGCCGACGAGAAGTACCTCTTCCTCAGCGACATCCTGCCCACCGGCTGGCAGGCGGCGGCCTTCGCCGACATCCAGCCCACCGACACGGTGGCGGTCTGGGGCTGTGGTCCTGTGGGCCTGTTCACGGTTCTCTCGGCCATCCTCCAGGGCGCCCGCCGCGTCATCGCCATCGACGATGTGCCCGAGCGTCTGGCCATGGCCCGGCGGCTGGGCGCCGAGGTGATCGATCGCAGCCAGGCCAAGGTGCTGCCGACCCTGAAGGAGATGACCGGCGGCCACGGGCCGGAAAAGTGCATCGACGCCGTCGGCATCGAGGCTCACGGCCCCACCCCCCTGCTGGAACTGATCGACCGGGCGCAGACGGCCCTGAAGCTGGAGACCGAACGCCCCGTGGCCCTGCGCGAGGCGATCATGGCCTGCAAGGCCGCCGGGACCGTCTCGGTGCCCGGGGTCTATGGCGGCCTGTCCAACATGATCCCCATGGGGGCGCTGATGAACAAGGGCCTGACCCTGCGCACCGGCCAGACCCATGTGCGCCGCTGGAGCGACGACCTGCTGCGTCGCCTGGATGAGGGCGAGATCGACCCCACCTTCCTGATCACCCACACCGAGCCGTTGGGCCGAGGGCCGGAGATGTATGATCTGTTCGCGGAAAAGCGGGACGGCTGCGTGAAGGTGGTGCTCAAGCCCTGAGACCAGGCCGACGGCTGAACTGAAGCTTGGCGTTAAGCGTTCCTGGTTCCAGACCAGAGGACCACGCCATGCCGGAAAACCGTTTTCTCAGCACCTTGGGTCGCGCCGACGCCGCGCGACTGGGGCCGGCCCTCCGTCTCAGAACCCTGGCGCGGGACGACCTGGCGGCCAGCGAAGGCCGGCCCGTCGAGCGGGTCCTGCTGCCGGTGAACTGCATCCTCTCGGTCATCGCCGTTCTGCGGGATGGCCGGGAGGTGGAGACCCGCACCATCGGCTTCGAAGGCGGCTATGGCCTTCTGCACGCCCTGGGTTCCCCCCTGTCCTACGAGCGGGTGATCGCCCAGGTGCCCGGGGACGCCTATGAGCTGCCGCTCGCCGTCCTGGCCCAGGCGGCCCAGGCCAGCCCGAGCCTCGTCAACCAGATCGCCCAATTCGCCCAAGCCTCTCTGATCCAGTCGGCCCAGACCACGGCCTGCAATGCGATCCACAACGCCGAGCAGCGCATGTGTCGCTGGCTGCTGATGTCCCAGGACCGCCTGGGCTCCGACATCCTGCCGCTAACCCAGGAGCACCTGTCGATCATGCTCGGCGTTCAGCGCACGACGGTGACCGCCATCGCCAAGGATCTGCAGGGACGGGGGCTCATCGCCAACGGTCGCGGGCGAATCCGCATCATCGACCGCGAGGGCCTCAAGCGGATCGTCTGCGAATGCTATGAGGCGCTTGAGGCCGGCATGGCCAAGATGGTCGGCTTCAGTCCCGCCGAGCAGGCAGGCTGACAACCAGCCTTCAGCGTCTCAGCCGCCGCTGGCGCTCGCCTCCACGGTCAGGACGAAGACCTCCTCCTGCGCCGCGTTGGTGACCAGAACCCGGGCCGATCGCCCCCGCCACAGGTCCTGCTCCATCATCGGCAGCATTTCACACAGCAGCCGCAGGGCCGTGTGACGGACCTCAGCGTCGCTCTCGTATTCTGAGCCCTGCTCATCGACCACGCGATGACCGTTCTCGGCGTGAAAATAGTAGCGGGCCATGGGCGCTCCGGGCTTTCGCCGGCCGCGTCGGGCGGCGTGGCCAGCCTCAACCCGGTGGGGGCGGCGGGCGTTCCGCCGCGCCCGAACCCTTTCAGTCGCCGGCCAGCTTGGTGGCCACTCGACCATGCACATCGGCCGCTTCCGGCGTCATGATCTCGTCGAAGTCGGACAGTTCGTAGAGCGGGCGGATCTCGATTTCGCTGGGGCCCGGCATGGGGTTGGGGCAGCGCTTCACCCAGGCGATGGCCTCGTCCATGTCCTTGACCTCCCACAGCCAGTAGCCGGCCACGACCTCGTTGGTCTCGGCGAAGGGACCGTCCATGACGATCCGGCTGGTTCCGTCGAACCGCACCCGCTTGCCCTTGGAGGTCGGCTTCAGGCCGTCGCCGCCCAGCAGGATGCCGGCGTCGGCCAGCGCCTCGTTGAAGCGGCCCATCTCCTCCAGCAGCTCGCTGGGGGGCATGACGCCGGCCTCGCTGTCGTCGGTCGCCTTCACAAAGACCATCACCCGCATCGCTCGTCCTCCATCGGTGAATGCACATCCCGGCCGGTTGCGTCCGGCCGGTCCCTCGAAGGACGATCGGTCCCGGGCGAGGCCGACATTTCGGCCTGCGAGATTTCAGTCGTCCTTGGCGTCGTCCAGGCTGACGGCGTTGGCCACCAGGTCGCGCCAGGTCGGATCGGTGTCGTCGACCAGGTCCACATCCTCCAGCAGGGCGACGGCGGACTCCCCGTCCGGCAGGATCAGGCCCAGCACCTCCATGGTCTCACCGTCGGATCCGACGTGGGATTCCGCCTGCACCGCCACAGCCGCCTGCGCGCCCTCATCCTCCCACCAGATGACCGGCTGGGGCAGCTCCATGGCGATGGCGGCGGCCTCGCGGGTGTCGCCCAGCGCAAACACCGCCCGCCGGGCCTGGACATCGTCCAGGGTCGCCACCGCGCCGGCAAAGGCCGGCAGGCGATCCCAGTCGTCCACATCGAAACCGCCGCCGTCCTCCTGCGCGTCGTCCGTCGAAGTCATGGGAGGGGCTCTTCAAAACGCGGGCGACGTCGCCCGCAGCTCCCGAACTCTTCCGGCATGGGGCGGGATTCGACAAGTTCGCGGCCCGTGTCAGGCGCTCGGCCAGGCCGACAGGATGGTCGTGGCGTCGAAATAGTCGCGCCAATAGGTGATCTTGCCGTCCTGGATGTCGAATACGCCGGTGACCGGCAGCTCGACCCACCTGTCGGCCAGCTGATGGCGGTCGAGGCGTTCCATAAACACCGTCGAGCCTTGCTCCGCCTGGCGAAGCAGCTTGAACTCATTGTGCAGGGTCGGCGCGAAAAAGGGCTCCAGCACGCTGCGAATCCCGGCCGGACCATGCACCGTGGGCAGGGGCGGGGGGTTCACATATTCGCACTGGTCGGCCACGAAGATCATCGCAGCTTCGTAGTCCAGCTGTTCCAAGGCCTTCAGGAACGGGCGGACGATTTCAAGGGGCGAGGGCGGGGACATGGGCTTCTCCTGAGGTCTGTTGAGACCCCAGGCTCGGCTCCCCGGCGCCCGCCCGCAACGACCTGCCAGGTCATCAGTCGGCGGCGGCGAAGTAGGCCATCTGGTCGGCGTGGGCCTTGACGAAGGCCGGACGGTCCGTGGCCCGGGCGACATA
>CAZERE010000128.1:0-8724 GCA_964515365.1 uncultured Phenylobacterium sp. | reverse complement strand
TTCCGACGCCGAAGTCGAACGCTACGCCCGCCATCTGGTGCTGCGGGAAGTGGGCGGGCCGGGCCAGCAGAGGCTGAAGGCCGCCCATGTGCTGATCGTGGGCGCCGGCGGCCTGGGCGCGCCGGCCAGCCTCTATCTGGCCGCCGCCGGCGTGGGCCAGATCACGCTCATTGATCCCGACGCGGCCGACCTCTCCAACCTGCAACGCCAGGTGATCTATCGCCCCTCAGACTTAGGCGCGCCCAAGGTCGAGGCCGCCGCCGCCCAGCTTTCCGCCCTAAACCCCCATGTGCAGATCAACCCGGTGCGCCTGGCCCTGGACGGCGCCAACGCAGGCGACCTGGTGGCCGGCGCCGACCTGGTGCTGGACGGCACCGACGACTTCGCCACCCGCTTTGCGGTCAACGCCGCCTGCGTGGCGCACGGCAAGCCCCTGGTCTCCGGCGCCATCGGCCGCTGGACCGGCCAGGTGGGCGTGTTCAAAGGCCAGCCCTGCTACCGCTGCCTGGTGCCGGACATCCCCCCAGACGCCGAGACCTGCGCCGCCGTCGGCGTCATCGGCGCCCTGGCCGGCGTCATCGGCTCGATGATGGCGCTGGAGGCGATCAAGGTCATCACCGGGGCCGGCGAGCCGCTGGAGGGCCGGCTGCTGATCTATGACGGCCTGGCCGCAGAGACGCGGACGGTGCGGATTGGCGCTGACCCGGGGTGTTCGGTGTGTGGGGAGCGTCGCTGAGGCTGCCCAGCATCTCCTGTAAGCCGCCACAGCACTTGTCTGAAGAGTGCTCTTAGCTGACCTAGTGACGGTCTGCATTCTGGCGACCTCCCCAGCTATTGGGGAAACGCCGACTGACGAACCCGTGCTGCGAAGTTCGGAAGCGAGCTTGAGAGCCGATCGAGCAGGGTCTCCAGGGTCGTGGGAGGGGCGCGACGAGCGGCGGCCTGCTTGGCGAGCCCGTCCAGCACTAGCTCTGGCTCTACAGAAAAGAGGCGACACAGGAAGGCGTCCGGCGACAGTGCTTCCAGGCCCTTCGGAAGCTTGGCGAAGTCCTTCAGGTTGGTGGTGACGACCACTTCCGCTGCGCCCGCCACGGCGGCGGCGGCCACATGGCGGTCCTTTGGGTGGTTCGGCATGGTCGCGATCAGATGCGTGGGAACCTCGATCATCGCGTCCGGGAACGCGGCCTCTATCTGCGCCTGCATGTGAGCGGCCGCCGTGGGGGTCTTCACGCCCTTCGCCACCAGATTGCGCGTCATCTCGTCGAGGATCTGCTCGGACCAATGCGGCCGGTAAGCGCCCGCGGCCGCAACGCGGAGCAGGGTGTCGCGCACTTCCATGGGAAAGAGGGCGCAGGCGTCGAGAACGGCGGCGGTCATGGTTTTAGGTCTTCGTCTTCACCTTGGCCGGCTTCTTGCGGCGGACCGCCTTCAGAGGCTTGGGCGAGCTTGCGGCCGTAAGGCGCGCCAGCTCGCGTTCGACATCGTTGCAGCCCACGTCAATGGCCCGTTCCAGGAAGGCGTCGTAGGTGCTCTCTGTCAGGCCTTTCAGCGCCGTCTGCACGTCGGGAAGGGTAGCCGTGTCCTTGCGTCGCTCCCAAAGCTGCAGCAGCACGATGTGCGGGTTTGGCAGAAACACCAGACCCATCGCCTGTCCACCGCTGGCGCGCACGTCCACGAACCCCAGAGCCTCCAGCCGCCGCACCCGGTCGTAGAAAGTGCGCACGCCCCGCTGGCCGGTGAAGCCTGCGGCGTAGGCGATGTCGGGCGCGCGGCCGAGCCGGACAAAGGCGTTGTCCCAGGTCGCGCACCACAGCGCGAGGTAGGTCTCGGCCAACGGCTTGCCCTTTTCCGAAAGCTCATTCATGGCGCGGAGGATCAGCGGCAAGGTGCGCGGCGCCGTGGTGAAGCCGTGGAACCGTTGTCGGTCCCACATCCGTCTATCGGCGTCGGGGAAAAACTGGTCCCGCACCTCCGTGTCCTTGTTCCGGATCGCCCGGCCTCGCAGCGTGGCCATACCCTTGGTCTCATCTGGTGTGCTGTTGAGTTCGGGAGGACTTTCAGGAAAATATGCGCCAAAAGCAAACGCTTAGTCGTGTCAGAAAAGCACGAGATTGGCCCATAGAGGGCGATCTCGCTGATCCCGTCTGACCTGATTGGGTCTGTCACGCAGACGAGTCGCCCCGGACGAAGCGAATGAGCTCGGAATAGTCGAGCTAATACCACAGCTTGCGGATTCAGCTTTGTGCTGCGGGTGCTGCCGGTGCTCCGGCGTGCTCCGTAGGTGCTGCGGTGCTGCAGGTGGGGGATCGGCCAAGGGGGGTGAGTTGCGTTTATAGCGATTAGTGGCCATCTTGGGGTAGGAGCGATGCCGTGAGCCGTAAAAGCCAAGCGAGATCCGGGGGGCAGGGCCCGTCCGAACGCGACGCCGCGCGCGCCGCGCTGAGCGCGTTCGGCCCTGCGGGCGGCGAAGTTCGACTGGTCGGCCCGGGACAGCACTCGGCCGTTCTTGTCGGGCGGGTGGCGAGTGCGGTTCGCGAACTCATGGTGCTTCTCGCCCAGGGGCGTGAGGTTTCGATCCTGCCCCGAGACGAGCTCCTCCGCACCCAGGCGGCCGCCGACGTCTTGAATGTCTCGCGTCAGTACCTGGTTAGGCTGCTTGATCGGGGCGATATCCCCTGCGTGCGTGCGGGCGCGCATCGGCGCGTCCGCCTAGCGGACCTGATAGCCTACAAGGCCCGGCGCGACGAACAGCGCGACGCCGCCCTGGATCGACTGAGCGAACTCAGCGAAGCTGATAACGGGTATGAAGGGGGCGACGCCGACCGCTAACGGCGAGAGTCCGCTAAGCTGGGGCGGTGTCATGGGAAGACCAGTGGCGTATGAAAGGAACCTTCGGCCGCGCCGTGCCGCGGCTCGCGAGCTTCCTGGGTCCATTCGCTCACTTCGTCTGGGGACCCGAGCCGAGACCAGACCTTGTAGCGTCAGAACGGAGCTGGCACCGCACATGGCCGGCTCATTTATGCTTCGTACAACAGTCGAGTTTTGACGAGGCGCGGCTCCGACGATCGCTATCGAAATGCCTCAGGAGCGAGGCGGTGGGGCCAACGTCGGCTTTTGGAGAAGCGCTTAGCGTCTGCATTTGGCGCGGAGCAGACGCGAGCCCTTTGCGTAGGCGACGAACGTCCGGCCTCAGGCTGACGCGCGCTCTCCCCTCATTCTGAAGCAGAACCCTCGACCTGACGCGCCAGGGCTGATCCCCTATATGATGTACCTGCCCCGCCACAGCCCCCAGAGCCCATGCCCCCTCGTCTGAAGCCGACCCGCCTGGAATATGTCGTCGATGGGGTGCGGCTGCGCGCTCAGTTGTCGGCGGCGGCGCTGGATGCGGCGGGGGATGAGGCCGAGCAGCGTCGGCGGGCGCTGGAGATCCTGAAACAGGCCCTGTTCCGCGGCCGGATGATCGCCAAGGAGCGGCTGGAGAATGGGGCCGGCGGCATCGAGACCGCGCGGCTCCTGTCCGGGGTCACCGACGAGGTGGTCACCGCGCTCTATGACTTCACCACCGTCCACATGATCCGGGCGCGCAATCCCACCGAGGGCGAGCGGCTGTGCGTGATGGCGGTGGGGGGCTATGGGCGGGGCACGCTCGCGCCCTTCTCCGACCTCGATCTGCTTTTCCTGCGGCCCTACAAGCAGACCGCCCATGTGGAGAGCGTGATCGAGTTCATGCTCTACGCCCTGTGGGATCTGGGCTTCAAGGTGGGGCACGCCTCGCGCACGGTGGACGAGTGCGTCAAGCTCGCCCGGGAAGACTTCACCATCCGCACCTCGATCCTGGAGGCCAGGCGCCTGATCGGCGACGAGGCCCTGGCCCAGGAGCTGAAGACCCGGTTCCGCAACGAGGTGGTCAAGGGCACCGGCGCGGAGTTCGTCGCCGCCAAGCTCAAGGAGCGCGATGAGCGCCAGGCCCGGGCCGGCGCCAGCCGCTACATGGTCGAGCCCAATGTGAAGGACGGCAAGGGGGGCCTGCGCGACCTCAACACCCTGTTCTGGATCGCCGAATATCTGAACCCCTCCCAGCCGGTGGACGGGGTGCCGCAGCTGGAAATGTTCGAGGGCCGCGAGATCCGCGCCTTCATCCGGGCGTTTGATTTCCTCTGGGCGGTGCGCGCCCACCTGCATTTCGCCACCGGTCGCCCGGAAGAGCGCCTGACCTTCGACCTGCAGCCGGAGATCGCCCAGCGGATGGGCTATGGCGACCGGGCCGATAATCCGGCCGTCGAGCGCTTCATGCGGCGCTATTTCCTGATCGCCAAGGAGGTCGGCGCCCTGACCCGCGTCTTCGCCGCCAAGCTGGAGTCCGAGCGGGTCAAGTCGGCGCCGCGGGGGATTTCCCGCCTGTTCCCCGGCAGCGGCCGCAAGACCACCCGCAAGCCCCTGGATGTGGCCGGCTTCATCGAGGAGGGCGGGCGCCTGGACGTGGAAGGGCCGGAGACCTTCGAGGCCGATCCGCTCAACCTTTTGCGGCTGTTCCAGATCGCCGACCGGCGGGACCTGGATTTGCATCCCGACGCCTTCACCGCCGCCACCCGGTCGCTCGGCCTCATCACCTCGAAGGTGCGGCGCGACCCCAAGGCGGCGAAGATCTTCCTCGACATCCTGGCCGGCGGCCGCGACCCGCAGCGGACGTTGACCCTGATGACCGAGGCCGGCGTGCTGGGGCGCTATCTGCCGGAGTTCGGCCGCATCGTCGCCCAGATGCAGTTCAACATGTACCACTCCTATACGGTGGACGAGCACACCCTGCGGGCGGTCGGCGTGATCGCCGACATCGCCGCCGGCCGCCTGGTGGACGACCATCCGCTGGCCGTCTCGCTGATGCCGCAGATCCAGGAGAAGGACGTCCTCTTCCTGGCCATGCTGCTGCACGACACCGGCAAGGGGGGCGTGGCCGGCGGCCAGGAAAAGGCCGGCGCGCGGGCCGCCAGGGCCGCCTGCGAGCGGCTGGGCCTGCCGCGGGCGCGCATCGACCTGGTGGCCTGGCTCGTCGAGCATCACCTGGAGATGAGCGACTACGCCCAGAAGCGCGACATTTCCGACCCCCGCACCGTGGCCGACTTCGTGCGCATGGTGCAGACGCCCGAGCGCCTGCGCCTGCTGCTGGTGCTGACCGTGGCCGACATCCGCGCCGTGGGGCCGGGCGTCTGGAACGGCTGGAAGGGCCAGCTGCTGCGCGACCTCTATGCCTCGGCCTCAGCCGTGTTCCGCGGCGGCCGGGCCAATGACGCCGTGGCCGTGGTGCGCCAGCGCCAGGCCTTCGCCGCCGCCGACATCCGCGCCCGGCTGGTGGAGGCCGACCCCGCCGCCGTGGCCTGGGGCGAAGCCATGGAGGACGCCTATTTCACCGGCTTTGGCCAGGACGAGATCGCCATCCATGCGGCGGTCTCCCAGCGGGCCCATGCCGAGGGCGCCGCGGCCATGGGCTATGTGCGCGAGGACCTGAACGCCGCCGAGCTGGTGGTCGCCGCCAAGGACCGGACCCGGCTGTTCGCCGACCTGACGCGGGCCATCACCGTCTCCGGCGCCAGCGTGCTGGGCGCCCGGGTCTTCACCTCCCGCCAGGGCCAGGCGCTGGACGTCTTCTATCTGCAGGACATCACCGGCCAGCCCTTCGGCCACGACAACCCCTCCGCCCTGCCCCGCCTGGCCGAGGCCCTCGAGGCCGCCGCCCGGGGCGAGCTTCCGGCCGGCGAGCCGCCGCGGGCCGGGGCCGAGGCGCGCACCGCGGCCTTCGCCATCAAGTCCACCGCGCTGATCGATAACGAGGCCTCGGAAAGCGCCACCATCGTCGAGGCCTCGGGCCGCGACCGGCCGGGCCTGCTGACGGCGCTGGCCAATGCGCTGGCCGACGCCGGCCTCTCCATCACCTCGGCCCATATCGATTCCTATGGGGAGCGGGCGGTGGACGCCTTCTATGTCACCGACGCCGCCGGCTGGAAGGTGACGCAGACCAAGGCCCTGACGCCGCTCAAGGCCGCGCTGATGGCCGCCCTGAACGAGGGCGACGCCGCCCGCATCCGCAAGAACACCCGCCTGCAGCGCGCCCGGGCCAGCGTCGCCCGCTGAGGGGTCAGGCGCGGACGGACCTCGCCAATTCGGCCACCAGGGGTCCCGCCTGGCCGGAATGGGTCAGGCGGAAGGTCTTCAGATGGGCGAAGCGGGGCTCGGCCAGCCGAGCTTCGTAGTCACGCTTTCGACGGTCATAGGTGTCCCACGCCCAGCGGATGGGATGCTCGGGCGAGCGCCACATGCTGAAGGTTTCGCGGTTGCCGGTGCCGGGCCAGATTTCCGCCCCGCTGATCGCCCGCTCCAGGGAGCGCCAGATCACCCGGCGCATGATGACGGGGCGGGCATAGTCCAGCCAGATCACATGGGTGGCCCGGCTCCAGACGGCGTCGCGCACGGTCGAATAGTTGCCCGCCAGGACCCAGGCCGGCTGTGCGATGGCGGCTTTGACGCGGCGCACGAATTCGGACCGGTCGGTCTCGTTCAGCGAGACCCAGCCCGGCTGATGATTGATGGCGTCCAGCTCGATCTGCGGCACGTCCAGGGCCTTGGCCAGGCGACCGGCCAGGGTGGTCTTGCCGGAACCCGAGGTCCCGACCACGACGATGCGCATGGGCTCACTCCGGCGCAGATCGCTGGCGGACCTCGGCGAAGACCTCTTCGGTCTGTTCGCCCAGGCGCGGGGGGTGACGGCGGATGTTGGAGGGGGTCTTTTCGAACTTCACCGGCGGGCGGATGGCCTTGTAGGGGCCAAGGTGCGGGTGGTCGTAGCGCTCGAACAGGCCCACGGCCTTAAGGTGCGGATCGCCCTCCAGGTCTTCGAAGCGGTTGGTCTTCTGCACCGGGATGGACAGGCCCTTGAGCAGGGTCAGCCATTCGGCGGTGGTCTTGGTGGCGGTGACCTCCTCGACCATGGCGTAGAGCTCGCGGGTGTGCTTGGCCCGCTGGGCGTAGTCGGAAAAGCGCGGGTCCCTGGCCACGGTCTCGGCCCAGCCGGCCACGGCGAAGAACTGGTCCCACTGTTTGTCGGTATAGGGCAGCAGGCCGATATGGCCGTCCTTGGTGGCGAACGGCTTGCGGTGGGGATTGGTCACCCGCTGATAGGACCACTGGCCGGTCGGCGGCTCATAGGCGTGGTCATAGAGGTTCTCCACCAGGTTGAAGCTGGTGACGCATTCCAGCATCGGCACCTCGACGAACTGCCCCTCGCCGGTCTGGGCCCGGTGGAAGAGGGCCGCGGTGACGGCCTGGGCCATGAAGAGGCCCGAGACCTTGTCGGCCACCAGGGTCGGCAGGATGCGCGGGGTCTCATTGCCGTCGGTGCGGGGCAGGAGGTCGGCGAGCCCTGAGGCCGACTGGATCAGATCGTCATAGGCCGGCTCCCCGGCATAGGGGCCTTCCGACCCGTAGCCGGCGGCATGGACATAGATCACGTCGGGGCGGATCTTCTTCACCGCCTCATAGTCCAGGCCCAGGCGCTTCAGCCCCTCGTAGCGGACGGACGCCGCAAACACGTCGCAGCTGGCGATCAGGGCCTCCAGAGCCGGCCGCATCTCGGCGTCGCGCAGGTCGGCCAGGACGGAGCGCTTGTTGCGGTTGATGGTCAGGAAGATGGGGCCGAGGTCCTTGGGCGCCCCCTCGGGCGGATGGCCGGCCCAGCGCATGATGTCGCCGCCGTCGCCGCGGCCCGAGCCCGGATCCTCCAGCTTGATCACATCGGCGCCCTGGTCGCCGAGAATCTGGGTCGCATAAGCCCCGAACACCACGCTGGTCAGGTCCAGGATGCGGACGCCCTTCAGCGGGCCGGTGGCCTCACCCGCCAGTTCCTTGCCTTCCGCCACGGCCGTTCTCCCCTATGCTTCTTATCGGCGTTTATGCTGCGCCAATGAGATCGCGCCAAGCGACGAAGCTTGAAGAGGCCGAAAGGGAGCGCCCATGGATTTCCAGCTGTCCGACGAGCATCGGATGCTCAAGGAGCTGACCGCCCGCTTCGTCCGCGACCACCTCATGCCCCTGGAGGCCGGCGTCCTGGACCGGGAGGCGCAGGGCCAGGGCCTGTCCATCCCGCCAGAGGACCACGCCCGGCTGGACCAGGTGTCCCGCGACCTCGGCCTCTGGGGCCTGGACGCGCCGGAGGATGTGGGCGGTTCGGACCTGCCCTATGTGGCCATGGTCGGCGTCGGCGAGGAGCTGGGCCGCACCGTCACCCCCTACACCCTGCCGCCGGACAGCCCGAACCTGCGCATGCTGATGGCGACGGTGAACGAGCGCCAGCGCGAGGCCTATCTGGCGCCCTATGTGCGCGGCGAGACCGTCTCGGCCATCGGCATCTCCGAGCCGGGCGCCGGCGCCGATCCCTCGGCCATGACCACCAAGGCCGTCCGCGACGGGGACGACTGGATCATCAATGGCCGCAAGATCTGGATCACCCGGGCGGCCGACGCCGACTTCACCATCCTGATGGCGGTGACCGACACCGAGAAGCGCGCCCGCGGCGGCATCTCGGCCTTCCTGGTGGATCGCGAGGCGCCGGGCTTCAACGTCCTGCGGCGCATCCCGATGATCGGCGGCCAGTACACCTATGAGGTGGCCCTGGAGGACTGCCGGGTCGAGGGTTGGAAGCTGCTGGGCCAGGAAGGGGCGGGCTTCGCGCCGATG
>CAZERE010000127.1:0-8731 GCA_964515365.1 uncultured Phenylobacterium sp. | reverse complement strand
CACCTTCGGCGTCCAGGAAGGCGAGGCGATCACCCACAAGTGGCTGAACGGCGCCATCGCCACGGCCCAGAAGCGCGTCGAGCAGCGCAACTATGAGATCCGCAAGAACCTGCTCAAGTACGACGACGTGGTGAACGACCAGCGCAAGGCCGTGTTCGAGCAGCGCCAGGAGTTCATGGAGGCCCAGGACCTCACCGACGTCATCGCCGAGATGCGCGCCGACACCATCGAGGACATGGTCAACCGCCACCTGCCGCCCAAGGCCTATGCCGAGCAGTGGGATGTGGAGGGCCTGGACGAACGGGTCCGCGAACTGCTGGGCCTGGAGCTTCCGGTCCGCGAATGGGCGGCCGAGGACGGCATCGCCAACGAGGAGATCCACGAGCGGATCACCCAGGCCGCCGAGGCCCGGGCCGCCGAGCGCGAGGTGATGCTGAGCCCCGAGCGGATGCGGATGCTGGAAAAGAGCTTCCTGCTGCAGACCATCGACCTGCAGTGGCGCGAGCACCTGATGCATCTGGACCATCTGCGCAACGTCATCGGCCTGCGCGGCTACGGCCAGCGCGATCCCCTGAACGAGTACAAGACCGAAGCCTTCTCCCTGTTCGAGAAGCTGCTCACCGATCTGCGCCACAACGTCACCAAGTGGATGATGACCGTGGAGATCCAGGTGGAGCCGGCGCCCGCCGCGCCGCTCCCGCCGGAGCGCCTGGTCGAGGTGCACCTCGACCCCCTGACCGGCGAGAACGCCGCCACGGCCGGCGCCCTGCCCTCCGGCATGGCCCGGGACCAGCGCGAGGCCCTGCCGATCTCGTCCCTGCCCGCGGGCTGGGAGCAGACCGGCCGCAACGCCCCCTGCCCCTGCGGCTCCGGCAAGAAGTTCAAGCACTGTCACGGGGCTTTGGTCTAGGTGAGCGCGCCGCCGGTTCTGGAGTCCCATGGCCGGTGCCCCGTCTGTGAGGAGGAGGTGGTGTTCGCCTCCGCCGACCACTGGCTGCGGGACGGGTTCAAGTGTTCGAACTGCGGCTCGATTCCCCGGGAGCGCGCCATGATGCGCGTGCTGGCCGAGCTTGCGCCCCATTGGCGTGAGCTGGCCCTGCACGAGAGCTCCGGCTGCTCGGTGTCCAGCAATCGCCTGCGCGAGCAGTGCCCCGGCTATGTGGCGACCCAGTACGATCCGGCCACACCCTGGGGCGAGACCCATCCGCACGGCTATCGGAGCGAGGATCTGGAGGCGCAGACTTTCGCCGACGAGACCTTCGACATCGTCGTCACCCAGGACGTGTTCGAGCACCTGTTCGCGCCGGACCGGGCCATTTCCGAGATCGCCCGCACGCTGAAGCCGGGCGGCTTTCACATCTGCACCGTGCCGATCGTCCGAAAGGCCGCCCCCTCGGTGCGCCGCGCGCGGCGACGGCCGGACGGCTCGGTGGAGCACCTGGCCGAGCCGGAATACCACGGCAATCCCATGGATCCGGATGGCGCCCTGGTGACGGTCGACTGGGGCTACGACATCGCCGACTACCTGGATCGGGCCAGCGGCCTGTCGACCACCATCCACACCATCGATGACCTGCGCCAGGGCATCCGCGCGGAATATATCGAGGTGCTGGTCTCGCAGAAATGCCATCCGAGCCAGGTCACCCCCGACGGCGCGCCGGACGCGCGGCGGGGCAAGACCAGTCGTCTGTTCCGCAGGCTTCTGGGACGCTCCTAAAGTTTGAGCGCGTTTCATCCGTAAAACCGGATTCCACTTTTCGCTCGGCCCCTTGCCAATCTCGTTACAAGATAACACGATGTCGCCGCTGGCCTATTCCAGCGGGGCGTGGGGGCTGATGATGCTGAACCTGGATTTCTGGACCGGGCGGATGCGCCTGCTAGGCCTGATCGCGGTGGCGATCAGCATCCTGACCTGGACCGCCGAACTCACCGGCATGGTCTATGTCTGTCCCTATTGCCGGACCCAGCGGACGGTGATCGGCCTGCTCGGCCTGCTGATGCTGACACCCAATCCCGGTTTCTGGATCACGCGATATCTGGGCTCGGTCCTGGCGGTGTTCGGCCTGGTGGTGGGATCGACCCAGCACTTCAACGGCTGGCGCAAGGTGATGAAGGGCGAGTTCGTCCTCTCGCCCAAGGTCTATGACGACGCCTTCCTGCTGTCGGGGGCGGCCATCTTCATCATCGTCGCCCAGATCCTGCTGCTCTACGCCTATCGCAAGCCGGTGGTGGCGGAGCCCGTCACCCCCGCAGGGTGACGAAGGTCTCGCTCTCGATCAGCCACTGACCGCGGACCTTCTTCCAGGCGGCCAGATACCAGCCGGCGATGTGCTCGCCCTGGCTGCGGGAGACCGCCACCCAGGTTCCCCGCTCGGCGGCGCGCTCGCCGGCGGCGTCCAGCTCCACCGCCTCGGGGGTACGGACAAAGGCCTGGAAGTCGGGATCGGCGAACTGGGCGGCGAAGGCGGCGATCACCGCCTCGACGCCGCCGATCACCCCGCCGTCGCCGACGATCACTGTGACCGCCGGATCGAAGAAGGGCCGCAGACGGGCGGCGTCCCCGGCGGCGATCAGCCTGTTGGTCAGGCGACGCCGGGCGAGGATGGCGTCCTTGGGCGTGGTCACGGCTCGACCACCACCGTGCCGACCTTGGTTCCAGCCTCCACGGCCTCGTGGGCCGCGGCGCAGTCTTCCAGCGCATAGGTCCCGGCGACCGACAGGATGGCCTGCCCCGTACCGATCCAGGCGGTGATGTCGGCCTGGGCCCGGCGTCTCGCCTCATGCGGGCTGACCGGCAGATAGACCCCGTGGATGGAGAGATTCAGCCCCATCAGCACGCCGGCCGGGATCACCGGCTCCCGCGCCCCCTTGGTGGCGTAGTAGGCCACCGAGCCGTTCAGGCTGACGCAGGCCAGGGTGGCCGCGGCGTTGCCGCCGAAGTCCACCTCCACCACGTGATGCACGCCTTGGCCGTCGGTCAGCTCCCGCACCCGGGCGGCGACGTCCTCGCGACGATAGTCGATGGTGTGGTCGGCGCCGCCGGCCCTGGCCCGCTCGGCCTTGTCGGCGTTGGACACCGTCGCGATGACCCTGGCGCCGGCCCACTTGGCGAGCTGCACCGCATAATGGCCCACCGCGCCGGCCCCGCCGGTCACCAGGACGGTGCGCCCCTGGACCGGACCGGCCAGGAACAGCGCCCTGTGCGCCGTCATGCAGGGGATGCCCAGGGTCGCGCCCTGCGCGAACGAGACCTCATCGGGCAGGGCGCGAACCAGGTCCACGTCCAGCTCGATATATTCCGCCGCCGCCCCGAAGGCCCGGCCGTTGCGCTGGCCGTTATAGAACCAGACGCGGCGCCCGACCCAGGCCGGCGAGACGCCTGGCCCCACGGCCTCGACCACGCCGGCGCCGTCGCTGTGGGGGATGATCCTCGGAAAGGCCATGGGCGCGCCAGACGCCCCGCCGCGCATGCCCACGTCGGACGGATTGACGCCCGAGGCCTTCACCGCGATCAGCACCTGGCCCTGGCCGGCCTGGGGCTTGGGCTGTTCGCCCAGCTGCAGCACCTCTCGGGCGGGGCCTGTCCTGTCGTACCAGACGGCGCGCATGTGACCTCCTGAACTTGCCTGTCGGCCCCTGGATGGCCCGCTGTGTCGAGGGATACAAGCCGGGCCTTCCGCAACGGCGCCTCTTCGTCGGGGCGTCGGCCTCGTCTATGAACAGGGTTCACCTGCCGCCGGAGACGAGACCATGGCCCAGCCCGACCTGTTTGCGCCCCTCAGCTTCGCCCACGGGCCTGCGATGAAGAACCGCTTCATGCTGGCGCCGCTGACCAACACCCAGAGCCATGCCGACGGGACCCTGTCGGACGAGGAGTTCCACTGGCTGACGATGCGGGCCAAGGGCGGCTTTGGCCTGACCATGACCTGCGCCTCCCACGTCCAGAAGATCGGCCAGGGCTTTCCCGGCCAGCTCGGCGTCTTTTCCGATGACCATCTGCCGGGGCTGACCCGCCTGGCGACCGCCATCAAGGCGGAAGGCAGCGTCGCGGTCCTGCAGTTGCACCACGCCGGCAACCGCTCGCCCAAGGAGCTGATCGGCGAGGCGCCGGTCTGCCCCTCCGATGATCCCGAGACCGGCGCCCGGGCCCTGAGCGAGGCCGAGGTCGCAGCGCTGATCGAGGCTTTCATCGCCGGCGCCGAACGCGCCCGGAAGGCCGGCTTCGACGGAGTCGAGGTGCATGGCGCCCATGGCTACATCCTCTGCCAGTTCCTCTCGCCGGAGCTGAACCGCCGCACCGACGCCTATGGCGGCTCGGCGGAGAACCGCGCCCGGATCGTCGTCGAGATCGTCGAGGGTATCCGCGCCCGCTGCGGCGAGGACTTCCTGCTCGGCCTGCGCCTGTCGCCGGAGCGCTTCGGCCTGAAGCTGGCCGAGATCCGTGACCTGGCCGCCCAGATGCTGGTCCATCCGGCGCTGGACTTCCTCGACATGTCGCTCTGGGACGTGCGCAAGGAGCCGACGGAGGCCGAGTTCAAGGGCCGCAGCCTGATGTCCTACTTCGCCGACCTGCCCCGGGGCGAGGTCCGCCTCGGCGTCGCCGGCAAGATCATGACCGGCGCCCAGGCCCGCGACGCCCTGGCCGCCGGCGCCGACTATGTGCTGATCGGCCGGGCCGCCGTGCTGCATCATGACTATCCGCAGAAGGTCCAGGCCGATCCAGACTTCCAGCCGGTCGCCCTGCCCGTCAGCCGCGCCCATCTGGCCGCAGAAGGCCTGAGCCCCACCTTCATCACCTATATGAACAACTGGCCGGGCTTCGTCGCCCAGGACCAGACGGAGGACGCCCTGTGAGACAAGACGCCGAGTTTGACATCATCGTCTATGGCGCCACCGGCTTCACCGGCCGGCTGGTGGCCGAGCACCTGGCCAAGCGCTATGGCGTCGGGGCTGAGGTCAAATGGGCCATGGCCGGGCGCAGCGCCGACAAGCTGGCCGCCGTCCGCGACGAGATCGGGGCGCCGGCCGACACGCCGCTGGTGGTGGCCGACGCCGACGACAAGGCATCCCTCAAGGCCATGGTGGAGCGGACCAAGGCGGTGATCACCACGGTCGGTCCCTATCAGCTCTATGGAAACGACCTGGTCGCCGCCTGCGTCGAGGCCGGGACCGACTATCTCGATCTCTGCGGCGAGCCGGTCTGGATGCGCCACATGATCGACGCCCACGAGGCGAAGGCGAAAGAGACCGGCGCGCGGATCGTCTTCTCCTGCGGCTTCGACTCCATCCCCTTCGAACTCGGCGTCTTCTACCTGGCGCAGGAGGCCAGGGCGAAGTTCGGCCACGCCCTGCCGCGGGTGAAGGGACGCGTGCGCAAGATGAAGGGCGGCTTCTCCGGCGGCACCGCCGCCAGCCTCAAGGCGACCATGGCGGCCCTGTCCAAGGACCCCAGCCTGCTGGCCCTGATGATCGATCCCTTCGCCCTGACGCCCGGCTTCAAGGGCCCCGAGCAACCCCGCGGCGACAAGGTGGAGGAGGATGCCGACCTCGGCGCCACGGTCGGCCCCTTCGTCATGGCCGCGATCAACACCCGCAACGTCCACCGCTCCAACCTGCTGACCGGCCACGCCTATGGCGAGGGCCTGGTCTATGACGAGATGGTGGTGGTCGATCCCAACGCCCCGCCCGCCCCGGCCCTGGGCGCCGAGGGCGGCCCCAAGCCCGGCGAGGGCCCCAGCAAGGAGGAACGGGAGACCGGCTTCTTCGACCTGCTGTTCATCGGCCTCGGCGAGGGCGGCGAGCAGATGCGCGTGGCCGTCACCGGCGACAAGGACCCCGGCTATGGCTGCACCTCCAAGATGATCGGCGAGGCGGCCATCTGCCTGATCACCGAGGCCCTGGACACCCCGGGCGGAATCTGGACGCCAGGCGCGGCCATGGGGATGAAGCTGGTGGAGCGCCTGCGCGCCAATGCGGGCATGACCTTCGAGGTGGAGGCCTAAGGGGCGGCCATCTCTGGCGCGGCGGCGGGCCGCAGGCGATCCTGGTTGATTTTACGACGTAAATGTAACAGTGAGAGAGTCACACCCCTGCTGATCAACCCGCCCTGCGAGCCCGATGCCCCGCATCCTTTCCGAGTCCGACGTCGCCGACTTCCGTGACCGGCTGTGCGAAGTGGCCGAG
The DNA here is from genome assembly GCA_964515365.1 of uncultured Phenylobacterium sp. GTDB lineage: Bacteria > Pseudomonadota > Alphaproteobacteria > Caulobacterales > Caulobacteraceae > Phenylobacterium. Next base: position 2,548 of record CAZERE010000127.1, on the reverse strand, counting down.
CAGCTGTTCGCCGAAAAGGGGCCCGAGGCGGTGACCATGCGCCAGCTGGCCTCGGCGCTCGGGGTCAGCCCCATGACCCCCTATCGCTATTTCAAGGACAAGGACGACATCCTGGCCACCGTGCGTACGGCCGGCTTCGACCGGTTCGCCGAGGCCCTGGAGGCGGCCTACGCCCAGCCCGGCGACGCCCGGGCCAAGGGGGCGGCGGTGGGCGAGGCCTATGTCACCTTCGCCTTCGAACATCCCCAGACCTACAAGCTGATGTTCGACATGTATCAGCCCAATGAGGCCGACTATCCGGAGCTGGCCCGCGCGGCTGGCCGGGCGCGCCAGACCATGAGCCAGTATGTGCGCAGCCTGGTGGAGAACGGCCATCTGGCGGGTGACGCCGTGCGGATCGGTGAGATGTTCTGGGCCTCGACCCATGGCTGCATCGTGCTGGAGATGGTGGGCAAGCTGCCGACGGGCGGCGCCCGCAAGCTGATCGCCGAACTGATCCCGGCCATCTCGCGTGGCCTGCGCCCCGCCGCCTGATCGGCCTTGACGCGCCCCGGGTCAAGGCGGGCAACCTCGGCCCATAAGAAGCTAGAGGGAGCGCGCCGTGAGCCAGGTGAAACCGTTCGAGGTTCAGTGGGATGAGGCGAAGGTCGCCGCCGTCCTCGACAAGGTGGCCAGCTATGCGTGGCCGCCGATCCCGCAGGTTCCCGACGGCTGGGCCTATGGCTGCGACGGCGCCTGGCTGAAGGGTCTCTGCGACCACTGGACAGGCGGCTACGACTGGCGCGCCGCCGTGGCCGAACTCAACCGCTTCCCGCAGTTCACCGCCCGGGTCGAGGATTTCGACCTGCACTTCGTCCATGTGGTGGGCGAAGCCGGCGGCAAGCGGCCGTTGCTGATGTCCCACGGCTGGCCCGGCTCGCACTACGAGTTCTGGGGTGTGATCGAGAAGCTGGCCTTCCCATCGCGGTTCGGCGGCGATCCGGCCGACGCCTTCGACCTCGTCATCCCCTCCCTGCCCGGCTTCGGATTCTCGTCCAAACCCTCGCGCCCCATGGGCCAGCGCAGCACGGCGCGGCTGTTCAACACCCTGATGACGCAGGTGCTGGGCTATCAAACCTATCTCGCCCAGGGCGGCGACTGGGGTTCGATGATCACCTCGTGGCTGGGGCTCGACCACGCCGCCCATGTGCGGGCCATCCACCTCAACATGATGGCCTTCCGCGCGCCCGGCGGTCCGCAGACGCCGGAGGAGACCGCCTGGATGACCCGCCAGGCCGGCATGATGGACGTCATGGGCGCCTATTTCCGGCTGCAGGCCTCCAAGCCCCAGTCCCTGGCCTGGCTGGGCGCCTCGAACCCGGTGGGCCAGGCCGCCTGGATCGCCGAGCGGTTCCACGACTGGTCGGACCTGCGGACCAAGGCCTTCGACGCGGTCTATTCCAAGGACCAGCTGCTGACCAACATCATGCTCTATGTGATGACCGACAGCTTCGCGACCGGCGCCTGGTACTATCGCGGCATGCTGGAGGAAGGCGGGATCGCCCTGCAGCCGGGCCAGCGGTGCGAGACGCCGACCGCCTTCGCCAACTTCCCCGGCGAGGCCCTCTACCCCGCCCCGCCCCGGTCCTTCGCCGACCGCGGCTACAATATCGTCCGCTGGACCGACATGCCGAGCGGCGGGCATTTCGCGGCCATGGAGGAACCCGATCTGTTCGTGGACGATGTGAAGGCCTGGGGTAGAACGGCGGGATGAGCCCCCGCTACGACTTCGCCTCAGACAACACCGCCCCGGCCGCGCCGGAGGCCATGGCCGCCCTGACGGCCGCCAATTCCGGTTTCGCCGCCAGCTATGGGGCGGACGGGACCACCGCCCGGGCCGCCGATCTGATCCGGGATATGCTGGACGCCGACGCCGAGGTCCGCTTCGTCACCTCGGGCACGGCGGCCAATTCCATCTGCCTGGCGGCCCTGGCGCGCCCCTTCGAAGGCGTCCTGGCCCATCGGGACTCCCACGTGGCCACCGACGAAACCGGCGCGCCGGGCTTCTTTGGCCACGGCCTGGCCATCCAGGGGCTGGAGGGTCCGTCAGGACGCATCGATCCCCGGGCCCTGACCGCCGCCCTGGCTCGGGCCGAAAGCGCCCACGCCCAGCCGGCCGCGGCCCTGTCCCTGACCAACGCCACCGAGTACGGGACGGTCTATTCCACCGAGGCCCTGGAGACGCTCACCACGCCGGTCCGCGCGCGGGGTTTTGGCGTCCACCTGGACGGGGCGCGGCTGGCCAACGCCGCGGCCGCCGGCTTCGACCTCAAGGCGATCGCAGGCCTCGGCGTCGACCTGCTGGTGATCGGCGGGACCAAGGCGGGCATGACCCCGGCCGAGGCGATCGTCATCTTCCGCAAGGACCTCGGCCCTCGCTTCGACGCGCGCCTGAAGCAGTCTGGGCAGCTGCCCTCCAAGAGCCGCTTCTACGCCGCCCCCTTCGTCGGCATGCTGGAGAGCGGCGCCTTTGTGAGCCGCGCGGCCCACGCCAACGCCATGGCCAGGC
>CAZERE010000126.1:4942-8874 GCA_964515365.1 uncultured Phenylobacterium sp. | reverse complement strand
AATGACCCAAGCGATGTTTTCTGCGCGTTCAGTCCGCGGCCGAGCGGCCTGCGGCGTCGCCCTTGCGGCCCTTCTGGCGGCCGCCGCTCCCTCCAGCGTGGCGATGGCTCAAACCTCCGAGGCCGAGGCCGAGGCGCCTGCGGCGGCCCCCGCCGCCCCGGCCCAGCCCCAGGGCATGACCGAATACGCCGCCGCCGTGGTCAATGACGAGATCATCTCGACCTATGACCTGGCCCAGCGGATGCGCCTGCTGATCGCCACCACGGGGGTCCAGCCCAGCGAGCAGACCCTGCCGCAGATCCAGCAGGAGGCCCTGATCTCCCTGGTGGACGAGGCCCTGCAGTTCCAGGAACTGCGCCGCGTGGAGCAGGAGCAGAACTTCTCGATCATCGCTTCGGACGAGGATGTGGACGAGGAACTGGCCGAGATGGCCGCGGGCAACGAGATGACGCCCGAACAGTTCACCTCCATGCTCCAGAGCCAGGGCGTACTGGCCTCCCTGCGCGAACAGCTTCGCGCCCAGGCCAGTTGGCAGCGCTGGATCCAGGGCCGCTATGGCTCGCGCCTGCGGATCGGCGACGACCAGGTGCAGGCGGTGCTGGCCCAGCAGGCCGCCCAGGCCTCACGCCCGCAGTTCCAGGTCAGCGAAGTCTTCATCGACGCCGCCCGGGTCGGCGGCATGGAAACCGCCCTGCGGGGCGGCGAGCAGCTGGTCGCCCAGATGCAGCAGGGCGCGCCCTTCCAGGCCGTGGCCCGCCAGTTCTCGGCCGCGCCGACGGCGGCGGCCGGCGGCGACGCCGGCTGGATCGGCCCTGGCGAAATGCCGTCCGAGGTCGAACGGGCCCTGGAACAGATGCGGCCGGGCCAGCTTTCCCAGCCCATTCCCGTCACCGACGGGGTCTATATCGTCTATCTGCGGGACAAGCGGTCCGGCGCCGGCGCCACCCTGGTCAATCTCAAGCAGGCCGCCATCGGCCTGCCGGCCGGGTCTGATCCTTCGGTCGTCGAGGCGACGCGGGCGCGTCTCATGGCGCTGCGGGCCCAGATCACCGGCTGCGACGATTTGGAAGCCGTGGCCAATGGCCAGGAAGGCGTTGTCGCGGGCGATCTGGGCGAGGCCGAGATCGGCGACCTGGCCCCGGCCTTCCGCGCCGCGGCTGAATCCCTTGAGGTGGGTCAACTGTCCGAACCGATCCGGACCGACGCCGGCATGCATATCGTGGCCGTCTGCGGCAAGCGGGCCACCGGCGCCGACCAGCCCACGGCCGAGCTCGTGGAACGCCGGTTGTTCTTCCAGCAACTGGGCCTGATCGCCCGGCGTTACATGCGTGACCTTCGCAATTCTGCGACCATCGAGACCCGTTGAAAAATCGCCCCCTCGCCGTAAGTCTCGGCGACCCGGCCGGTATCGGCCCCGAGATCGTCTTCAAGGCCTGGAGCGCCCTTCGGCATTCGGGACCCAGCTTTGTCGTGGTCGGCGACCTTCGCCAGGTCGCCGCGGGCTCAGGGGGAACGGCGGGGCTCGTACGACAGGTCAGCGCGGCCGAGGACGCCAACCGCGTCTTTGAACAGGCGGTTCCGGTCATCGACATTCCGCTGCTGGAGCCGGTGGTCGCCGGCAACCCGTCGCCGCGGGCGGCGAAGGCCGTGATCGCCTGGATCGAGACGGCCGTCGGCCTGGCCCTGTCGGGCGCGGTCGGCGGCGTGGTGACCGCGCCGATCGCCAAGGAAAGCCTCTACGGCGCGGGCTTCCCCTTCCCTGGCCATACCGAATTCCTGGGCGAACTGACCCTGGCCCATCGCTATGACGGCGCCCGCGGCCCGGTCATGATGCTGGCCGCGCCTGGCCTGCGGGTCTCGCTGGTGACGGTCCACAAGCCCCTGGCCGAGGTTCCGGCGGCGCTGAGCGTGGAGAAGATCGTCAATGCCGGCCTGGTCACCGCCCAGGCCCTGCGTCGCGATTTCGGAATCGACCGCCCTCGCCTGGCGGTCGCAGGACTCAATCCCCACGCCGGGGAGAACGGCACGATCGGCCGCGAAGAGGTCCAGATCGTCGGCCCGGCGGTGCGCGCCCTGCGCGACCTGGGCGTCGAGGCCACGGGCCCCAGCCCCGCCGACAGCCTTTTCCACGAGGCGGCGCGGGCCAAGTATGACGCCGTCCTCTGCCTCTATCACGACCAGGCCCTGATCCCGGTGAAGATGCTCGACTTCTGGGGCGGGGTGAACATCACCCTGGGCCTGCCCATCGTTCGGACCTCCCCCGACCACGGCACCGCCTTCGATATCGCCGGCCGCGGCCTGGCCCGCGCCGACAGCATGATCGCCGCCATCCGCATGGCCAAAGAGATCGCTGACCGTCGGCTATGAGCGCGCTTACAGACCTGCCGCCCCTGCGTCAGAGCCTCGAGGCCCATGGCCTGATGGCCGACAAGGGGCTGGGCCAGCACTTCCTGCTCGACCTCAACATCACCCGCAAGATCGCCCGCCTGGCCGGGCCGCTTGAAGGTCTGACGGTCATCGAGGTCGGCCCGGGCCCAGGGGGCCTGACCCGGGCGCTGCTGGAGGCGGGCGCGGCGGTGACTGTGATTGAGAAGGACGCCAGATTCCTTCCGCTTCTCAATGAACTGGCCGATGTTTCTGAGGGCAAGCTTCGGATCGTCATGGGGGACGCCCTCAAGGCCGACGAGGCCGAGCTGGCGGCGAACCAATCTGTGCCGATCGTCGCCAATCTTCCCTACAATGTGGGAACGGCCCTGCTCATCAAGTGGCTGACGGGGGCCTACCGGCCCGCCTCCATGACCCTGATGTTCCAGAAGGAGGTCGCCGAACGGATCGTCGCCCGCCCTGGGGACGACGCCTATGGCCGCCTGGCGGTCATCGCCCAGGCCACGGCGAAGGCCAAGATCGTGATGGAGGCGCCGGCGCGGGCCTTCACCCCGCCGCCCAAGGTCGACTCCGCCGTGGTCCGCCTCGATCCCCATGAGATCCGGCCGCCGGAACCCATGCTGTCGGCGCTCGAACAGATCACCCAGGCCGCCTTCGGTCAGCGTCGCAAGATGCTGCGCTCCAGCCTCAAGGTCCTGGGCGGCGCCGAGCTCTGCGAAGCCGCGGGCATCGATCCCTCACGGCGGGCCGAGACCCTGGCGCTGGAGGAGTTTCTGGGCCTGGCCGGCAAGCTCCTTGAGCGCGCCTAGCTCACAAGCCTTGCCCCCGCTGGGCTGGGTCCTCTAGGACCGGGCCATGTTCGAACTCGACCTGACCCTGAGCAGCCTCAACGACTATCCGCACCTCCAGACCCTGGCGGGGCTGGGCGCCCTGGCGCTGCTGGCCGCCATCGTCAACTGGCTGACCCACCATGTCCTGCTGCGCATCGTCCGTCGTGCGCTCAGCCTGTCCCTGAAGGACAGGTCCGAGACCGTCTTCCGCGAAGTCATGGCCCGCCTGGCCAATGTGGCGCCAGCCATCGTGATCTATCAGGGCGTCCTGGTGGTTCCCAACCTGCCGCCGGAAGCCGAGACCGTGGTGCGGAACGTCGCTGCGGCCTTCATGATCCTGACGGTGATCCTGGCCCTCACCGGCGGGCTCAACCTGGTCAACGAGCTCTATTCCCGCCGCCCTGAGGCCCGGCAGCGCCCCATCAAGGGCTATATCCAGGTCGGCAAGATCATCCTCTACGCCGCCGCCGCCATCCTGGTGGTGGCCACCCTGCTCGATCGCTCGCCCCTGCTGCTGATCTCGGGCCTGGGGGCCATGGCGGCCGTCCTGCTGCTGGTGTTCAAGGACACCATCCTGTCCCTCGTGGCCTCGGTGCAGCTGACCAGCAACGACATGTTGCGCGTCGGCGACTGGATCGAGATGCCGCAGCTGAACGCCAATGGCGACGTGGTCGACCTGGCCCTCCACACGGTGAAGGTCCAGAACTTCGACAAGAC
>CAZERE010000126.1:0-4932 GCA_964515365.1 uncultured Phenylobacterium sp. | reverse complement strand
CACCTGGCGACTGATCAACGAGTCCTTCGTCAACTGGCGCGGCATGCAGGAGTCGGGCGGCCGGCGGATCATGCGCGCCCTGCTGCTGGACCAGACCGCCATCCGCTTCCTGACTCCCGAGGAACGCGAGGCGCTGCGGCGCTTCGCTCTGCTCGACGTCTATCTGGACGGCAAGGCCAGGGAGCTGGAGACCTGGAACGAGTCTCTGGTGCGGTCGGGCCGTGATCCGGTCAACACCCGACGCCTGACCAATGTCGGCACCTTCCGGGCCTATATGGAGGCCTATCTCAAGGTCCACCCGGGCGTGGCCAAGGAGAAGACCCTGATGGTCCGCCAGCTGGCCCCCACCCCTGAAGGCCTGCCGCTCGAGGTCTATTGTTTCGCCAATACGGTGGAATGGAGCGCCTACGAGGCGATCCAGAGCGACCTGTTCGACCACTTCCTGGCCATATTGCCGGAGTTCGACCTGCGCCTCTTCCAGGCCCCCACCGGCCGGGACATGCGGGCCGTCGCCGAAGGCATGAGGGCGCGGCCGGAAGCCTAGATCTGTTCGTCCAACAGGGTCTGGATGAAGGTCTTCAGGCCCGGGTTGCGGACCCGCTTCTGGCGCTCGGCGTGATAGATATGGGCGAGATCGGCGAAGGCCCGGTCATAGTCGTCATTGACGATGACGTAGTCGTAGTCCACCGCGCGCTCGATCTCCCCATAGGCCCGTCCCAGGCGGCGCTGGATGACATCCTCCCGATCCTGGGCGCGGGCGTGCAGCCGGCGCGACAGCTCGGCCATGCTGGGGGGCAGGATGAAGACCCGCACCACGTCGTCAGGGGCCTTCTCGGCGATCTGGGCCGCCCCCTGCCAGTCGATGTCGAACAGCACGTCCTGGCCCGTCCGCAGGGCCTCCATCACCGGCGCCCGGGGGCTGCCATAGCGATGTTCATGGACGTTGGCCCATTCGAGGAAGGCGTCCTGCGCGATCATCTCGTCAAAGGCCGACCGGTCCACGAAGTGATACTCGCGCCCGTCCTCTTCGCCCGGCCGCGGATCGCGGGTGGTGGCCGAGATCGACAGGTTCAGGTCCGCATGGTCGGCGACCAGCCGACGTGACAGCGAGGTCTTGCCAGCCCCCGAGGGGCTGGAAATCAGCAGCATGAGGCCGCGGCGGGGAATGGAGCTGTAGGGCATCAGGATTCGATCTGTGCGCGGGGATCGCGCTCTCTATTCCACATTCTGCACCTGCTCGCGAAGCTGCTCGATCACCGCCTTCAGCTCGAGGCCCACCGCGGTCAGGTTGGCGAGGGCGGACTTGGAGCAGAGCGTATTGGCCTCGCGCATGAATTCCTGGGTCAGGAAGTCGAGGCGACGCCCCACCGGACCATCGCCGGCCAGGAGCTGGCGGGCGGAATCCACGTGGCCGGCCAGGCGGTCCAGTTCCTCGCGAACATCGACCTTCACCGCCATGGCCGCGGCCTCCTGGACGATGCGCTCCTCCAGGCCGGCCGGATCGCCGATCAGCTCGCGCATCCGCCGCTCGAACCGCGCCTTCAGCACCGCCGGCTGCTCCTCGGCCAGGGCGCCGGCCTGGGCGGTGAGCTGGGCGATCCTGTCGGTGAGGCCGGACAGCACGCCGGTCAGGGCCGCGCCCTCGGCGTCCCGCGCCGTCTTCAGGGCGTCCAGAGCCTGGCCCATCGAAGCGGCCATGGCCTGCTCAAGGCGCGCCTGCGCCTCGGGATCGGCGTCGGGTTCGGCGGCCTCGATCACGCCACGCAGGGCCAACAGGCCATCCAGGGTGGGCGGCGCCGCGCGTCCCGCAGCCACCAGGGGCGCCGTGGCCTCCAGATAGCGCTCCACCTGGTCGAGATTGATCCGCACCTGGATCTGCCCCTCGGCCCGCTTGCCCTGGAGGCCCACGGTCACCTGGCCCCGCTGAAACCGCGCCTGAACGCCCTCCCGCGCCGCCCGCTCCAGCCCATCAAAGCCGGGGGGACCGCGGAAGCGGACATCGAGATTGCGCCCGTTGACCGAGCGCGCCTCGGCCGCCCAGCTCCAGTCGCCCAAGGCGCCCTCGGCCCGGCCAAAGCCGGTCATCCCCGAAATCGGCATGATCAGTCGTCTTCCCTTGAAGCGGTCTCGTCGATCGGTCGGACCCTCAAGGCTCCGCCGGGGTCTGGGCCGCATCGGCGGGCGCCGGCGGCGCCTTGGCCGGCGGGGGCGCCGGCGCGCGATTGCGCTCCAGCTCTCGCCAGCGGCTCACATTGCGGCGGTGCTCTTCATAGCTGGTGGCGAAGGCGTGCCCCCCGCTGCCGTCGGCCACGAAGAACAGATAGTCGGTCTGCGGCGGGTCCAGCACGGCCGCCAGGGCGGCCCGGCCGGGATTGCAGATCGGCGTCGGGGGCAGGCCATCGATCATATAGGTGTTGTAGGGCGTCGCTCCGGTCAGCTCCGACATGCGGATGCCGCGCCCGAGCGGCCGGCCCTTGGTCAGGCCATAGATGATGGTGGGATCGCTCTCCAGGCGCATGCCGCGGCGCAGGCGATTGACGAACACCGAGGCCACCTGCGGGCGCTCGCTGGCCACCGCCGTCTCCTTCTCCACGACAGAGGCCAGGATCACCGCCTCCTGCGGGCTTTGCACTGGCAGGCCCGGCTGACGCTTGGACCAGAGCAGCGCCAGGACCTCGTCGTGGGCGTCCATCATCCGCTGGAGGACGGCGGCCCGGTCCTCGCCCCGCTCGATCTGGTAGGTCTCGGGCAGGAGCGCGCCCTCCGGCGGCGCCGGCGCCACCCCGGTCAGCAGCGGATTCTCCGCAAGAATCTCAACCACCATCTCCGACGTCATGCCCTCAGGCACGGTGACGAAATGGCGGACCACCTTGCCGGCGCGGATATCGTCCAGGACCCGGGCCATGGAGGCGCGGTTGGGAAACTCATACTCCCCGGCCTTGAGCTCCCGCGCCGCGCCGGTGGCCTGGGCCGCGGCGAGGAAGATCGGCGCCGAGGAGATGACCCCGGACGTCTCCAGCGTGCTGGCGATTTCGGGCAGGCCCGCCCCCCTGCGCAGCATCACCGTCGTGGTTTCCGAGGCCGCCTCCGGGCCGGGGCCGCGGTACATCCACAGCGCCCAGAGGCCGGCCAGCGCCAGGACCAGGACGAAGGTCAAGGCGGCGCTGGTCAGCGTCACGATCAGGCGGCGCAGGGGCGAAGACCCGGCGCGTTTTCGGGCCGGTCGGGCGCGGGTCTTTCGGGCCATCAGCTCAGACTTGCTTGAACACCACGGAGGCGTTGGTGCCGCCGAAGCCGAAGCTGTTGGACAGGGCGATCTTGATCTCCCGCGGCTGAGCCTTGTTGGCGGCCAGGTCGATGGGCGTCTGCACCGAGGGATTGTCCAGGTTGATGGTCGGCGGGGCGATCTGGTCGCGGATGGCCAGGCAGGTGAAGGCCGCCTCGATGGCGCCCGCCGCCCCCAGCAGGTGGCCGGTGGCCGACTTCGTGGACGACATGGTCACCCGCGAGGCCGCATTGCCCAGCATGCGCTCCACCGCGCCCAGTTCGATCTCGTCCCCCAGCGGGGTCGAGGTGCCGTGGGCGTTGATATAGTCGATGTCGGCGGGCGAAATGCCGGCATCCTTGATCGCCGCCTGCATGGCGCGGAAACCGCCGTCGCCATCCTCGGCCGGGGCGGTGATGTGATAGGCGTCGCCGGCCAGGCCGTAGCCGGCCACCTCGGCATAGATCTTCGCGCCGCGGGCCTTGGCGTGCTCGTATTCTTCCAGCACCAGGACGCCTGCGCCCTCGCCCATCACGAAGCCGTCCCGGTCCTTGTCATAGGGCCGGCTGGCCTTGGTCGGGTTGTCGTTGAAGTCCGTCGACATGGCGCGGCAGGCGATGAAGCCGGCGATGCCCACCGGGCAGATGGCCGCCTCGGCGCCGCCGGCGATCATCACGTCCGCGTCGCCATACTTGATCAGGCGCGCGGCGTCGCCGACCGCATGGGCGCCCGTGGCGCAGGCCGTCACCACCGAATGGTTGGGCCCCTTGAAGCCGTGGCGGATTGAAACCTGGCCCGAGGCCAGGTTGATCAGGGCGGAGGGGATGAAGAACGGGCTGACCCGGCGGGGGCCCTTTTCGTGCAGCTCGATGCTGGTCTTTTCGATGGTCGCCAGACCGCCGATGCCCGAACCGATGATGACGCCGGTCCGCTCACGGCCCTCGTCGTCCTGCGGCGCCCAGCCGGAGTCGCGTACGGCTTCGTCGGCCGCGGCGATGGCGTAGAGGATGAAATCGTCGATCCGACGCTGGTCCTTGGACGACATGATGGCGTCGGGATCGAAGGCGCCTTCCACGTCGGGGCCGCCGCCGCCGCGGCCATCGACCCGCGGCACTTCGCAGGCGACGTTGCAGGCATAGTCGCTGGCGTCGAAGGTGGTGATGTTCCCGGCGCCGGACTTGCCGGCCAGGAGCGCCTTCCAGGTGACCTCGACGCCCGAACCGAGCGGGGTCACGAGGCCGAGGCCGGTCACGACGACGCGGCGGGTGTTGGCGTTCGACATGGCGTTTTCTACTCCCCAGCCGCCTAAACGAAAACCGCCGCGCCTCTCCGGCGCAGGGGCCTAAGGGACGCGGCGGTCATTGTCGGTACTTCAGGGCGAGACGCCCAGGCGTCAGGCGCCCAGACGTTCCTGAATGAACTTCACGGCGTCGCCGACCGTCTGAATATGCTCAGCGGCGTCGTCCGGGATTTCGATATCGAATTCTTCTTCAAAGGCCATGACCAGCTCGACGTTGTCGAGGCTGTCCGCGCCCAGGTCGTCGATGAAGCTGGCCTTCTCAGTGACCTTCTCGGGATCGGCGTCGAGGTGCTCGATGACGATCTTGCGCACGCGTTCCAGAATGTCGGACATTCGCTTTTAGTCCCTCTAATTTCAACTGATGCAT
>CAZERE010000125.1:0-9158 GCA_964515365.1 uncultured Phenylobacterium sp. | reverse complement strand
GGTAAGGTCGGCCGTAGGCGCGGTCGGGGCGCGGGGCGTGTTGGTGACGCGGATGCTGCGGGCGGCCGCGGCCGGTACGTCGATATGGTCGACACCGGCCCCGAATGAGGCGATCAGCTTGAGCTGCGGCCCGGCCTGGGCGATGAGATCAGCATCGATTCGGTCGGTGATGGTGGGGGCGAGCACATCGGCGCGTTTCACCGCATCGACCAGCGCGTCGCGACTCAGGGGCTCATCCGAAAGGTTGAGCTCTGCGTCGAACAACTCTCTCATCCGCGTCTCCACCTGATCGGGGAGCTTGCGGGTGACGATGACTTTGGGCTTACGGGCGACCATGACCAAGTCTGCGACGGGAACCTTGCGGCGGGGCGCCATGGGCGCGCGAGCCTCAACCTGTAGCAAAGGGACCCAGGTGGGCCAAGGCGAGCCTGAGCTAAGCGAGACTTATCCTCATCTCCTGTCGCCGGCGCGGGCGCTGCTGACCTTCTGCGCCCTGACGATTGCGCTGATGCTGGCCGCCCCGGCGCAGGCGCGGGAGGCCGGCGAAACGCCGTCGGGCTTTGCGGTGCCCCGATATCTGTCGTTGAAGTTCGGCGAGGTGAACGCCCGGGCCGGGCCCGGCGATGACCATCAGGTGCTGTGGGTCTACCGGGCCCGCGGCCTGCCCGTGCAGGTGATCGCCGAGACCCGGGAATGGCGGCGCATCTGCGACCCCGAAGGCGGCGTGGCCTGGGTTCACCGCCGGGTGGCCGACGGCAAGCGCCAGGTGATGAACCTGGCCACGACCCCCTTGCCGATGCGTCGGCGCCCGCGGGCCGAGGCCGAGATCACAGCCTATTTGAACGCCCGCGCCCTGGCCGCGTTGGATCGTTGCGACAAGGGTTGGTGCCGTCTCAGTGTTGACGGCGTCACCGGTTGGGTGACGGAATCCGCCGTCTGGGGCGTGGCGGGCCCCGCCCAATGTCGTTGAGCCACGCCTTGGCCTCGTGCTAGGGCCTGACCCCTTCTGTTATCAGCCGAGCTCATAAAGGCGGCGTATGACCATTCACGAGGCCCAGAGCCGTTACGACCTGGAAGACCTGCTGGCCTGCGCCCGCGGGGAAATGTTCGGGCCGGGCAACGCCCAGCTGCCGTCCCCGCCGATGCTGCTGTTCGATCGCATCACCACGATCAACGACAATGGCGGCGCCCACGGCAAGGGCTATATCGAGGCCGAATTCGACATCAATCCGGGCCTCTGGTTCTTCGACTGCCACTTCATCGGCGACCCCGTCATGCCCGGCAGTCTGGGCCTGGACGCCATGTGGCAGCTGGTGGGCTTCTATCTGGGCTGGATCGGCGGCAAGGGCCGCGGGCGCGCGCTCGGCTGCGGCGAGGTCAAGTTCGCCGGCGAGGTCACCCCGGACATCAAGAAGGTGACCTACAAGGTCGAGATGAAGCGGGTCATCAACCGCCGTCTGGTGATGGGCATCGGCGACGCCGTGCTCGAGGCCGACGGCAATGTGATCTACACCGCCAGCGACCTCCGCGTCGGGCTTTATCAGCGCTGAAGCGCCAGGAAATGGGAGCGAGCATGCGCCGCGTCGCCATCACCGGTATCGGTATCGTTTCGTCCATCGGCAATGACGCCGAGGCGGTCGCCGCCTCGCTGCGCGACGCCCGTTCAGGCATCACGGCTGCGCCGGAATATGCCGAGCTGGGCTTCCGCAGCCAGGTCCACGGCAAGCCCGACATCGACTGGGAGTCCCTGGTCGACCGCCGGGCGCTGCGGTTCCTGGCCCAGGGCACGGCCTTTGGCCACATCGCCATGGAGCAGGCCATCGCCGATTCCGGCCTTGGTCCCGATGAGGTCAGCCACGAGAAGACCGGCCTGATCGTCGGCTCCGGCGGCCCCTCGACCAAGGTGATCATCGAGGCGGCCGAGACCGCCAGGACCCGCGGCCCCAAGCGCATCGGCCCCTTCGCCGTGCCCAAGGCCATGAGCTCGGGCCCCTCGGCGACGCTGGCCACCTGGTTCAAGATCCGCGGCCTGAACTTCTCGATCTCCTCGGCCTGCGCCACCTCCACCCACTGCATCGGCTCGGCCTATGAGCAGATCCAGCTGGGCAAGCAGGACGTGGTGTTCGCCGGCGGAACCGAGGAGCTGGACTGGAGCCTGTCGTGCCTGTTCGACGCCATGGGCGCCATGAGTTCCAACTTCAACGACCGCCCCTCCACCGCCAGCCGGGCCTATGACGAGGCCCGCGACGGCTTCGTGATCGCCGGCGGCGCCGGCATCGTGGTGCTGGAGGAATGGGAGCGGGCCAAGGCCCGGGGCGCGAAGATCTATGGCGAGATCATCGGCTACGCCGCCAATTCCGACGGCTTCGACATGGTCGCCCCCTCGGGCGAGGGCGCCGTGCGCTGCATGAACCTGGCCATGGAAGGCCTGGGCGGGCGGAAGATCGATTATCTCAATCCGCACGGGACCTCGACGCCGGTGGGCGACTCCAAGGAGATGCAGGCGGTCCGCGACGTGTTCGGGGATGCGGCGCCCTTCATCTCCTCGACCAAGTCCCTGACCGGCCACAGCCTGGGCGCGGCCGGGGCGCAGGAGGCGATCTATTCGCTGCTGATGCTGAACAACGACTTCATGGCGAAAAGCGCCCACATCGAAAACCTCGATCCGGCCTTCGCCGACATGCCGATCCTGCGCGAGCGCCGCGACGGCGCCTTCGAGACGGTGATGTCCAACAGCTTCGGGTTCGGCGGCACCAATGGCTGCCTGGTGATGGCCAAGGCCAGCTAGGCCGGCCGGCGCGACCCCTTGAGATCGACATAAGGCGAGGAAGCCATGGCTGACGAATACGACATGCCCAAGGGCGAGTTGATGAAGGGCAAGAAGGGGGTGGTGACCGGGGTCGCCAACCACCAGTCCATCGCCTTCGGCATCGCCTCTCAGCTGGCCGCCCAGGGCGCGGAGATGGCCTTCCTGCACCTGCCGGGCATGGAGCGCCGGGTCCAGCCCCTGGCCGAACAGCTCGGCGTCAAGATCACCGCGCCGGCCGATGTCACCGACGACGCGGCCATGGACACCGCCTTCAAGACGGTGAGCGATGCGCTAGGCGAGATCGACTTCTTCGTCCACGCCATCGCCTTCGCCAACAAGGACGAGCTCAAGGGCTCCTTCGTCGAGAACACCACCCGCGAGGGCTTCCTGCGGGCCATGGACATCTCGGTCTATTCGTTCGTCGACTGCGCGCGCCGCGCCGCGGCCATGATGCCGAACGGCGGCTCCATCGTCTGCCTGACCTATCTGGGCGCCGAGCGGGCCATTCCCAACTACAACACCATGGGCGTGGCCAAGGCCGGCCTGGAGGCCGCCACCCGCTACGCCGCCCGCGACCTGGGGCCCAAGGACATCCGGGTCAACGCCATCTCGGCCGGCGCCATGCGCACCCTGTCCCTGGCCGGCATTTCCGGCGGCCGGGGCATGCTGGCCCAGGGCCGCGCCATGTCGGCCATGAAGGCCGACACCTCGATGGAAGGGGTGGCCGGCGCCGCCCTGTGGCTCCTGTCGGATCTCGGCCGCTCCACCACCGGCGAGGTGGTGCATGTGGACGCCGGCTTCCACATCATGGGTCTGGCGTCCGACGACGAGGCCTAGAGCCTGATGCGATCAGACGGCAACGTCTGATCGTTGAATCAGGCTCTAAACTCAAAGACTTGAGCGGGTTTGGTTCCGATAACCGGTTCCCACTTATCGGAACGCGCTCTAGATGGCGTAGGCCTTCAGGAACCGGCGGGCCGCCTCGTGCGCCAGCCGGTCGATGGCCGCGCCGTCCAGGTTCTGCTCCACGCCCAACAGACCGGCTATCTGGCGGATGCCGATGACCATGCCGGCGAAGAAGTCCGCCGCCTGATCGGCGTCGTCCACGGCCAGCCGGCCGGCGGCGGTCTCGTCGCGAAGGAATTCTGCGAGGCGCCGTCGCGAGGTCCGCGGTCCGGCCTCGTAGAAGGCGCGCGCCAGGTCGGGCATGTCGTCCGAAGCCTGGACGGTCATCTTCAGCATCGAGCGCCCCTTGGGCTTGAGCACCATTTCGATCATCACCCGCGCGAAACCGGCCAGGGCCTCTTCCGGGCGGTCGTGAGCGTCAGGGGCGGCCAGGGGCGCGGCGATCTCCTCCACCCGCCGGTCGACGATGGCGCGGATCAGATCCGCCTTGGAGCCGAAGTGATTGTAGATGGTCTGCTTGGAGACGCAGGCGCGTCGGGCGATCTCGCTGATGGGGGTGGAAAGGCCGAGCTCGCCCAGGGCCTCGGCGGCGGCGTCCAGAATGGCTTGGCTCTTGGCCTTGTCGATCTGTCCCGGCAGCCTGGGCATCAGTGACCTCCGGGGGCGGGGGCGGTCGGCGCCTTGGCCGGGGCGGCGAACAGGGCCAGGACGGCGGCCATGGCGCAGCCCGCCGCCAGGACGAAGAAGGCGTCGCCAAAGGCCAGCACCGAGGCCTGGCGGTTCAGCATGCCGGCGAAAGCCTTCCGCGCCGCGCCCTCGGGATCGAACACGCCGCGGGCCTCCATCATGCTGGTCAGGCCCTCCAGCATGGTCTGGCTCTCCAGATTGCCCAGGCTGACGGCGGCGGTGAGATCGCCATAGTGGACCGCCGTCTGGTGGGTGAGGACGGTGGTGAGCACGGCCAGGCCCACGGCGCCGCCCACATTGCGGATCAGGTTCACCAGGGACGAGGCGTCCTTCATCATCGAGACCGGCAGGGTCGAGACGCTCATCTGCTGGGCGGCGATCATGGCGATCATCACCCCGATCCCCCGCCAGGCCTGCAGGCCGGCGAACTGCCAGAAGCCCCAGTCTTCGGTGACCCGGGCGCCCAGCCCCACCCCATAGGCGGCCAGGCCGAAGCCCAGGACCATGGGAATGCGCGCATCCATGGCCCGCACCAGACGGCCGGCGATCGGGGCGGAGATGAACATCACCAGGCCGGAGATCAGCATGGTGGTCCCCACCTCGGCCGCCGAATAGTGGCGGATCTGGCCAAGGAAAAGGGGCAGGATGAAGGTTCCGCCGAACAGGCTGGCGCCGGCCACGAAGTTCATCACCATGCCCAGGCTGAAATTCCGGTCCTGGAACGGCCGCAGGGAGACGATGGGCTTGGCGTAGGTCAGCTGTCGCCAGATGAAGGCCGCGCCGGTCAGGGCCGCGGCCACGGTCAGCCAGAGGATCAACGGCTCGTCGAACCAGCCCTCCTTGGCGCCTTCCTCGATCACATACTGCATGGAGAGCAGGAAGACCGTCATCAGGCCGACGCCCCACCAGTCCACGCCCTTGGCCAGGGAGCGGTCCCCCTGGTCGAAGGTGGCGTAGCGGCCGACCAGGAAGATGACCAGCAGGCCCACCGGCGCATTGATGAAGAACAGCCAGCGCCAGCCGAGGCTGTCGGTCAGATGCCCGCCGAGCGTCGGGCCGATGGTCGGCGCCAGGGTGACGATCAGGCCGACGATCACATTGGCCGTCACCCGCTTGTCCGGCGGGAACACCGTCATGGCCGTGGCGAACACCGCCGGGATCATCGCGCCGGCGGCCAGGCCCTGGAAGGCCCGCATGATGATCATCATCTCCACGCTGGTGGAGAGGCCGGTGAGGATCGAGGTGACGATGAAGGCGCCGGCGGCCACCACATAGACCGGCCGGGTGCCGAACATGCGGGTGAGGTAGGCCGTCAGTGGGATGATGACGACCTCGGCCAGGAGATAGATGGTCTGGACCCAGCTGATCTGGTCGGCGCTGGCGCCGATGCCGGCCTGGATCTGGGTCAGGGAGGCCGCGACGATCTGAATGTCCAGGATGGCCATGAACTGGCCGATCACCATGCCGCCGAAGCCCAGGAAGATCTTCGGCCAGTCCACCTCGCCCGCCGCATCGGTCACGCTGGCCGGCGCCGGGGCCTGGGTCACCGACGGGACGTCCGGCTTGCGGCGGGACAGGTCGGCGGGATCGAGGGCTTCGTCGCTCATGGCGCCTGACCCGGCCTAGCGCGCGGCGGCCTGGACGACGGCGCCGGACATGGCGTCGGCGAAGGTCGCCCCGGGGGTTTCGCGGACGTCCACCTTGACCTCCACCGACAGGCCCGGGCGCAGGGCGCCGGCCAGGGGCTGGCCGGGATCGATGGCGATGCGGACCGGCAGGCGCTGGGCGATCTTGGTGAAGTTGCCCACGGCGTTCTCCACCGGGATCAGGGCGAATTCCGAGCCGGTGGCCGGGGCGAAGCTCTCGATCCGGCCCGTCAGGGTCTGGCCGCCGAAGGCGTCGGCCTTGACCTCGACGCTCTGGCCGATGCTGAGGCGGGCGACCTGGGTCTCCTTGAAATTGGCCACGACGTACGACTGCCCCACCGGCACGATGCTCATCAGGCTCCCGCCGGGGCGCACATACTGGCCGGGGCGCACGGCCCGGGCGCCGACCACGCCGGCCACCGGCGCACGGATCTCGGTGCGCGACAGGTCGATGCGGGCCTGCGCCACGGCCGCCCGCGCCGCGGCGGCCTCGGCCTGGGTCTGGGCCTTGGCCGAGCCCAGGGACTGGGCGGTGCGGCGCTCGGCCTCCAGGGTGGCCTGGGCCTCGGCCACGGCGGCGTCGGCCTGGCTGGCGCCGGCCCGCACCGTCTGCACCCGCTGGGCCGACACCCAGCCCTCCTTGGACAGGCGCTGATAGCGATCCATCTCGGCCTGGGCGAGTTGCGCCTCGGCCCGCGCGCTCTGCAGGCCCGCGGCCTTCTGGGCGATCATCGCCTCTTCCAGCGCGGCGCGGTCGTCGACCCCGCGCACGGCGGCGTCGAGGGCCTGGGCCCGGGCGGTCGCCTGGGCGAGGCCGGCCTCGATCGTGGCCGCGTCGATGCGGGCGAGGACCTGGCCCTTCTGGACCACGGCGTTGTCGGCCACGAGGACCTCAGTGACATAGCCGTCGATCTGCGGCGCCACCGAGACGGTGTCGGCCTGGGCGAAGGCGTTGTCGGTGGTCTCGAAATGCTGGCGCTCCACCCACCACATCACCCCACCGACGCCCACGGCCAGCAGGACGGCGGCGGCGATCAGGGGGACCGGCTTGATGCGGGAGACGAGGTCACGAATGGTCATGGGACAGACTTCGCAA
This sequence comes from uncultured Phenylobacterium sp., assembly GCA_964515365.1. Taxonomy (GTDB): domain Bacteria; phylum Pseudomonadota; class Alphaproteobacteria; order Caulobacterales; family Caulobacteraceae; genus Phenylobacterium. The sequence goes on along the minus strand of CAZERE010000125.1, from coordinate 2,014 downwards.
GGGGCGGCGGCGCGGCCGCGGATACGCATTCAAAAATGGACTCATGGGTCCACATCGCTGCCTAGCCCCGCAGTCGCGGTCGATCAAGCGAAAAATGGACTGACGGGTCCATCGCCTTTTTCCCGCGCCAAGATCCCCCGCCGCCACTGGACGTCGGCGGCGTGGGCGCGCCATATCGGGCCATGGACACCACCGATCCCGACGTGATCATCGCCGGCGCCGGCATCGCCGGCGCGACCCTGGCCCTGGCCCTGGCGCAGGGCGGCCTCAAGCCGCTGCTGATCGATCCGGCGCCCTTCGAGACCCAGCTGGCGCCGACCTTCGACGGCCGCGCCTCGGCCATCGCCTATGCGGCCTTCCGCCAGTGGAAGACCCTGGGAGTGGGCGAGGCCCTGGCCCCGCACGCCCAGCGGATCGAGCAGATCCTGGTCACCGACGGTCGCACGCCAGGGGCTGCGACCCCGGCCCCCCTGCCCTTTCACCTGCGGTTCGACTCCGCCGAGATCGCCGACCGTTCGGACGGCGAGCCCCTGGGCTATCTGCTGGAGAACCGGCAGACCCGCGCCGCCCTGTCCCAGGCCGTAGTCGCCGCCGGCATTCCCATCCTGGCGCCGGCGCGAGTCGCCAGCGCCCAGTTCGAAAAGGGCGCCGCCGTGGTCACCCTGGAGGACGGCCAGGTCCTGCGCGCGCCGCTGGCCATCGGCGCCGAGGGCCGCGGCTCGGTGCTGCGCAAGGCGGCCGGCATAGGCGCCATCGGCTGGGACTATCGCCAGACCGGGGTGGTGGCCACGGTGCGGCTGGACCGCCCGCATGAGGGGGTGGCCTACGAATATTTCCTGCCCAGCGGCCCCTTCGCCATCCTGCCCCTGACCGACAACCGGGCGAGCCTGGTCTGGACCGAGAGCACGGCCCGGGGCGCGGCGCTGAAATCGGCCCGGCCGGAAGTCTTCCACGCCCATCTGATGCGCCGGTTCGGGGCCTTTCTGGGCCAGGCGCGGCTGGAGGGGCCGGTCTTCTCCTATCCCCTGTCGCTGCAGCTGGCCGAGCGGTTCACGGCCCCGCGCCTGGCCCTGCTGGGGGACGCCGCCCACGGGGTCCATCCGATCGCCGGCCAGGGGCTGAACCTGGGGCTGAAGGGCGCCGCGGCGCTGGCCCAGGTGCTGGTGGACGCCGCGCGGCTGGGGGAGGATCTGGGGTCGGAGACGGTGCTGGAGCGCTACGCCCGCTGGCGCAGGTTCGACACCGCCATGCTCAGCGCCGGCATGGACGCCTTCGTCCACCTGTTCTCGAACGACAATCCCGTGCTGCGCCTGGCGCGGGGGGTGGGCATGGCGGCGGTCAACCGCATCGCCCCGGCCCGTACGATGTTCATGCAGGAGGCGGGAGGCGCCTTCGGGGACCTGCCCCGCCTGTTGCGCGGCGAAGCCCTCTGAGGGGCGCTCCAGGCCTCTGGAGGCCTCAGGCCTCCAGCGTGCGGGCTTCCTCGGGCAGCATGATCGGCACCCCGTCGCGGATCGGGTAGGCCAGCCTGGCGCCCTGGCTGATCAGTTCGGCCTTCTCGCGATCATAGTCCAGCCGCCCGTGGGTCACGGGGCAGACCAGGATTTCCAGCAGGCGGGGATCGATCTCGGCGGTCAGGGCCGGAAAGGGCTCGACCGGCGCGTCGGGTTCGGGGGGCGAAGCGTCTTGGGTCATGGCGGGTTCCTTAGCCCAGGGCGCTACTGCACGCTATGGGGCGCGCCATCGTCGTCCTCCAGGGCGTCGATCTCCAAGAGGGCGGTCAGGGTGCGGATACGGGCGGCCAGGGACTCGGCCTCCAGCAGGGCCTGCTTTTCCGACGGCTCGAAGGGCAGGCCCATGGTCAGGCTGGTGACCAGGGGCTCGATGGGCGCGCTCAGGGCCGTCTCGTCGTCCACATCCAGTTCGCGGCGGTTGAGATAGCGCTTCAGGGCCTTGGCGAACCGTTCGCGGTCCATCTCCGGCGCATCCTGGTCTTCCGGCGACAGGTCCGGCT
>CAZERE010000124.1:6851-9167 GCA_964515365.1 uncultured Phenylobacterium sp. | reverse complement strand
GGAGTAGTCCGGCGGCCGGGGAAATCACGGAGTGAGGCGGTCGAGGAGCAGCAGGATCACACCGATGGTGATGGCCGCATCAGCGATGTTGAACACCCAGGGGAAGTAGAGCCGCGAGACGTCGATGAAGTCCACCACCGCGCCGAACCGCGCCCGGTCGATGGCGTTGCCGATCGCCCCGCCCATGACCAGACCCAGCGCCGCGCCCATCAGGCCGCGGTCGGCCCGCCTGGCCCAGAAGGCCAGGACGATGGCGACGACCACCGAGAACCCGACCAGCAGCCAGCGCCCCAGGTCCTGGTCGGCCCGCAGCAGGCCAAAGCTGACCCCCTGGTTCCAGACCATGGTCAGATAGAAGGGGCCGGCCGCCTGTTCGCTGATGCGCGAGGGCAGGTCATGGACGAACAGGATCCAGTGCTTGGACAGCTGGTCGAGGACGATGATGGCCAGGGCCAGCCCATAGGCGGTCCAGCCGTGGCGATTGGCCAGTTTCACGAGACCCGCCTCCGATCAGCGAATTGGCCCAGGGCCATGGCTGGGCTTTATGGGGTCTTGGCCGCTCACGCGCCAGCCCCGCCATGGGCGGCGTCCCAGGCGGCCACCGCCTCGGCGTCGCGCAGGGAAAGGTCGGGATAGCGGGGATCGCTTCCCACTTCAGGCATGATCCGCCAGGAGCGGGCGCATTTCTGGCCCTGCGCCCGCAGGGGCTCGACGGCCACGGCGGGCGTCTCGGCCAGGCGGAAGGCGTGGGCCGGCCCTTCGCCGGCGCTCAGCGTCGCCTGGCTGGTGCGAAACACCTCGGCCGGATCGAGCCCGTCGAAGGCGGCCATCAGGGCGGGGTCGCTGATATGGACCACCGGGGCGGCCTCCAGGGCGGCGCCCAGGCGCTTTTCGCGACGTTCGACTTCCAGCGCCCCGGTCACCACGGCGGTGACCGCCTGGACCTTGGCCCAGCGGGCGGCCTCCTCAGGGTTGGCCCAGGCCGACGGCGCCTCGGGGAACCCTCGCAGGGCGCTGGAGCGGGCCGCAGGGGCGCGCGTCGTCCGCGCGTCCTCGGGGGGGCAGGGCATGAGCGGCGCCAGCCAGACGGTCAGGCGCTCGAAGGCCGCGTCCATCACCGTGCGGGCGGCCCGGCGGCGCAGGGCCGAGGGCTGGTCGCAATAGAGGGCGTCGCGGCGGACGTCGAAGAACAGGGCCGACAGGTCCTCCTGGCAGAAGGCGATCAGCGGCCGGATCACGTCCTGGAAGGCGTAGGCGGCGTAGGCGTCGCGCACCTCGCCATCCAGTTCCTGCAGGCGATGGAGGATGTAGCGCTCCAGCGGCGGCATCTCGTCCAGGGACACGGCCTCCTGATCGGAATAGCCGGCCAGGGCGCCCAGCATGTAGCGCAGGGTGTTGCGCAGCTTGCGATAGGCGTCGGCGGTGGTGGCCAGGATCGTCTTGCCGATCCGCTGGTCCTCCGAATAGTCGACCATGGCCGCCCACAGGCGGATGATCTCGGCCCCGGATTCCCTGATGATCTGGTGCGGATCGACGGTGTTGCCCTTGGACTTGGACATCTTCTCGCCGTTCTCATCCATGGTGAAGCCATGGGTGAGGACGCCGTTATAGGGCGCACGGCCGCGGGTCCCACTGCTCTCCAGAAGCGACGACTGGAACCAGCCGCGGTGCTGGTCGGAGCCCTCCAGATAGAGGTCAGCGGGCCAGCGGGTGTTTTCGCGGCCCTCGAGGGTGAAGGCGTGGGTCGAGCCGGAATCGAACCAGACGTCGAGGATGTCCTCGACCTTCTCGTAGCGCTCCGGATCATGGGCGCCGAGGAAATCGGTGACCGGCCTTGTGAACCAGGCGTCGGCGCCCTCGGCGGCGATGGCCGCAATGATGCGGGCGTCCACGGCGGGATCGTGCAGGGGCTGGTTCGTCTCCTTGTCGACGAACATGGCCAGCGGCGCGCCCCAGGCGCGCTGGCGGCTGATCAGCCAATCGGGGCGGCTCTCGACCATGGTGCGGATGCGATTGCGGCCGGCCTCCGGATAGAACGAGGTCGCCTCGATGGCCTCCAGGGCGGTCTCACGCAGGGTGCGGCCCCCGTGCTGCGGGGTGTCCAGGGGCTCGTCCATGCGGATGAACCACTGCGGCGTGTTGCGGAAGATCACCGGCGCCTTCGAGCGCCAGGAGTGCGGATAGGAATGCTCCAGCCGTCCGCGGGCCAGCAGGCCACCGGCCTCGATCAGCTTGTCGATGACGGCGTTGTTGGCCGCCGTTTCCGCGGCAAGCTGCTCGAGAACGAAGCGATCGTAGGGTAAGTCTCGATTGAAG
>CAZERE010000124.1:292-6841 GCA_964515365.1 uncultured Phenylobacterium sp. | reverse complement strand
CCTTCTTGCCCTCGGTCCCCAGCACCTTGAGGCCGCCGAACAGGGGCACGTGAGGATAGTAGGCGCCGTCGGCGTCCACCGTGTCGGGGATCTCCCGATGGCCATGGGCCAGCCACACCACATAGTCGTCGGCGCCATGGCCCGGCGCGGTGTGGACAAAGCCCGTGCCGGCCTCTTCGGTCACGTGATCGCCGGCCAGCAGGGGCACGGAGAAGGCGTAGTGGGTGTCCAGCGCGGCCAGCGGATGCTCACAGACCATGCCCTGGCAGTCGACCGTCTCGACCCGGCGCCACTTGGCCACCTTGGCGGCCTTGAAGACCTCCTCGGCCAGCTTGTCGGCCAGGATCAGCCGGTCGCCCGGCTTGGCCCAGGGTTCGAAGGCGAGGTCGGTCTCCATCGCCTCGACCAGATAGGCGCCATAGGCGATGGACTCGTTGTAGGCGATCGCCCGGTTGGCCGGGATGGTCCAGGGGGTGGTGGTCCAGATGACCACGCTGGCGCCGCGGGCCGCGTCGGACCCTTGAGTCACCGGGAACTTCACCCAGACCGTGGGCGAGACGTGGTCGTGATACTCGACCTCGGCGTCGGCCAGCGCGGTGCGCTCCACCGGGCTCCACATCACCGGCTTGGAGCCGCGATAGAGCTGGCCGGAGGCCACGAACTTGTGGAACTCCGCGACGATGGCCGCCTCGCTGCCATAGTCCATGGTGGCGTAGCGGTTCTCCCAGTCGCCCAGGACGCCCAGGCGCTTGAAGCCGTCCTTCTGGACGCCGATCCACTGGCCGGCATAGGCGCGGCACTTTTCGCGGAATTCGGCCTTGGAGACCTCATCCTTGCGCCGGCCCTGGCCGCGCAGCTCTTCCTCGATCTTCCACTCGATGGGCAGGCCGTGGCAGTCCCAGCCGGGCACATAGTCCACGTCGTAGCCCATGGCGAAGCGCGAGCGGACCACGAAGTCCTTCAGGGTCTTCTGCAGGGCGTGGCCGATATGGATTGCGCCATTGGCGTAGGGCGGGCCGTCATGCAGCACGAACAGCGGCGCGCCGGCCACCTGGCGGGCCTTGCGGGCGGTGTTGTAGAGGTCGATCTCCTCCCAGCGGGCCAGGATCTGCGGCTCCTTCTGCGGCAGGCCTGCGCGCATGGGGAAGTCGGTCTGGGGAAGAAAGACGGTCTCGCGATAGTCGCGCCCCGCCTGTTCGGAGGAATCGGTGCGCTTTTCAGCGTCGTCGGCCATGGGGTTTTTTCGTCCAATCGGGAGCGGAGAAGGGCGGAACAGGTCCCGGCGCGCGCTGGATCAACACTCCGGCGGCGTCACGCCGGGCGCATAATTCGCAGGAATTTCCGGCCGCTCGTCATGCGGGCGTCCTAGCAGACGGCTGCGGCGCGAGCGAGCCCTTTAGGCTGGCCTCAGAAGTCCGGCATCAGGATCTGGCGGGCCTGGGCGGCGTCGCGCATCACCTGCTCGACCATGGCTTCCAGGCTGGTGAACTTCAATTCGGGCCGCAGGAAGGTGATCAGATCGGTCTCGATGGTCTGGTCGTAGATGTCCTCGTCGAAGTCGAACAGCCAGACCTCCAGCACCGGGGCCACTTCGCCCACCGTGGGATTGACCCCGATATTGGCCACGCCCGGCACTTCGCGGCCGTCGGGCAGGCGGGTGCGGGTGGCGTAGACGCCGAAGCGCGGCTGGACATAGTCGTCCACCTGCACATTGGCGGTGGGGAAGCCAAGCTCGCGGCCCAGCTGGCGGCCGCGCTGGACCACGCCTTCAATGGCGAAGGGCCGGCCGAGAATGGCCGCGGCGGCCTCGGGATGGCCATCCCGCAGGGCGTCGCGCACGGCGGTGGAGGAGTACTTCTCGCCGCTGTCGTCGGCCACCGCGCCGGCCACCGAGACGCCGAAGCCGAATTCCTGCCCATAGTCCTTCATGGTCGCGGGGCTCCCTGTCCGGCCCTTGCCGAAGGAGATGTCGAAGCCGACGGCCACGTGCGCCACCCCCAGGCCGTCATGCAGGACCTGCTGGGCGAAGTCGCGATCGGTCAGGCTCGCCATCTCCGGATCGAAGGGCAGGATGTAGAACAGGTCCACCCCCAGCGCCTCAAGGGCGCGGGCCTGCTGGCCCGGACGCATCAGGCGAAATGCCGGCGCATTGGGCTGAAAGATCTGCCGCGGGTGCGGATCGAAGCTGATGACCCCCAGGGGCGCGCCCGTCTCGTGGGCGGCCTTGGCGGCCAGCGCGATCACCTGCTGGTGGCCGCGATGGACCCCGTCGAAATTGCCGAGCGCCACCGAGGCGCCGCGGTCGCGGGCCATCAGGCCCTTCCATCCCTTGATCACACGCATGTCAGGCCTCCCGCTTAGGCAGGACGACCACGGCCTCGCCATCGACCACGGTCTTGCCCGCCACGCTGCAGACGGTGGCCAGGGTCACCTGGCCGCGGCGGGCGTCCAGGGCGCGGACGGTGACGGTGGTGGTCACCTCGTCGCCGAGGCCGACGGGCCTGCGAAACCGCAGGTTCTGGGAGACATAGACCGAGCCCGGACCGGGGAGGCGCGAGCCCAGCACCGCCGAGATATAGGCGCCGGCCAGCATCCCATGGGCGATGCGTCGCTTGAACGGCGTGGTGGCGGCATAGGCGTCATTCAGGTGCAGGGGATTGTCGTCGCCGGACACGGCGGCGAAGGCCTCCACATCGGCGGCGCTCACGGTGCGGGCGATCTGTGCGCTCTGGTCCAGGGTGAGGTCCTCGAAGAATAGTCCCGGCAACGAAACGCTCCCTTTTGGGCCTGCATAGACGCAACCCTACGCAAAGCGAAGGCGCTTGCGCTGGACGCGAGGCGCGATCGGCGCCGATTATGACGCCTTCAGACTTCCAATGGGGTGAGCGATGAGAATGTTCAAGCCGGGCCTGGCTGCGGTCGTCGCCGCGTTTCTTATGGCTGGATGCAACCAGACGCCGGCCGATCCGGCCCCGCCGCCGCCCCAGACGCCGGTGGACGCAGACGCCTCGTAGGGGCTGGACCGCGCTACCAGGCGAGGTCGGCCATGGCGAAGCGGGCGTGTGCGCCTTCCTTGCGGAGCAGGGCCTCGACGGCGGCGGCGTCCAGCCCCTCGGGCGTGATGGTCTCGGCGCCGTGGATGCCGGCGGCGATGAACATGACGTCCAGCCCCTGGGCGTTGGCGCCCTTGACGTCGGTGGCCACCCCGTCGCCGATGCACAGCATCCGGGACCGCGCGACCGGGCCGCCGCTCAGGCGCTCGGCCTCCGCGACACAGAGGTCATAGATCGGCGCATGGGGCTTGCCGGCCATGACCACCCTGCCGCCCAGGGTCTCATAGAGCTGGGCGAGCGCGCCGCCGCAATAGATCAGCCTGTCGCCCCGCTGGACCACGATGTCGGGATTGGCGCAGACCATCTCCAGCCCGCGGGCCGCCGCGGCCTCGAACCGGTCCTGATAGTCGCCGGGGCCTTCGGTCTCGTCGTCGATCGGCCCGGTGCAGGCGATGAAAGCGGCCTTGTCGAGGCTCTCGAAGGACAGGCCCAGGCCCGAATAGAGCGGCGCGTCGCGATCGGGGCCGAGGCGCCAGGCGGGGCCCGGCGCCCGCTCGGCCAGCAGCAGGCGGGTGGCGTCGCCGGAGGTGACGAAGGCCGACCAGGCCTCGCGCGGCACGCCCAGGGCGTCGAGCTGGGTCACCACATCGGCCGAGGGACGCGGCGAATTGGAGATCAGGATCACCGGCCCACGCTCGGCCCGCCAGCGGGCGAGCGCCGCGCAGGCCTGCGGGAAGCTCTCGCGGCCATTGTGGATCACCCCCCAGACGTCGCTCAGCAGCACGTCGTAGTGGTCGGTGAGGTCGGATAGGCCCTGGGGCGTCTGCGGCGCGGTCATGAGGCGCGGCGGTAAAGGTCGCGGCCCCTGCGGTCAATCGGCGCGTGGCCGGGTTGGCCTAGATCCGGCCGCCGGCCCGACGGCGCAGGCCCTGGCGCAGGAAGTCGGCGGGGGGATCGGCCTCGGCCAGGACGGCCTCTCGGATCGGCCGTGGTTCGCCGAACAGGTGGCCCTGGCCGTAGCCGACCTCGAGCTCCAGCAGGTCGACGATCTGCCGCTCGCTCTCCACCTTCTCGACGATCACCTCGACCCCATAGCGGCGGGTGAGCTGGCAGAAGTCCTCGGCGGCGAGGTCGGGCAGGGATTTCAGCACCAGGCGGCCGTCCAGCTCGATCATCTCGTCCAGCAGCATCTGGGCCCCGACCCGGACGAACTTCACGTCCGAGCGCGCCAGGTCCTGCAGGTCGAAGTCCAGGTCGGTGACCTTGTCGAGGGAGAAGCGGAAGCCGAGGTCGGCCAGCTTGGCCATGTTGCGCGCCTCCACCGAACCGCGGGCCTCGAAGGCGCCCTGGCCCAGTTCGAAGATCAGCGCCCCGGCCAGGTCGCGATTGGCCGCCAGCATGTCCAGGAACTGCGGGAAGAAGCTCTCGTCGCCCAGGCTGGTGGGGGCGACGTTGCAGAAGATGCCGACCTTGCGGTCCTGCTTGGCCAGGCGCCGGACGATCTGCACGCAACGGAACAGCAGCAGGTTGTCGATGGCCGTCATCAGGCCCTCGGCCTCGGCGACGCTGATATATTCGGCCGGCATCAGGACCCGGCCGCTCTCGTCGCGCAGGCGCGAGAAGCTCTCATAGAAGATGGTCTTGCGCTGGGGCAGGGCGACCACCGGCTGGAGGTAGAGGTCGACGCGGTTGTCGGCCAGGGCGCCGCGGACGGTCTCCAGCAGGACGGCTTCGCGGCGGGGGTCGTGGCCGGGGCGGGTCTGGAGCGGGGCGGAGGTCATCCGCTCTTCCAGGCGCTGGCCCATGCGCTGGACCAGGTCCTCCAGCATGTGCACCTCGCCAGACAGCTCCTCGGAGCGGCGCAGGGCGTCGTCGGTGACGGTCTCGACCACCTCGGAGAGGCGGGCGTCGACCCGCTCCACCTGGTCGATCAGGATGCGGTGGGCGTCGCGGATGGCGGCGATCTCGGCCCGGATGCCCGTGGCCGTCAGGGCGTGCTCGATCAGGCCGTGGAAGGCGAAGGCCAGGCCCAGGCCGCCGACCAGAGCGGCGACGCCCGCACCCCAACCGCCGCCGTTTCGCCAGAGCGAAAGGGCGATGATCAGCGCCAGACAGAGATAGGCGCCGCAGAGCAGCGCAAGCGTCAGCCTTCGCATGAACCCGCCTGTTCGAATCGCCTGGAGTATCGGCTACGCCGGGCGCGCAAGTCGAACAGAATAGCGATTAGGCCCAGCCTGGGCGCCGATCGGTCGCAGGCGCGGGCAGGACTAGCGGGTCGGGACGGGGTTTTCGCCGCGATAGTCGTAGAAGCCGCGGCCGGTCTTGCGGCCGAGCCAACCGGCCTCGACATACTTCACCAGCAGCGGGCAGGGCCGGTACTTGGAGTCGGCCAGGCCGTCATAGAGCACGTTCATGATCGACAGGACGGTGTCGAGGCCGATGAAGTCGCCCAGCTCGAGCGGACCCATCGGGTGGTTGGCGCCCAGCTTCATGGCCGTGTCGATGGCCTCCACCGTGCCGACGCCCTCATAGAGGGTGTAGATCGCCTCATTGATCATCGGCACCAGGACGCGGTTGACGATGAAGGCCGGGAAATCCTCGGCGTTGGCGGTGGTCTTGCCGAGCGACCGGGCGAAGTTGACGGCGGTCTCGTAGGTCTCGGCGCCGGTGGCGATGCCGCGGATGATCTCCACGAGATTCATGCGCGGCACGGGGTTCATGAAGTGCAGGCCGATGAACCGTTCGGGGCGATCGGTGGCCGAGGCCAGGCGGGTGATCGAGATCGACGAGGTGTTGGAGGCCAGCAGGGTGTCGGGACCCAGGTGGGGCGAGAGCGCGCGGAAGATGGTCTTCTTGACCTCTTCGTTCTCGGTGGCGGCCTCGATGGCCAGGTCCGAGGCGCCCACGGCCTGAAGCTCGGGGGCCGCCTTGATCCGGGCCAGGCCGGCGTCCATGGCGGCCTGATCGATCAGCCCGCGGGAGACCTGCCGGGCCATGGCGTGCTGGATGTGGGTGAGGCCGGCGTCGATCCGCTCGGCGCTGACATCGTGCAGCAGCACGTCGTAGCCGCCCAGGGCGCAGACATGCGCGATGCCGGAACCCATCTGGCCGGCGCCGATCACGCCCACCGATCTGATCTCAACCATGTCCACTCGCCCCAAATCTGCGGGCCGCCTTCAGGGCCGCCTCTGGTCTGTGACGGCTTTCTAACATGGGGGATGGCGGCCCCGCCAAGGTCTTTATGCTGCGCCGCAATGTGATCGGGCGTCGGTTTGTGCCCGGAAAGCCGCAGTTGCGAACAAAAAGGGGGGCAAAACGAAACGAGGCGGCGCCCGGGGGCGCCGCCTCGCAGGAAGCCCTGGGGCCTGAGTCCTAGCCGAGCGCCGACATCAGCTCGGGCACGGCGGTCTTGTAGTCCGCCACCAGGCCATAGTCGGCGACCTGGAAGATCGGCGCCTCCGCATCCTTGTTGACGGCGACGATGATCTTCGAGTCC
>CAZERE010000124.1:0-282 GCA_964515365.1 uncultured Phenylobacterium sp. | reverse complement strand
TGGATGGCGCCCGAAATGCCGATGGCGATGTAGAGTTCCGGCGCCACCACCTTGCCGGTCTGGCCGACCTGATAGTCGTTGGGGGCGTAGCCGGCGTCCACGGCGGCGCGGCTGGCGCCGACGGCGGCGCCCAGCTTGTCGGCCAGGGGCTCGATCACCTTCTGGAACTCTTCGGCCGAGCCCATGGCGCGGCCGCCGGAGACCACGATCTTGGCGCCGGGGAGGTCCGGACGCTCAGACTTGACGATCTCTTCGCCGACGAACTTGGTGGCGCCGGCGCCG
>CAZERE010000123.1:0-9288 GCA_964515365.1 uncultured Phenylobacterium sp. | reverse complement strand
AGCTTCCACGACGGCCGGGCCGAGGACCGCCTTTCGCCGGACGACCCGGCAAGACTGGTGGCGCTCGCCGAAGGCCGCACCCTGATCTGGTTGGTGGGCAATCACGACGCCGACGGCCCCCGCCGCCTGCCCGGCCAGGTGGTCGACACCATGACCCTGGGCCCGCTGATCCTGCGCCACGAACCCGAGCCCGGCGCGCAGCCCGGCGAACTGTCGGGCCACCTGCACCCCTGCGCCCGGGTGAGTTCAGGCCGCGGCACGGTGCGCCGGCGGTGTTTCGCCACCGACGGAACGCGGATGATCCTGCCGGCCTTCGGCGCCTATGCCGGCGGCTTGAATCTGAAGGACGCGGCGTTTGCGGGCCTGTTCGGCCGCCCGCCCCTGGCCGGGGCGCTGGGGCGTGACCGGGTTCACGCGGTGGGCTGGCGCTCGCTCACCGGCGACTAGTCCGGGCTAGCGCCGGCGGAACACCACCGAGGCCAGCCAGCCCGAGGTCAGCGCAATGAGCACCGAGACGATGCCGTAGAGCCAGGGCCGCTCATTGGCGAACAGGAAGAGCCAGCGCTCCAGCCCCGCCTTCTCCACCGTAATGGTCCGGGCTCGCCTCGAGACCGGCTCGCCGTTCTGGAAGAGGATGATCTCGGTCTGATACTCGCCGATGGGGGCCGAGGTGGGCAGGTCGATCTCGGCCCGGAACAGGCCCCGGTCCACGAACCTCACGCCTTCATGGTCCGTGGCGTAGAGGCTGGCCTTCTCCTTCAGACGGATCACCGCCCGGCGCCATTCCAGATAGTCTCCCCCCAGCCGGCTGACCACCACGTCGCGCACCCCGTAGCGGGTCTCGATGCGTTCTTCTTCCGGCGCGTTCATGGGCAGATGGTCGATGCCGGCGCCCAGGCGGCGCAGGGTGGAGAAGCTGGCGATCTCGGTCAGGGGCCGCGACGAGGCGGCCATGTAGAAGCCCGGCGCGCCCTCGAAGACCACCGGCCTGGAATTGATCCAGAGGCCGGCCACCCGCACCTTTCGGGCGATCCGGATCGGCTGGTCGGGGCCGCGGACAATGACCACCACGTCGGACGGCCTCGTCTCGGGGTCGAACACCGCGCCATAGAGCACGATCTGCGCGCCGGAAAAGGCCGAGGTCACCCGGACATTGGCGTCGGTCAGCGCGGCCGAGACCGAGGGGCCGGGCTCGGGCACGAACACCTCGGGGGGCGGAATGGCGGGCGTGACCACTATTCGCCTCCCCCGACCAGAATGAAGGGATCCTCGGGGTTGATGAACAGGACCAGGCCCATCTGCAGCCCCATGATCAGCACGATCAGGCCCAGCACGGCGCGCAGCTCCTCGGCGCGGAACCGGGAGGAGGCCCGGGCGCCGAATTGGGCGCCCAGGACGCCGCCGAGAAGGAGGAGCGTCGCCAGGACGATGTCCACCGACTGGTTGCGCCCGGCCTGCAGGATGCTGGCCAGCGAGGTGGTGATGATGATCTGGAACAGGCTGGTGCCCACCACCACCCCGGCGGGCATGCGCAGGATATAGACCATGGCCGGCACCAGGATGAAGCCGCCGCCGACCCCCATGATGGCCGAGAGAATGCCGACGAACACCCCCAGGATCACCGGCGGGATGATGCTGATATAGAGGCGCGAGCGGGGAAAGCGGACCTTGAACGGGAGGCCATAGAGCCAGACCGGGCGGCGGTCCCGCCGCTTGGTCGATGTCTGGCCCCGGCGCTGGCGCAGCACCGAGCCGACGGACTCCACCAGCATCAGCCCGCCGATGAGGCCGAGGAAGATCAGATAGGAGAGCGAGACCACAAGGTCGGCCTGACCCAGCAGGCGCAGCCAGCGGAACACCTCGACGCCCACCAGGGCGCCCACCGCCCCGCCGGCGGCCAGGACGCCGCCCATGCGGAAGTCCACCTGTCGCTTACGGCTGTAGGAGATGACGCTGGAGGCCGAGGAGGCGGCCACGTGGTTGGCCTCGCTGGCCACCGCGACCACCGGCGGAATGCCCATCCACAGGAGGATCGGCGTCATCAGGAAGCCGCCGCCGATGCCGAACAGGCCGGAGATAAACCCGACCACCGCCCCAAGAAGCACGAGAATCCCGGCGTTCACCGAGACCTCTGCTATGGGCAGGTAGATATCCACGCCTTTAGCGCCTCACATACGAACAATGGCGCAGCGCGCCCGGCAGGTCGGACCGACGCGTTCGCCTCAACGCGTGAAGACAGAAAGCTTCGAAACCGTCGTCGTGTCGAGGGCGCCCGTGGCGGCCATGCCTTGATCGCGCTGATAGGCCGCCACGGCAAGACGCAGGGCCGGAGACGCCACGCCGTCCATGGGGCCCTGATAATAACCGAGGCGCGACAGGGCCCGCTGCGCCGTCTGGACGGACGCCGGGGCGGCGCCCGCAGGGGCCGCAGCGCTGGCCGTGGCCGTCGGCGCCGTAGGCTTGAAGGCGCTGGCCGAGCGTTCGGCGACGGCCTGGGCGGCCGGGGAGAGCGCGTCCTTGATGCGCTCGGCGCTGGCGGCCGCATCATTGTCCCCCGCCTGGCCGGCGATCAGGAACCACTTGTAGGCCTCGGCGGCGTTCTGGCTGACGCCAAAGCCCTCTTCGTAGAGCCGCCCCAGATTGTACTGGCTGTCCACCAGGCCGAGATCGGCGGCGCGGCGGAACCACTGGGCCGCGGTGGTGGAGTTCTTGGGCCCGCCCTGGCCTTCAAAATAATAGAGGGCGAGGTTGTGCATGGCCTTGCGGTCGCCGCCCTGGGCGGCGCGTTCGGTCCAGCGTCGGGCCTCGACCATGTCCTTGGCCAGGTTCTCGCCGCCCTGCTCATAGAGCTTGGCGAGATAGAACTGGGCGGGCGCATAGCCGAGATTGGCCACGCGCTTCAGGTCGTCCAGGCCGCCCTCGGCGCCGGACTCCACATTGCTCACCGCCTCGGCATAGAGGGCGGGGAGATCTTCGCGGGTCTGGGCCGCAGCGCCCTCGGGATCGGTGAGAAGTTCCGGCGTCAGGGCCGACGCGGCCCGGGGCGTGCCCGTCTCGGCCAGTTCAGGCCCCGGACCGGCTTCGTCGCGGACGGCGGAAACGGCGTTGGCCACCCGCGTGGGCAGGTCGCCTGACGGATCGCCGCCGATCAGCATCATGCCGCCAGCGGCCATGCCCAGGAAGGCCGCGCCGCCGGAAATCAGCAGGGCGGTCTGCAGGGTCGAGCCGGCGCGCTTCTTGGGGCGCACGGAGAAGGCGCTGAACATCGAGCCGCCCGACCTGGGCTCGTCAGACGCCTTGGCCTTGCCCTTGCGGCCCTTGGTCTCGGCCATCGGGGCGGCCCGGGCCGCGGCGCGGGCCTGGGCGATCACCTCGCGGGTGGACAGGGTCTGGGTCTCGCCAGCCCGCGGCCGCGGCGACGGCTCCACGAACTCGGCTTCGTCTTCGAAACCGAAGTCGTCATCGTCGATCTCGGCGCGCAGCTGGGGGGCGGCCTCGAAGCTCTGGGCGATGCTGCGGCGGGCGGCGGGCGCCTCCCGCTCGGGCGCGAAGGGATCGGCCGGCGGCTCGACAACGATCGCCGGCGGCGGCTCGCGGGACAGCGCAGGGGCCGGGGGATCGAACCCGTCGGCCGCCTCGAAATCCTCGGCCGCCAGCGGCGGACGCTCGGTCTCGGGGGAATAGGCGCCGGGGAAGCTCTCAGCCGGGGGGGCGAAGGCCTGGCGGACAAAGGGCTCGGCCTCGTCCTCGGGCGCCGGATCCGGCTCGGCCGGCCCGAAGCCGGCGAAGGGCTCCAGGTCGAAAGGCGAGGCTACGGGCTTGGATTTCTCTGGGGCGGCCGGAGCCGGCGCCAGCTCCGCGCTGCGCGGCGGCGGCGCTTCGGCCAGCCGACGATCAATGCGTTCGCGCGCCTCTTCCAGCAGGCGCGCGGTGCGCTCCTCGCTCAGGCGGATGCGTTCGGAGAGTTCTTCGGTGGCGCGCTCCTGGCGGTGGCTGATCCGCTCGGTGACACGGGCCACCTGGTCGCCCACATCGTCGATGGCCTGGGCCGACCGGCGCTCGGAGGTCGCGATCCGCTCGCTCAGGCGTTCGGTGATCTTGCCGATTTCGCCGCCCAGGCGCTCCAGCGCCTCGGCATGCAGGGTGTCGGAACGGCCGAGCCGGGCCTCCATGGCCGTGGCGATCCGCGCCACCTCGCCGCCGACGGTCTGGATGGCCTGGGCGCTCGACTGCTCGGCGCTCTGAACCCGGCGATTGAGATTTTCGGCCATGCTGAGCACTTCGCGACCCATGGCCTCGATGGCCTGGGCCGAGCGTTGCTCGGCGGCGCGCACATGCTCGGTCATCTCGCCGAGCCGGCGCTCCATGCGGTCGAACCGACCATCGGCCGAGGCGTGCAGTTTCTGGGTCAGCTCGACCCGGGCGGCCTCGACCCGTTCGGTCAGGCGCGCGGCCATCTCTTCCAGGCGACGGTCGAAGCCCGGCCCCTCGCCGGCCTCCACCGATCCCATGCGTCCGTCGAGGTGGGCGAAGGAGGCGCGCAGGCTCTCCAGGGCCTCGGCCGTGCGGGTCTCGGCCTCGCTGAGACGCTGGGCGACACGGCCCACCACCTCCTCGATCAGACCAGGGGACTCAGATCCCCCTTGAGCCTCCACCCGCTCCATCCGCGCTTCGATGGCGCCCAGCGCCTCGCGGGTGCGGGTCTCGCCCTCGTAAAGATGGTTGGCGACCTTGCCGACCGCCCCTTCCAGGGCGCGGAGGGCTTCGGCCGAACGGGGCCCTACGGCCTCGGCCTCCATGCGGCGCAGACGTTCGGCCACACGGCTCTGTTCCGAGGCGACCTCTTCCACCGCGCCTTCGAACCGGGCGGCCACGGCCACGTGCTCCCGCTCGGCGGCCTCGATGCGGGCCAGGGCCGAGCGCACCGAATGCTCGACGCCGGACACCGCCAGGCCTGTGCGGCTCTCGGAGACTTCCAGGCGCTCGCTGAGACGGTCGAGGGCCAGGGCGATACGGCCCATCTCGTCGGCCGGATGTTCCGCCGCCTCGACCCGGGCCGGCGCATCCTCGGTCCGGCGCAGGCTTTCGAAATAGGTGGGGAGCGGACGGCGTGCGAGATCAGCCTCGGAGACGGCGTCTTCCGGACCTTCATCATCAAGGATCATTCGATTGAGCCATTCGCCCAAGGTCATGCCCGACCGCCGGGCGAGGTCCTTTGCGACCTCCCTGGCTTTTGGATCGATGCCCTTGACGCTCCATGGCGCCGCCGCCGTCATTCGAATCGATCTCCTACCCGAGTTCGACGCTATCCACCGAACCTTGGGGTGTAAACGCAGGGTTAACGCTAGATATAGCGTTCGGGCCGATCACCTGTGGACGACCGCGAAAAGTCCGCAGGCCCTGACCCGCCAACAGCCTGCGGCAGGGTTAATGCTTCGTTAACGGCCTGATTTGCCCTTGTTCGGCGCCTGCGCTACGGCGTCGCACATGGAGCTGTCCCTGACCCTCGCCGCCGGCGCCGCCCTGCTGGCCCTGACCCTGTTCGCCGGGTGGAAGGGCGCCCAGCCGCCGGACTTTCGCCGGGGCCCACGGCTCATCCCCTATCGCTTCGTCATGCTGTTGGGCGCGGCGGGCCTGATCGTCATCCTGGTCCATCTGGTGAACATGATGGGCGTATCCACCGGCCCCAACCGCTTCTAGGTGGCGGCGTCCACGGGCTCGCCGGCCCGGGGTTCGGTCTTGCGGGGGCGCTTGGCCAGGCCCGCCATGCCCCCGGACGACAACAGGCCCGCGTCGGCCAGCAGCAGCGGGATGGCCCACTTGTGCGGCGCGGCCAGGTAGCGCGGCTGCCAGAGGGGGTCGTACTTGTCCTTGTACCGCCGCACGCCCTGGAAATTGTAGATTTCCTCGCCCCGCTCAAAGAGCAGCCGGCCGACCCGCGACATGATCGGGGCGAAGGGGCGATCCTCGAGCCCGGCCAGGGGCGCCATGCCGAACTCGAAGGCCTGGTAGCCCTGGGCTCGCCCCCAGGCGATCAGCTCGATGAACAGATAGTCCATGATGTTCTTCGGCGCGGCGTCGGAATAGCGCATCAGGTCCATCGAAAAGGCCGAGCGCGAACTGGTGGTCCAGAGGGTGGCGAAGGCCACGATCCGCCCATACTGCCGCACGATGGCGATGGGGAATTCCGACACATAGGCGCGGGTAAAGCCCCCCATGGTGAAGCTCTTTTCCCCGCCGGCATGGGCGTCGAGCCACTGGTCGGAGACGACCTGGAGCTCATCGAGGACAGGCGGCACGTCGGCCGGCGCAAGCACCTCGAAGGTCGCGCCCTCTTCGCCGGCCTTACGCCAGGCGCGGCGCAGATTGCCGCGCTTGCGCCCCTCCACGGAGAAGGTCTCCAGCGGCACCACGGCGGCCTCGCCGATCTTCTGCAGGGAGAAGCCCAGCTCGACCACCTCGGGCAGGTCGTCGGCGCCCAGGGCGTAGACGCCGGGCCTTGCGGCGTGGGCGTCGGCCATCTCGCGGAAGCGCCAGAACAGCTCCAGCCGTTCGTCCCGGCGGCCGACCGGCGCCCCGAGCGCGATCCAGGAGCGGCCCCGCACGCCGAACATCAGGAACGACTGCCCGCTCTGGGAAAAGATGAACCGCTTGTCGCCCAGGAGCGCCAGGTTGGAGCTGGGCTCCACCGCCTGAGCCGAGGCCAGGATGGCGCGAACCTGTTTGAAGTCCTGGTCATCGGGCGTGACCACCCGCGGCGTCGCGGCCGAGGCGAACAGCCGCCAGATCCCGAAGGCGATCAGGGCCAGGGCCGCGCCGACCCAGGCGCGGATCGCCCGCGCAGCGTCATCCTCGACCATGACGCTGATCCAGCTTCGGTGCCCATAGTCGGCGTTCTCGAAGGACCAGAGGCCCAGCAGGCCCGCCCCCAGCACCAGGGCGGCGGCCGAAATCAGCCAGCCCGGCGTGATCTCCATCCGCGACAGCCTCGCCTCACGGATGAAGGCCGCCCGGAACGGCGCCAGGGCCAGCATCAGGGCGGCGAGCCAGGCGGTCTCTTCCCAGACGATGCCTTTCAACAGGGTGAGCGGCAGGGCCACGCCCAGGACCACCATCGTCGCGATCCAGGCCGCGTCGAGCCGGGCCCGCAGGCCGAAGGCCAGAAAGATCAGCACCAGACCAAGCACGCTGGACAGGAAGTGGCTGGCCTCGATCAGCGGCGCCGGCGCTAGCTCGGTCAGCAGCAGGAAGCGATTGGGCACCGACGGCGTGGCGGCCGACACGACCAGCATGACGCCGGCCGCCAGGGTCAGTATGGCGCCGGTCAGCGGGGCTGCGGCCAGGCCGGCGGGCCGCAGTTCGCGCAAGATCCTCATGGGATGGAGCGTCCTGGTGGCGAGTTGGGGAGTATATAGACCGGATTCGGCGCCAGGGGGCTTTCGCCTGCCTCAAACAACTGTTCGCAAGGCGTCTTGCCCTGGGGCCGCCCGGCGCTAATGTGGCGCGCAAAATCTGCTTGCAGCATTGGGAGACCGCCATGGCCGACTTCGGCGCCGGAGAGCTCGACACCTTCAGGTCGGACGTCCGTTCTTGGCTGGAGGCCAACTATCCGGCCGAGTTGCGTGATCCCGCCGCCAAGGTGGATCCCGAGGCCATGTGGGGCGGCCAGGCCTTTCTGGACTCCGACGACCTGCAGATCGCCTGGATGCGCAAGATGGGCGAGAAGGGCTGGACCGCCCCCACCTGGCCCGCCGAATATGGCGGCGGGGGCCTGACGCCCGCCCAGGCGCGCATCCTCGACCAGGAACTGAATTCTGGCCGCTACCGGACGCCGCTGGCCTCCTTTGGCGTCTGGATGCTGGGCCCGGTGCTGCTGGAATACGCCAACGAGGATCAGAAG
The DNA here is from genome assembly GCA_964515365.1 of uncultured Phenylobacterium sp. GTDB lineage: Bacteria > Pseudomonadota > Alphaproteobacteria > Caulobacterales > Caulobacteraceae > Phenylobacterium. Next base: position 1,388 of record CAZERE010000123.1, on the reverse strand, counting down.
CGCGAGCACCTGCCCAAGATCATCAAGGGCGAAATCCGCTGGTGCCAGGGCTATTCCGAGCCCGGCGCGGGTTCGGACCTCGCCTCGCTGCAGACCCGCTGCGAGGACAAGGGCGACCACTGGCTGATCAATGGCCAGAAGATCTGGACCTCCTATGCCGACAAGGCCGACTGGTGCTTCTGCCTGGTGCGGACCGATACCTCGAAGAAGCATGAAGGGGTCTCCTTCGTGCTCATCGACATGCGGTCTCCGGGCGTCGAGACCCGGCCGATCCAGCTGATCTCCGGCGAGAGCCCCTTCTGCGAGACCTTCTTCACCGATGTGAAGATCCCCAAGGAAAACCTGGTGGGCAAGGTCAATGGCGGCTGGGAGATCGCCAAGCGCCTGCTGCAGTACGAGCGCCAGAACATCTCCGGCGGCTTCGGCGGCGGCGGCGGGGCCGGCGGGGCCAGCGGCGACCTGGCCCAGGTGGCCAAGACCTATTGCGGCGTGGACGCCAGCGGCGTGCTCGCCGACACCGATCTGCGCACCCGCATCACCCAGAACAAGATGAACATGCAGTGCCTGGGCCTGACCATCGGTCGCACGGCCGCCGAGGCCAAGGTCAGCAACGGCCCCAGCGCCGCGGTCTCGATCATCAAGTATGCCGCCGCCACCTTCGCCCAGGAGCGCTCGGAACTGATGATCGAAGCCATGGGCCATCAGGGCCTGGGCTGGCAGGGCGACGACTATAGGCCCGGCGAGATCATCGCGACCCGCGGCTGGCTGCGCTCGAAGGGCAATTCCATCGAGGGCGGCACGAGCGAAGTGAACCTGAACGTCATCTCCAAGCGCGTGCTGGGGCTGCCCGACCCCAAGTAGCGGGTCGAGCAGAGCCTGCGGCCGCATTTTCGGCCGATGGGCGTCCAGACGGGCATTATTTGTAAAGGCGGATTTCCATGGCCGATTTTGGCGGCGATCTCGACACCTTCCGCAGCGAGGCCAAGGCCTGGCTCGAAGCGAACTTCCCCAAGGCCCTGAAGGGCGACGCGGCGGGCCAGACCGCAGCGGCGGCGGGCGGCAAGGAGAGCCCCGAGGCCCGCCAGTGGCGCGAGGCCATGGGCGCCAAGGGCTGGGGCGTGCCCACCTGGCCGGCGGAATATGGCGGCGGCGGGCTGTCGCGCCAGGAGGCCCGGGTGCTGGCCGAGGAGATGGCCGCCATCGGCGCGCGCAATCCCATCGGCGGCATGGGCGTCATGATGTTCGGCCCCACCCTGATCGAATACGGGACCGAGGCGCTCAAGCGTCAGCACCTGCCCGGCATCGTCACCGGCTCCGTCCGCTGGTGCCAGGGCTATTCCGAGCCGGGCTCCGGCTCCGACCTCGCCTCGCTGCAGACCCGCGCCGAG
>CAZERE010000122.1:4800-9312 GCA_964515365.1 uncultured Phenylobacterium sp. | reverse complement strand
CGCCGCGGCGCAGGAAACCGCGCGCGCCTGCGCAGGCGCGGGCCAGGATGTTGGCCGTCAGGTTGCGGTGGGTTCCCAGCGCCCCCTTGGGCTTCCCCGTGGTGCCGGAGGTGTAGAAGATTGTCGCCACATCGTCGGGCGCGAGCGCCACGTCCGGCAGGGGCTGGTCGGGCAGATTCTTCCAGCTGTTCACCGGCCCGATCACGTCCTCCAGCCGGGCCAGGCGCGGATCGGCCGGCAGGTCCTGGGCGCGGGTCACATAGATGCGGGCCAGCGCCGGGCAGGCGTCCAGATGCTCGAGGATGCGCTCCAGCCGCTCATCGTCGACCAGGGCGATCTTGGCGCCGGAATCAGCAAGACCGAACTCCAGCTCAGGCCCCGTCCACCAGGCGTTCAGCGGGGTGACGATGGCGCCGATGATGGCGCCGGCGAAGAAGACCACCGGCCATTCGGGCAGGTTGCGCATGACCAGGGCCACCCGGTCGCCCGGCTGGACGCCGTCGGCCTGCAGCCTATGGGCCAGGGCGATGACGGCGCGGGTGAAGGCCTCGAAACTGGCGCGGTCGTCCTCATAGACCAGGAATTCGCGGCTGCCGAAGGCCCGGCCGTTGAGCAGCACGTCGCGCAGGGTGGGCGGGGCGTTCTTCCAGACCTTGGTGGGGACCCCGTCGATCACCGCCTCATCCAGCTCGAAGCGCTGACCCGGCGCGGTGAGCTGCGCATGGGCCTCGGCAATCGTCATGACGGGCCAGGGTTTGGCGGCGGTCTCGGTCATGGGGGTCCTGGTGTCCTCGGGGGGTTGGATTGGCCTTCTTTGAGGCGGCCTTCCGCTCAGAAAGCCGAGCCTTGGACGAGAGGCAAGCCCAGGGCCGGCGCGCAGCGCCAGAAAAAGAGGGGACACAAAGGACACGAAGACAGCCAAGGACACGAAGGGGCCGGGGCCTCGTCTTCGTGTCCTTTGCGCCTCTTTGTGTCCTTTGTGTCCCGTCTTCAAAGCGCCTGCGGCGCGCAGGAACCCTCGGGACGCGCCCGAGGGTCAGGCGGCGCCCCGTCAGGCCGGGGCGTTTTCCCGTTCGGCCTTCAGCTTGGCGTAGCCTTCCTTCAGCTCCTCCAGCTCCTTGGCGTACTTCTCCTTGGCTTCCTCCTGCAGGCGCGGGATGTGGTAGCTGGGGAAGAGGTCGTTCTCGGGCCGGTAGTCCTTGAGGATCTGCTTGGCCAGGGTGACCTTGTGCACCTCGGTGGGGCCGTCGGCGATGCCCATGACCAGCGAGCTCGTCACCATCCGCATGAACGGCATCTCGTTGGACACGCCCAGCGCCCCGTGCAGGTGGGCGGCCTTGGTGGCGACGTCGTTATAGACCTTGGGCATGGCCACCTTGATGGCGGCGATGTCCTTGCGGACCTTGTTGTAGTCCTTGTGCTTGTCGATCAGCCAGGCGGTGCGCAGGACCAGCAGGCGGAACTGCTCGACGGCGATCCAGGAGTCGGCGATCTGCTCCTGCACCATCTGCAGGTCCGACAGGCGCCCGTCCCGGGTGGTGCGCGACACCGCCCGCTGGCACATCAGGTCGAGCGCATGGCGGCAGGCGCCGACCGTGCGCATGGCGTGGTGCACCCGGCCGCCGCCCAGGCGGACCTGGGCGATGACGAAGGCCGCGCCGCGGTCGCCCAGCAGGGCTTCCGGCCCCACGCGGACGTCGTTGTAGCGGATATAGCCCTCGGTGCCGCCGCCGATCTCGCCGCCGCCGCCGACCGCCACATTGCGGATGATCTCGACCCCAGGGGTGTCGGTGGGCACCAGGAAGATGGAGGTGCGCCGATAGGGGTCCTTGGCGTCCGGATCGGTGATCGCATAGACCACCAGCAGCTTCGAATAGCGGGCGTTGGTGGAGAACCACTTCTCGCCATTGATGATCCAGTCCTTGCCGTCCTGCACCGCGCGGGTGGTGAAGGTCAGGGGATCAGACCCGCCGGCCGGCTCGGACATGGAGAAGGCCGAGCGGATCTCGCCGTTCAGCAGCGGCCAGAGCCAGCGCTCCTTCTGGGCCTCGGTGCCGTAGTGGGCGATGATCTCGGCGTTGCCGGTGTCGGGCGCCTGACAGCCGAAGACGGTGGGGGCGATGGAGTTGCGCCCCAGCTTCTCGTTCATCAGGCCGAGCTTGAGCTGGCCATAGCCCTGGCCGCCGAGCTCGGGGCCGAGGTGACAGGCCCACAGGCCCTGGTCCTTCACCTTCTGCTGCAGCGGCTTGATGAACTTCTCGCGGCCCAGCGGGCCGTGGGCGGCCATGCCCAGATGGCTGAGGGGCTCGACCTCCTCGCGCATGAAGTCTTCGATCCAGTCGAGCTTCTTCTGGAATTCGGGGTCGGTTTCAAAGTCCCAGGCCATGTGGTCCTCCTTGGAGCCCCGCCGCACCCAGGCGCGGGGCGTTTCGTAAATACGGTATGTTTCGGGTCGCCGAGCATACCGAGATTTCAAATCTTGGCGGCCAGGGCCGGCCGCCTCCCGCTATTATCGGGCGGGCAGACCGGAGACGCAACTGGGGGCGGCGACATCGGATAAGATACTGAGAAATATCGACTTATCTCGGCAGGACGATGAAGCCGCTCTGATCTAGGCCCGCGACGCCTCGCGACGCAACGCTTTCAAAAGGGGACACAAAGGACACCAAGGGAAGCAAAGAACACAAAGACGGGGCCGCCGGCGCCTTCGTGTCCTTGGCTGTCTTCGTGTCCTTTGTGTCCCCTCTTTTTATAACGCTGCGCGCGCAAGCCCCTCAGTCGGCGCGCGCCACGGGCGCCATGGCCGGCGTCGCCTGGCCGGTGTCGGCGGCCGCGCCGCGGGGCGGGGCCGGCATGAGCCTGGCGGTTCGCCAGTTGCCCCAGAGATAATAGCCCCCGGCCAGGATCACCGTCGTCACGCTGCCGAGCGGGAAGCTCCACCAGATGGCGTCGGCGCCGATGACCGGGATCATGAGGTGGACGAAGGGGATGCGCACCACCCAGAGCGAGACGACCATGGCCAGCAGGGGGGCGATCACCGCCCCGGTGGCCCGCACCACGCCGGCGAAGATGAAGGCCACGCCGAACGGGATGAAGCCCCACATGGCCAGGGCGTTGATGTGCCGGGCGATGGGGGTCGAGGCGCTGTCGGCCGGCAGGAAGAGCTGCAGGACGATGGGCTCCACCAGATAGATCAGGATCACCGGCGCGGCCGTCATGCCCACGGCGAACAGGGCGCCCATCTGGGCGATGCGGTCGACCCGGTCCATCCGCCCGGCCCCGACATTCTGCGCGGCCATGGAGGAGACCGCCGCCCCCAGCGCCATGGCCGGCATCTGGATATAGGTCCAGAGCTGCAGCGAGGCGGCATAGGCCGCCGCCGTCTGGGAGCCATAGGTGTTGACGAAGGTCAGCATGACCAGGGCCGCGCCCGACACCACCAGCATGTGCATGGCCATGGGCAGGCCCTTGACCACCAGTGTGCGCAGGATGGCCGGATCGGGACGAAGCATCCCCCACTCGCCCCGCCGCAGGACCAGCACGCTGCCGCTGCGGTAGAGATAGAAGATCATGCCCGCCAGGGTGAGCGTCTGGCTGATCAGGGTGGCCGCCGCCGAGCCTGCGATGCCTAGCTGCGGCGCCGGCCCCAGGCCCATGATCAGGACCGGGTTGAGGATGATGTCGAGGCCGACGGCGCAGAGGGAGAAGTAGAAGGGCGTCCGGGAATCGCCTGCCCCGCGCATGGCCATCATCACGAACGAGAAGAAGTACATGAACGGCATGGCCGCGAAGATCACCCGCAGATAGGTGATGGCGTCGGCCCGGGCGTCGCCCGGCGTGCCCATGGCGTCCAGTATGGCGGGCGTGGCGAAGAACCCGGTGATCCCGACGCCCATGGACATGACGGCGAAGAACAGGGTGCTGGAGCCCGCCACCCGCTTCACCTGATCGGTGGCGCTCGCGCCCACCGCCTGGGCGATCAGCAGATTGGCGGCCATGGCCAGGCCGAACACCGCGCCCAGCAGCAGGAACAGGATGTTGTTGGCGTTGGCCGTGGCCGTCAGGGCGGCCGGACCCAGGATGTGGCTGACCCATGCGGCGTTGGCGGTGCCGTTCAGCGACTGCAGAAGATTGGCGCCCAGCACCGGCAGGGTGAAGGCGATCAGGCTCCTGCCGATCGGCCCCTGGACCAGGTCCATCTGACGGCCCGACCGGGCCTTGGCCGGCGCAGGACCCGGGGACTCTTCGCTAGAGGTTTCCAAGACTGACATCCCCTGGCGCGCGCCGCGCGCGGTCGCAACTTTAGGCAGGCCGGCGCCCCGCCACAACCCGCGCGAAAGGCCGCCCGTCTTGAGCCTGCCGCATTTCACTGTATGAGCAGGGGCCATGGAACGGGCGCGGACGAACGCCCGCAGACGAAGGTCGGCATGAAAATTCTGATCACCGGCGGCGCCGGCTTCATCGGGTCGGCCGTGGTGCGCCAGGCTGTGGCCCAGGGGCACGAGGTGGTGA
>CAZERE010000122.1:0-4790 GCA_964515365.1 uncultured Phenylobacterium sp. | reverse complement strand
CCCCGACGTCCGGTCCTATTCGGCCAACCGGGACAAGGTCGCCCAGGTCGCCTCCTCCCCCCTCTCCGCCTTCGAGGAAGCCGACATCTGCGACGCCGGCAGAATGGCGGAGATCTTCGCCCGCCATAGGCCGGGCGCCGTGATGCACCTGGCCGCCGAGAGCCACAACGACCGGGCCATCGACGGGCCGCTCGACTTCGTGCGCACCAATGTCACCGGCACGGCCGTGCTGCTGGAGGCCGCCCGCGCCTACTGGAACGGTCTGTCCTCCCCGGCCAAAGAGGCCTTCCGCTTCCACCATGTCTCCACCGACGAGGTGTTCGGGGCCCTGGGCGAGGACGGCGCCTTCACCGAACAGACGCCCTACGATCCCAACTCCCCCTATTCGGCCAGCAAGGCCGGCGCCGACCATCTGGTGCGCGCCTGGGGCCGGACCTATGGCCTGCCGGTGGTGATCACCAACTGCGCCAATAACTACGGCCCCTTCCAGTTTCCCGAGAAGCTGATCCCGACCGTGGTGGTCCGGGCCATGGAGGGCAAGACCATCCCCGTCTATGGGGACGGCCGCCAGGTTCGCGACTGGCTGCATGTGGACGACCATGCCCAGGCCCTGCTGCTGGTGCTGCAGAAGGGTCGCCTGGGGGAGACCTATTGCATCGGCGGCGACTCCACCCACCGCAATCTGGAGGTGATCCAGATCCTCTGCGCCGAGCTCGACAAGCTTGCCCCGGCCAATACGCCCCACGCCGACAAGATCACCTTCGTCGCCGACCGGCCGGGCCACGACTTCCGCTATTCCATCGACGCCTCCAAGCTGAAGGCCGAGCTGGGCTGGGAGCCGGCCACGCCCCTGGACCAGGGCCTGGCCCAGACCGTCGCCTGGTATGTGGAGAACCGCGACTGGTGGCAGGCGATCCGCGACAAGGGCTTCCATTCCGAGCGCCTGGGTCTGGCCAAGGCATGAGCCTGCGCATCCTGCAGTTCGGGGCCACGGGGCAGCTCGCCCGGGAGATGCTCGACCGCGCCGGCCCGGATGTGACGATCACCGCGCTGTCCCGCGCCGATGTGGACCTGACCGACGCGGCCGCCGTCGCCCGGGCGGTGGCCGAGGCCGGCGACATCGACCTGGTGCTGAACGCCGCGGCCTATACCGCCGTCGACAAGGCCGAGAGCGAGCCCGATCTGGCCTATGCGGTGAACGCCTGGGCGCCGGCCGCCATGGCCCGGGCCTGCCAGGCGCGACGCCTGCCCCTGCTGCACGTCTCCACCGACATGGTGTTTTCCGGCGACAAGACGGCGCCCTATGTGGAGACCGACGCGCCGGCCCCGCTGCACGTCTATGGCGCCTCAAAGCTGGCCGGCGAGCAGGCCGTGCTGGCCGCCTGCGATCGCGCCCTGGTGATGCGGGTCTCCTGGCTGTTCTCGGCCTATGGGCAGAACTTCCTGCAGATGATGCTTCGGCTCGCCCAAACCCAGCCGGTGCTCAAGGTGGTGGCCGACCAGCGCGCCCGCCCCACCGCCAGCGGCGACCTGGCGGCCTTCATCCTCAGCCAGGGCCAGCGCCTAGCCAAGGCGCCGGCCGGGGCGCCGGAATGGGGCCTGCTGCATGTGGTCAATGAGGGCGCGGCCACCCGCTACGACATGGCTCAGGCGATCTTCGCCCTGACCCGGCCCGGCGATCCGCCGGTCATGGAGGCCGTGCCCACCAGCGCCTTTCCGACCCCGGCCAGGCGCGCCCTGAACGCGGTGCTGGACTCCGGCCGCATGCAGGCGGTCTTCTCCCTGCAGCTCCGCCCCTGGCAGGAGGCCCTGGAGGACGTGGTGGCCCAGCTTTCGGCCCAGAAGGAGACGGCGTGAGACGCGGCATCATCCTGGCGGGGGGCTCCGGCACCCGGCTGCACCCCCTGACCCTGGCGGTCTCCAAGCAGCTCCTGCCGATCTACGACAAGCCGATGATCTATTATCCGCTGTCGGTGCTGCTGCTGGCCGGCGTGCGCGAGATCCTGATCATCACCACGCCCGAGGACCAGGCCGCCTTCAAGCGTCTGCTCGGCGATGGCTCGCAGCTCGGCGTGCGGTTCGAGTTCCTGGTGCAGCCCAAGCCCGAGGGCCTGGCCCAGGCCTATCTGCTGGGGGAAGAGTTCGTCGGCGGCGAGCCCAGCATCATGGTGCTCGGTGACAACATCTTCTTCGGCCAGAACTTCAGCCAGATGCTGCGCTCGGCCGATGAGCGGACCGCCGGCGCCACGGTCTTCGGCTATCCGGTCAATGATCCCGAACGCTATGGCGTGGTCGAGCTGGGCGAGGGCGGCAAGGTGCTGGGCATCGAGGAGAAGCCCACCGCGCCCAAGTCCAACTATGCGGTGACCGGCCTCTATTTCTACGACGGCAAGGCCAGCGAATACGCCAAGGGCCTCAAGCCCTCCCACCGGGGCGAGCTGGAGATCACCGCGCTGAACCAAGTCTATCTGGACGCCGGCGAGCTGAACGTCGAACTGCTGGGCCGGGGCTTCGCCTGGCTGGACACCGGCACCCATGACAGCCTGATCCAGGCCGGCGAACTGATCCGCACGCTGGAGCTGCGCCAGGGCCTGCGCATCGGCTGCATCGAGGAGGTGGCCTATTCCAAGGGCTTCATCGACCGGGAGCAGCTGGCCGATCTGGGCCGCTCCCAGGCCAAGGGCGAATATGGCCAGTACCTGATCCGCCTGGCCGAACGCCTGGCGCCCGGCGCCGAGCCCGCCGAATAAAGTCCTAGTCGACCCAGAGGTCCTGGGCCTCGCCTTTGCGGTTCAGGGCGCGGACGGCGCGCTTGACCACGGCCAGCAGGCGTTCGCGCCGGGCGATCTCGTCATAGGTGAGCGAGCCCCGGGCCAGGCCTTCGAGCAGGAAGCGGCCCAGGTCGCGGCTGGTCTGGAAGCGCGGGTCGCTGCCGGCCTGGGTCAGCGCCAGGAACCGTTCGCCCACCTGGTTGCGGTCAAAAGCGCTCTGGGCGTTGGCCAGGCGCGTGCGCAGCATGGGATCGGTGCGGGCGGCGGCCTCAAGCTCGGCGAAGGCCACGAAGGGCGTTTCGTGCAGCAGGGCCCAATAGGCGTCGATGGCGTGCTCGGCCGCATCCACGCCGGGGCCGGCGGGCGCCGAGGCGGCCTGTTCGAACAGGCGGGCGCGCTCGACCTCGATATGGGCCACGGCGGCCTCCACCAGCTCTTCGCGGCTGGAGAAATGATAGAGCATCGCCCCGCGGGTCAGGTTGGCCGCCTCGGCGATCAGGGCGTTGGTGGCCGCGTGATAGCCGACCTCGGCGAACAGGCGCATGGCCGCGTCCAGGATACGGGCGCGGGTCCGGCGAGACTTCGGGGTCTCTTTGGCGGGATAGGTTCGGGCGTCCATCTGCACGGGCAAGGGTTCAATCAAAGTGCGGCTCACATATGGCGGGCCATGCTGCAGCGCCAGTGTTGCAGTGCGGTTTCATCAAAGCGACACGCAATCAGCCTACCCGACAGTCAAATGGGGTCGTTCCGGAGGCGTTCGTGGGCGATATCGGAATCCAGCGTTATCGAACAGTGTTTGTTTCGGACGTCCACCTGGGCACCCGCGGCTGTCAGGCCGAGATGCTATTGGACTTCATCCGGCACATGGAGTGCGACACATTGTATCTGGTCGGCGATATCGTCGACGGCTGGAAGATGAAGAGCGGCTGGTACTGGCCGCAGTCCCACAACGACGTGGTTCAGAAGATTCTTCGCCTGGCGCGCAAGGGCGTGAACGTCGTCTATATTCCCGGTAACCATGACGACCGCATCCGCGACTTCTGCGGCATTCACTTCGGTGGCGTGGTGGTGGCCCGCGACGCGATCCACGAAGGCGCCGACGGACGGCGGTTTCTGGTCACCCACGGTGATGAATTTGACGGCGTCGTGCAGCACGCCAAGTGGCTGGCCTTCCTCGGCGACTATTCCTATCGCGGGCTTCTGGCCGCCAACACCCTGTTCAACCGTGTGCGGCGCCGCATGGGCTTCGGCTATTGGAGCCTCTCGGCCTATCTGAAGACCAAGGTGAAGAACGCCCTGCACTTCATCGAGAACTTCGAGGGCGCGGTGGCCGAGGAGGCCCGGCGGCGCGGGGTGGACGGGGTGATCTGCGGCCATATCCACAAGGCCGAGATGCGCCAGATCGAGGACATCCTCTATATCAATGACGGCGACTGGGTGGAGAGCTGCACCGCCCTGGTGGAGCATATGGACGGCCGCATGGAGATCCTGGAGTGGGCCAAGCTCCGCTCCTGGACCGCGGTCCGCCAGGCCCGCACCCTGCCGGAGCCGGCCTACGGCCTTGCTGGCGAAGGCGTCCGCGAGCCGGAACTGGCGCGGCCGGAACCGATCCTGGCCTGAGGCGTACAGCCTTCGTTGACAGCCCGTCGAACTCGTGACAGTTGGACTGTCATGAGCGAAGATGACAACGCTGCTGGCGACGCCCGCGACCGCCAGAAAGCCGCCACCCGCGACCAGATTCTCCGCGCCGTCGGCGCGCGGCTCGAGGCCGGGCCCCTGGACGAACTGTCCTTCGCCGAGATCGCCAAGGACGCCGGGGTCGGCGAGCGGACGGTCTATCGCCACTTCCCCACCCGCGAGGCCTTGCTGGGCGCCTTCTTCGCCTGGGCCCAGGCCCAGGCCACCCTGCCCCTGGCCGACCGGGCGCCGCCGGCTGCGCCTACGCCCGCGCCGGCGCCGATCGCCCCGCCGGCCCCCGTGCGTTCGCCGGCCCAGCGCATGTGGGAGCCCGCCGCCCCG
>CAZERE010000121.1:5564-9477 GCA_964515365.1 uncultured Phenylobacterium sp. | reverse complement strand
ATAAGGACACCGCCGGTCCGGCGGTGAACCCGATGATCAAGATCACCAACATCGTGGCCCTGTTGCTGCTGGCCGTCCTCGCCCACGGCGTCGGATAGCTCTAGCCTTCAACAGCCCGAAACGAAGAACGCCCCGGAGAGCAATCTCCGGGGCGTTTCTCATGTCGGATGGGGCAGGGGACTCTAGCGGTCGCCAGGCCGGGTGCCGGGCACCCCTTCGTCATCCCGGGGCAACATGCCGCCGCGGCCCACATTGCCCAGCAGCTGCTCGAGCACGGTCAGCTCCCGGCCGCGGGTCGGCGTCTCGCGGTCGTTGTAGGCGATCACCTTGCCGTCCTCGAGGGTGTAGTGGTCCACCTTCTCCACGACCTCGGTCTCGGGATTGAAGGTGATGGACACCACTTCACGGTTGACCACCTGGGCCCGCCGGAACGCCACGCGCTCCTTCACCTGGGCGATATAGAACCAGACGTCGTCCTCGAAGGTCGAGGTGGCCGACGGAGATCCGAGGCTGCCGCGGACGGTGGACTTGGTGTCCTCGCCGACCTTGACGTCCTTGGGATTGGCGTCGATGGCCTGGAATCCGGAATAGGTTGTCATCGGCGCGCAGGCGCTGGTGGTCAGCAGTCCGACCGTAAGGGCGGCGAAGGCGACACGGCGAAACATGTGGGAACCGGACCTGTTCAAGATTTCAAGACTTTGACCTATCGCCCGCGGGGCCTTAGTTCAATGCCGCCGTTAACGCCCTGTGGCGGCGAAATCGAGGCCAAGATGATCCTGGAGCGTCTCTTTCGTCCAAAACCCGCAAAGATCGCGGGGCAGAAGCTCTATGCCGAGGTGGTGTCTCAGGCCCGCCAGCCCGAATTCTACAGCCGCCTGGGGGCGCCCGATACGGTCGAGGGCCGTTTCGAACTCTATTCCCTGCATGTGGTCCTGCTGCTGGACCGTCTGAAACGCCAGGGTGAGGCGGCCGCCGACACCGCCCAGGCCCTGTTCGACGCCTATGTCTCGGCCCTGGACGACGCCCTGCGCGAGATGGGGGTCGGCGACCTGTCGGTCGGCAAGAAGATGCGCAAGCTGGGCGAGGCCTTCTATGGCCGGGTGAAGTCCTATGAGGCCGCCCTGGCGGCCCTGCCGGACGAAGCCCCCCTGGCGGCGCTGGTCGGACGCACCGTCTATGCCGAAGCGGCAGACGCGCCTGCGACCTCGATGGTCGCCTATGTGCTGCGCCAGAGACAGGGCCTGGCCGACCAGCCCCTGGACGCCTTCCTGGCCGGTGATGTCGCCTGGGTGGCGCCGTGACCGAGGTTTGGACCCACCCCTTCAAGATGAGCGCCCTTTCCCGGGGGCCGGTCACCCTGCGGCTGGAACCCGATGCCGCAACTCTCAAGGCGCTGGCCCCAAAGCTCGGTGTGCGGGCGGTCAAGAGCCTCAGCGCCGATCTGCGCCTGCGCACCTGGCTGGACGGCGTCGAGATCGGCGGCCGGTTCCAGGCCGTGGTCGAGCAGGAATCGGGACTGTCGCTCGAGGTGTTCGACCAGACGGTCGAGGGCCCGATCGAGGTTCGTCTGGTGCCTGCGGGCAGCCCCAATGCGCCCGACCCGGAAGTCGAGATCGAGCTCGATCCCGAATCGCCCGATCCGCCGGAAATTCTTGAAGGCGACACCATCGACCTGGCCGCCTATGTGATCGAACACCTGGCCGTGGAGATCGACCCCTTTCCCCGACTGCCTGGGGAAACCTTCGATTACACGCCGCCACAGGATGACGACTCGCCCTTCGCCGTGCTTAAGCGGCTGAAGGACGACAATGGGTGATCCTCGGCCATGCGCCGGGCACAACGCCGCGGGCCTGCGGCGAACAGGGGCTGAATTCACGTCGTGAGCCAATCGGTCACCATATCCATCGACGCCATGGGCGGCGATCACGGCCCGGCCGTCACCATTCCGGCCCTGGCCCATGCCGCCGGAAAGATGGGGCTGGGGCTGCGCTTCCTCGCCCATGGGGACGCCGCCCTCATCGAGCCTGAGCTGGCCCGCCTGCCGCAGCTGGCCGGCAGGGTCGAGGTGCGCCACACCGACAAGGTGGTGGCCAGCGAGGAAAAGCCCGCCACGGCCCTGCGCCGGGGCAAGGGCTCGAGCATGTGGAACGCGGTCGAGGCGGTGAAGCTCGGCGAGGCCCAGGGTGCGGTCTCGGCCGGCAATACCGGCGCGCTCATGGCGATCTCCAAGCTCGTCCTGCGGATGAGCGCCGATCTGGACCGGCCATGCCTGACGGCCAGCTGGCCCACCGTCTCGGGCTTCACCACGGTGCTGGATGTCGGCGCCAATGTGGATTGCGACGCCGCGCGGCTGGTGGAGTTCGCCATTCTGGGGGAAGCCTTCCACCGCGCCGCCCACGGGGTCGAACGCCCCAGCATCGGTCTGCTGAACGTCGGCTCTGAGGACATCAAGGGCCACGAAGAGGTCCGCGAGGCCCACCGCATGCTGCGCGAGGGCGAGTTTGGCCTGAACTATTACGGCTTCGTCGAGGGGGACGACCTGACCCGCGGCGTGGTCGACGTGGTCGTCACCGACGGCTTCACCGGCAATGTCGCCCTGAAGACGGCCGAGGGCGTGGCCAAGTTCATCACCAGCGAATTGCGGGCGGCCCTGATGTCTAGCCTGCCGTCCAAGCTGGGGGCGATGATGGCCCGCAAGGCCCTGCTGGCCTTCCGCGAAAAGCTCAGCCCGCCGGCCGCGGCGCCCCTGCTTGGCCTCAATGGTGTGGTGGTCAAGAGCCATGGCGGGGCCGAGATTCGTGACTTCGCCGATGCAATTCAGGTGGCGGCGGATCTGGCGCGCAACGACTTCGCCGCCGAGATTACGCGAAGCATGACCCGTCTCGGCTTCGGCGCCAGTCCGCCGCCGCCCGCGGGCCAGGGAGGCGAGTGAGTTGAGTTCCGTGCTTCGCAGCGCTGTCACCGGCGTGGGCGGCTATCTGCCCGATGAAATCGTCACCAATGACGACCTGTCCCGCTTCGTGGACACCAGCGATGAATGGATACGCGAACGGACCGGCATCCAGAAGCGCCACCGCGCCGCGCCGGATCAGGCGGTTTCGGACCTGGCGGTCGAGGCCGCGCGTCGGGCCCTGGCGGCGGCCGGCCGCACGCCGGACGATATCGACCTGATCATCGTCGCCACCACGACCCCGGACCTGACCTTTCCGGCGACCGCGGCCATCGTCCAGCGCAAGCTGGGCTGCCCGGTGGGCGTCGCCTTCGACATCCAGGCGGTCTGCTCGGGCTTCGTCTACGCCCTGTCGGTGGCCGACGGCTTCGTCGCCCACGGCCGATCCAAGTGCGCCCTGGTGATCGGGGCCGAGACCATGACCCGGCTGATGGACTGGACCGACCGCGGCACCTGCGTGCTGTTCGGCGATGGCGCCGGCGCCGTCGTGCTGGAGCCAGTGGCCGGGGCGGGGACCACGGAGGATCGCGGCCTGCTGGGCTTTGCGCTCCGCGCCGATGGGACCAAGCAGGACCTGCTCTATGTGGACGGCGGGCCCTCGACCAATGGCGAGGTGGGCAAGCTGCGGATGCAGGGCAACCAGGTGTTCCGCCACGCCGTGGTCAACATTTCCGAAGCGGTCACGGCCGCCGCCGCCGACGCCGGGATCGATGTCGCCGCGGTGGACTGGTTCGTGCCCCACCAGGCCAATATGCGGATCCTGGAAGGGGTGGCGCGGCGCCTGGGCATTCCGGAGTCCAAGGTGGTCACCACGGTGGCCGATCACGCCAACACCTCGGCGGCCTCCATCCCGCTCGCTATGGCCGTCGCGGTCGCCGACGGCCGCATCAAGCCGGGCGATCTTCTGTTGCTGGAGGCCATGGGCGGCGGCCTGACCTGGGGCGCCTGCGTGCTGCGCTTCTG
>CAZERE010000121.1:0-5554 GCA_964515365.1 uncultured Phenylobacterium sp. | reverse complement strand
GGCCGGAACCCTTTGACCTTGCCCGACAATCACGGCATGAGGGGACCAGTTGGTTTGTCCGGGGGCGGGGTACGCATGAAGGGCTCGACTTTGACGCGAGCTGATCTTTGCGAGGCGGTTCACGACGAGGTCGGACTGTCTCGACAGGACTGCGCGACGCTCGTCGAACGCACTCTGGAGCTGATGATCCAGGCCCTTGAGGCCGGTGAACAGGTCAAGCTTTCCGGTTTCGGCGTCTTCCAGGTCCGCGCCAAGCGCGCGCGCATGGGCCGCAACCCCAAGACCGGCGAGCCGGCGGCCATCGAGCCGCGGCGGGTGATCGGCTTCCGCGCGTCCCAGGTGATGAAGGCGAGGGTCGACAAGGCGCTCGCAGAGGAAGACTAGGCCGTGGCCAAGGGCCCCGAAGCCTTCCGGACAATTTCGGAAGCGGCTGAGGAGCTGGACGTGCCTCAGCACGTGCTGCGGTTCTGGGAGACCAAGTTCTCGTTCATCCGCCCGATGAAGCGGGCCGGCGGCCGCCGATTCTACCGGCCCCAGGACATCGCGGTCCTGCAGGGCGTGCGGCGCTTGCTGCACGATGAAGGCTACACGATCAAAGGCGTCCAGAAGCTCCACAAGGACCAGGGCCTGCGCCGGCTGCTGGCCGAATCGGGGGCCGAACTCGGAGGCGAGGCGCCGGATGAGACCCCGGCGGATTCAGAAATCCGCGACCGCCTGGCGCTGGTTCTGGAAGATCTTGAAGCCGCCAAGGCGCGGCTGGATCGACTGCTTGGGGATGGCGATCCGCAGGCCTGACTTTGCGGGTTGCCGGGCCGCAGGCGCCCGCCTATAAGACGCGACCTCGCCGCTGGCGACGGAGCGTAGCGCAGCCTGGTAGCGCACTTGACTGGGGGTCAAGGGGTCGTGGGTTCGAATCCCGCCGCTCCGACCATCGCCTGATACGGCGGGGTCGAAACAACCATCACATCGGAATTCCATCGCCTGCGACGGAGCTGCGGCGCTATCGGCCGCGGTTCATCCAGCTGATCAGCGGCAGGATCGGCACGCCCCAGGCCAGGCCGACCACGCCGTAGAACAGGACCTGGACGGCGATGTGGTCGGGCAGGCGCTCGCCGATGGCGACGGCGGCCACGGCGTAGGCGGTCACAAAGGCGAGGATGGCGAACATGCCGATCAGCTTGCGTTGGCGCGCGCTCATGGAAAGCCCCATCGAACCTCGCGCCGGCCCGGCGCGCACCTCCCTATAGGGGGCGCGCCGGGGGCCTGTCACTTCCGGCGAATGAGGCCCAGAATGGACAGAAGCAGGACGGCGCCGACGGTCGAGACGATCAGGCTGCCAATGAAGCCGTCGAAGGGGAAGTCGATCAGGTTGGCGATGAAGCCGCCGATCAGGGCGCCGACAAGACCCACCAGCAGGTTGGTGAAGAGGCCGTGGTCGCGCTTCATGATCTTTTCGGCGATCCAGCCGGCGAAGATGCCGATGATGATCGCGCTCAGAATTCCGACGCCGCTCATGGATGTTTCCCTCCCAGAAGACGGCTCTGGACGCCGCCTTTCGTTCAATGCGGCCAAGCTTGGGAGGTTCCGGAGGGCTTGGCAAGAACAGCAGGCATGGACGGAAATCGTCCCGTGCTTTAGCCCATGGCCCAACTTAAACCCAAAAGAGGCGCGATCTCGCCGTAATGACCTCGTTCCTGCGCTCGGACCGGTCGACGCCGGTCGCCCTCTGGCTCGCCATTGTTGCTGCTCTCGTTCTGGCGATGGTGGTGGTCGGCGGCGCGACCCGCCTGACGGACTCCGGCCTCTCCATCACCGAATGGAAGCCCGTCACCGGCGCCCTGCCGCCGATGTCCGAGGCGCACTGGAACGCCGAATTCGCCAAGTACCAGGAGATTCCCCAGTACCAGCTGGTGAACCGCGGCATGAGCCTGGCGGAGTTCAAGACCATCTATTGGTGGGAGTGGGCGCACCGTTTCCTCGGGCGGCTGGTGGGTCTCGTCTACGCCCTGCCGTTCGTCGTCTTCCTGGCCCGGCGGGAAATTCCCAAGCGCCTGATCCTGCGATGCGTCGGCCTCCTGGCGCTGGGCGGGCTGCAGGGCGCCATCGGATGGTGGATGGTGGCCAGCGGCCTGGCCGACCGGGTCTCGGTGGCGCCCGAGCGCCTGACGGTCCATCTGGGCCTGGCCTTCATCCTGTTCTCCGCCCTCATATGGACGGCCCTGGACGCCTGGCGCGGCGAGGCGCGGCAGCCCTTGCCCAGCCCCTGGAGCGCGCTGGCCCTTGGCCTGATGGGCCTGATCTTTCTCCAGATCCTGCTGGGCGCCCTGGTGGCCGGCAATGATGCGGGCCTCGTCTATAACGACTGGCCCTTGATGAACGGCACGCTCTTCCCGCGGAACTATGCGGGGGACGGGCTGTGGGGCACGCTGGCCCATAGCCAGGGCGCCGTGCAGCTGCATCACCGGCTTGGCGGCTATGTCCTGACCATCGCCGTGATCTGGATGGCGATCAGCGCCCGGCGGACCAACTATGTGCCGCCGCCGGCCAAGCGTCTGGTGATGGCCACCGCCCACGCCACCCTGTTGCAGGCGGCGCTGGGGATCGCCACCCTGATGCTGGCCGTGCCCCTGTGGCTGGGCATGCTGCACCAGCTGATGGCCGCCGTGGTGCTGGGCCTGGCGACGGCCTTCGCCTGGCGGATCCGCCGGGTCTAGACCCGGAAGCTGTTCCAGGGGCCGGTGATCGCCAGGGTCAGGCCCGGCCAGTAGATGTTGACGAAGCAGGTCGAGCCGTCGGGCGAGAAGCAGGCGCCGGCCAGTTCGGCGTTCCCCTCGAAGACGTTGCGGGCGATCGTATAGACCCGGCCGTCCGGGGTGATGCCCTTCAGGTGGTTGCGCAGGGTCTCCGAATAGCGGTCCTCGCAGGCGAACATGTGCCCCCAGGGCGCGATGGCCAGGTTGTCGGCGAAGTCCATGACCCGGGAATCGGTCGGTTCGACGAACAGCTCCAGCCGCCCAGGGGCGTCAGCCTCGCCGGCCTGGCCTTCGTGCGGACTCGGGATGTAGCGCAGCACCTGACCATGGCCGGCCGGGCCGCTGGACGTGCAGGTGAAGTAGACCCCCTCCGGGCTCCAGAAGATCCCCTCGCCACGGCCAATGAAGGCCGCGCCGGCCGCCTGCATGCGCAGGCGCAGGTCCTCGTGCGGATTGTCCGAGCCCTCAACATCGATCCAGACGCAGTCGCGGGTCTCGCCAACCCGCCAGGTGGGCTCCGAGCCCTTCATGTTGCGGGCGTCGCCGCCCTCAGGCGCGTTGCGGAAGCCCAGGGCCTGCAGCCGGCCGCCCTTGGCCGGGTTGCGCCGGTCATGGGGCAGGAAGCGATAGAACAGGCCCTTGGAGTCGAAGGAGTCCTCGGTCTCGTAGATCACGCCGGTCCCGGGATCGACGGCGGCGGCCTCATGCTGGAAGCGGCCCATGGCCGTGAGCGGGACGGGATCCACCAAGCCCTTAGCCGTGGCGGGAACCTCGAAGACCCAGCCGTGCGACTTGCCGAGGCCCGCCTGGGCCGAGAGGGTCGTCTCTTCGCAGGACAGCCACGAGCCCCAGGGGGTCGCGCCGCCCGCGCAGTTGATCAGGGTCCCGGTCAGGCTGAGATGCTGGCTCTCCAGCCGCTGGCTCTTCAGGTCGTAGATCAGGGTCGTAACGCCGCCGGGCAGGGGGTAGCCGTCGGGGCCGACATCGTAGGCCTGCTCAGGCTTCAGCTTGTCGATCAGCTTGCGGCCCGGTCCCGTCGGGCCATAGTTCAGGTCCCGGGGATTGAGCTCGTGATTGCGCAGCAGGGCGATCTTCGAGCCGCCGATCGGAATGGCGGCCATGCCGTCGGCCTTGTAGGGCACGAAAAACCCGTCATCCATCGTCTGGCCGGCATGGGAGATCACCCGATAGGAAAAGCCCTCCGGCAGGTCGAGGATCTTGTACGGATCGGGAATCAGCGGGCCATAGCCATGGACCTCGTTGAGATAGGTCTCGTCGGCGGCGGCTGACGTCTGGGCCTGGGCCCGCAGCGCGTAGCCGGAGAAGGCGGCGCCGGCCGCAGCGGCGCCCAGCAGGGCGCGACGGTGAAGGGTCATGGAGAATCCGTGATCAGACGTCAGTGTCGCGAGATCATACGACAAAGCCGTGGCGAGGCGATGACGGGCGTTCGGGTCTTGGACGAACAGGAAGTGACAGTTATCATGCCAAAACGGCGAACGCCGGCGCCGCTCTGACCCCAGAAGGGATGTCCATGACCCTGACCTACGACCTCTACTGGTCCTTCCGCTCGCCCTATTCCTACATGATCACCCCCCGGCTGATGGCGCTCGAGGCGGCCTATGACGTGAAGGGGAACATTCGCCCGGTCTATCCCCTGGCCGTGCGCACGCCGGAGTTCTTCGAGACCCGCGACCCCCTGTGGTTCAGCTACTTCCTGACGGACATTCACCGGGAGGCGGCCTTCCTGGGCCTGCCCTTCGCCTGGCCGCGCCCGGACCCGGTCTATATGGACATGGCCACGCGCACCTATCCCAAGGACCAGCCGCACATCCATCGCCTGACCCAGATGGGGGTCGCCGCGGCCGAACGGGGGCGGGGCCTGGCCTATCTGACCGAGGTCAGCCGGGTGATCTGGAGCGGCGAGGTGGAGAACTGGCACGAGGGCGACCACCTGGCCCGGGCCGCGGAGCGCGCGGGCCTCGACCCTGAAGACCTGGCGCGCGCCGTCGACGCCGACTCGGCGCGGCTCGACGCCGTGGTCGAGGCCAACCAGGTGGCGCAGCGGCAAGCCGGCCACTACGGCGTGCCCATGGTGGCGTTCAATGGGGAGCCCTTCTTTGGTCAGGACCGCTTCGACCAGTTCAAATGGCGGTTGGAGCAGCAGGGCCTGAAGGCGAGATAGGCGGCCCCACCCATTCGCGGTAATATGATACCTTGTCCCTAGAGGCCGTGTTTTATAAGGCTTTCCGGGGCATTCGTGTTGACAAGGCGGCGTTCGACCCGTACATGCCGCGCCTCACGTCGCCGGCGCCTTGCCGCCGTCGCAACTTACGGATCGTCCCCATGATGAAGACCACGGCTTCTTTGAAGCCTGCCGAGGTCGAGAAGAAGTGGATCGTGATCGATGCTGAGAACGCCGTGGTCGGCCGCCTCGCCTCGTTCATCGCCATGCGTCTTCGCGGCAAGCACCGGCCCGACTACACCCCGCACGTCGATTGCGGCGACTTCGTCGTCATCGTCAACGCCGACAAGGTGAAGTTCACCGGCAAGAAGCTGACCGACAAGGTCTATTACTGGCACACCGGCCACCCGGGCGGCATCAAGGAACGGACCGCGGACAAGATCCTCGGCGGCAAGTTCCCTGAGCGCATCCTGGAAAAGGCCGTGGAGCGCATGCTCCCCAAGGAAAGCCCTCTGGCCCGCAAGCAGATGACGCACCTGCGCCTGTTCGCAGGCGGCGCGCACGAGCATGAAGCCCAGCAACCGGACACGATCGACTTCAAGTCGGCGTCGCCCAAGAA
>CAZERE010000120.1:8957-9582 GCA_964515365.1 uncultured Phenylobacterium sp. | reverse complement strand
CCGGCTGGGCGGCCAGGGCGGCCTGGACGGCCATGTCCAGCTCGGCGGCCGAGGCCAGGGCGACGTGGGCCTGGACCTCGCCGAGGTTGGGATCGAAGACCTCGCCCTGGCGGCCCGAGGTTCCGGCCACGGCGCGGCCGGCGATGAAGTGGCTGATCTCACGCATGGGCGGAAGCTTAGGCCGGCCCTGCGCCCGCGCCTAGCGCTTGCCCAAATTGCAGGCTCAGGCGCATTCTGGCGGGGCAATGAGCGTCGCTTCGTCCACGGATATCCTGCGCACCGCCCGGACGCGCCACGATCATATCGTGGACGTGCTGATCGCCGAACGCGCGCCGGGCCTCAGCCGGCATCCGACCTGGCCCGTCCTGCGCCCCCTGCTCTATGGGCTGCTGGACTATGGCAAGGCCCGCCGGATGGCCGACGCCATCGCCCCCCTGCCCGGCCGCGACGCCCTGGAGCGGGTCTCGGCCCTGCTGGATGTGCAGCTGAGCGTGAACCATCTGCAGCGCCTGCCCCGACAGGGCCGGGTGGTGGTGATCGCCAACCATCCCACGGGCATCGCCGACGGGATCGCCGTCTATGACGCCTTCAAGGCGCGGCGGCCGGACATCTGCTTCTACGCCAA
>CAZERE010000120.1:4774-8947 GCA_964515365.1 uncultured Phenylobacterium sp. | reverse complement strand
ACATCTGCGTCCTCGCGGCCTGCGGCGCCGGCCAGGGGGCGGCCGGCTTTTCCGACGTGCTGATCCCTGTGGAATGGGTCGAGGAGAAGCGCACCCGCGAGCGCACCCGCCTGACCCTGCAGCGCACCCGCGAGGCCATGGAGGCTGAGCGCGCCCTGGTGATCTTTCCCTCCGGACGATTGGCCCGGCGGCAGGCCGACGGCCTGCTGGCCGACCCGCCCTGGATGAGCAGCGCGATCTCCATCGCCCGCAAGTACGAGGCGCCGGTCATTCCCCTGCATGTGACCGGCCCCTGGTCGACCCTGTTCCACCTGTTCAACCGGGTCTCGGCCGAGCTGCGGGACATCACCCTCTTCCACGAACTCCTGAACAAGCGCGGCGGCCAGTATGGCCTGACCCTCGGCTCCCCGATCCCGCCCGACGCCCTGGCCGGCGACGTCCAGGCCGCGACCGAGGCCCTGAAGACCTATGTGGAGCGCGTGCTGCCCGCCGATCCGGACCGGCCCTTCGCATGAGGCTTCCCATCGACGGCGATCTGCGCCTGGAGGACGAGGCGGCCACCGCCCGCCTGGGCGCAGCCCTGGCCGGGGCGCTGAAGGCGGGCGAGGCCATCTGCCTGACCGGACCGCTCGGGGCCGGCAAGTCGACCCTGGCCCGGGCCCTGATCCGGGCGCGCACGACGCCGGACGAGGACGTGCCCAGCCCGACCTTCACGCTTGTCCAGTTCTATGAGGGAGACGGCCTGGCGCTGGCCCATTTCGACCTCTACCGGCTGACCAGCCCCGATGAGGCCTATGAGATCGGCCTGGACGAGGCCCTGGAGGACGGGGCTGTGATCATCGAATGGCCCCAGCGCCTGGAGGGTCGCCTTCCCCCCCATCGCTTGGATATAGAGATTGAACTGGACGGGGCGGCGCGCCGGGCGCGGCTGACGCCCCATGGCGCCTGGGAAGGACGTACGATTGAGTTCTGATCGTGAGGGCCTGAAGGCCGACTTCCTGGCCCGTCACGGCCTGGCCGACGCCCAGCGGATTCCCCTGGCCGGGGACGCCTCGACGCGCCGCTATGAGCGGCTGACGCGTCCGGGCAAGGCCAGCCTGATCTTCATGGACCAGCCGCCGGTGGAGACCGCGCCCTGCCCGCCGGACGCCAGCCCTGCGCAGCGCCGCCTGGCCGGCTACAACGCCATGGCAAGGCTGGCGGCCGGCCGGGTGGACGCCTTCGTGGCCACCGCCGGCTGGCTGCGCGACCAGGGCCTGTCGGCCCCGGAGATCGTCGCCCATGAGGCGGGCGACGGCCTGGCCGTGCTGGAGGACTTAGGCGACGACCTCTATGCCCGGCTGATCGAGGCCGGGACCGATGAGACGCCGCTCTATGGCGCCGCCGTCGAGGTGCTGGCGCGGCTACATGAGGCCACGCCGCCGCCGGTGCTGGAGGCGCAGGGCGCGGCCTGGCCCTTCCTGACCTATGACGACCTGGCCCTGCGTACCGGCGGCGACATGTTCCTGGAATGGTGGCCGAAGTTTTCAGGCCTGGCGCCCTTTTCGGCCGAGGCCGAGGCCGAGTGGGAGGCGCTCTGGGCGCCGATCCGCGCCCGCGGCGAGGCCGGCGCCAGCGTCTTCTGTCACCGGGACTATCACGCCGAGAACCTGATCTGGCTGCCGGACCGCCAGGGCGTGGCCCGGGTCGGTCTGCTGGACTTCCAGGACGCCGTCCGGGCCCATCCGGCCTGGGACTTCTCCATGCTGCTGCACGACGCCCGCCGCGACGTCTCGCCCGAACGGGAGGCCGCAGCCCTCGCCCGCTATCTGGATATCCGCTGCGATATCGATGCGGCGGCCTTCCGCGCTGACTACCACGCGCTGGGCGCCCTGAACTCGGCCCGGATCCTGTTCATCTTCGCCCGGCAGGTGGCGGGCTTCGGCAAGCCGCGCTACGAGGCCTTCATGCCCCGCACCTGGCGCTATCTCGAACGCTGCCTGGCCGATCCGGACCTTGCGCCGGTCAAGGCCTGGTTCGACACCCACGTGCCGCCTGAGGCCCGCCGGTGAGCCTCGCTCCGCCCCGGCCAGACTTCCCAAAGACCGCCATGGTGATGGCCGCGGGGCTCGGCACGCGCATGCGCCCGCTTACCGACCACCGGCCCAAGCCCCTGGTCGAGGTGGCCGGCCGCGCCCTTGTGGACCACGTGCTGGACCGCATGGTGGAGGCCGGCGTCGAGACCGCCGTGGTCAATATCCATCACTTCGCCGACCAGATGGTCGCCCATCTGGCCCGCCGGGACGACATCCGCATCAAGATCAGCGACGAGCGCGCCGCCCTGCTGGATTCCGGCGGCGGCATCGCCCATGCCCGGCGCCTGCTGGGGGACGATCCCATCCTGGTGGCCAATATCGACTCCCTCTGGACCGGCGGCGAGACCCCGCCCCTGCAGACCCTGGGCGAGGCCTGGAACCCGGAGATCATGGACGTCCTGCTGCTGCTGGTCCCCCGGGGCCAGGGGCTGGGCTTCGAGGGGCCGCAGGGCTTCTTCCGCGACGCCGCCGGTCGCCTGACCCATTCGGCCCAGGCCGAGCCGCCGACCCCCTTCGCCAATGTCGGCTTCCAGATTCTCAAGCCCCAGATCCTGGACGGCGTGCGGGAGGAGGCCTTCTCCATCGTGCCCATCTGGCAAAGGCTGGCCGCGCAGGGCCGCCTGCACGGGGCGGTGATGGACGCCTTCTGGATGCATGTCGGCGATCCCGCCGCGCGGGAGGCCGCCGAAGCCAAGCTCAAGCCGTGAGCCGGCCGCCCTCACTCTTCGCCGGCCCCGGGCCGCGCTGGTTCAACATCCCGGCCCACCGACCCTTCGTGCACGACCTCGCCCGCGGCCTGTATGAGGCCCTGGCGCCGCTGGGGCCGGAAGCCCTGTCCCAGGCCACCGTGCTCACCCCCACCCGCCGCGGGGCTCGCGCGCTGGCCGACGCCTTCCTGGCGGCCGGCGGCGGCCTGGCCCTGCTGCCGCCGCAGATCCGGCCCCTGGGCGATCTGGACGCCGGCGAGCCGCCCTTCGAGCCCGGCGACCTGGCCGCCCGCCTGCCCGCCGCCATCGATCCCCTGCGCCGCCGCCTGGAGCTGACCCGTCTGGTCAAGACCCATGAGGGCCTGCTGTCGCGCAGCCTGGACGCCTCGGCCGCCCTGGAGCTGGCCGACGCCCTGGGCGGCTTTCTCGACAGCCTGCAGATCGAGGAGGTCGACGCATCGGGCGCCCTGGCCGGCCTGGTGGACGCCGAGCTGGCCGAGCACTGGCAGGTCTCCCGCGCCTTCCTGGAGACCGCGCTGGCCGCCTGGCCCGAGCGCCTGGACGCGCTCGGCGTCGTCGACACCAGCCAGCGCCGGGTCGCCCTGCTGCGCGCGCTGGCCGAACAATGGAGCATCCGGCCGCCGACGGGGGTGCTGGTCGCCGCCGGCTCCACCGGCACGGCGCCGGCCACCGCCGACCTGCTGGCCGTGATCGCCCAGGCGCCGCAGGGCTGCGTGGTCCTGCCGGGCCTCGACGAAAGCCTGGCCGACGCCGCCTGGGACCAGGTGGACGAACAGCATCCGCAAGGGGCGCTCAGCCGCCTGCTGGCCCGCGCTGGCCTCACCCGCGAGGCGGTGGAGATCTGGCCAGCCTCGGCGGCCTTTCAGAGCCAGGGCCGCTGGCGACGGCGGGTGATCAACGAGGCCCTGCGCCCGGCCCAAGCCACCGCCGACTGGCTGAACGTCATCGGCGCCCTGCGGGCCGAGGGCGCCCGGGACGGCGTCGATCCCATCGCCGAGGGCCTGGCCGGCCTGTCGGTGGTCACCGCCCGCAGCGAGGAGGAGGCCGCCACCGTGGCCGCCCTGCTCTTGCGTGAGACCCTGGAGATTCCCGAGGCCACCGGCGCCCTGGTGGCGCCCGACCAGAACCTGGCCCGCCGGGTGGCCCTGAAGCTCGCCCGCTGGGGCGTGATCCCGGACTCCTCGGTGGGGACGCCGCTGATGGCCTGTCCGGCCGGCGTGCTGGCCGGCCTGGTCGCCAGGCTGGCGGCCGAGCCGCTAAATCCGGTGCTGATGCTGGGCGTGCTCAAGCATCCCCTGACGCGCCTTGGGGAGAACCGCGAGGCCCTGGAGGCCCGGCTGATCGACCTGGAGCGCCATGGCCTGCGCGGG
>CAZERE010000120.1:0-4764 GCA_964515365.1 uncultured Phenylobacterium sp. | reverse complement strand
AGTGTTCGGCGCTGGCGGCCGTTTTCTCCAGCTGATAATGGCGAAGACTCGTGCGCTCCACGTTCTTCAAATGCGCTATGGCTCGCGCGCGGGATTAGAGCAGGCGGCAATCGACGCGCTGCTGACGCTTGGCGTGCTCGCCCTGATGGCGGTCACCGCCATGGCCTGCGCGGGCCGCGTCCGGCCGACTGGGCGGCCCTGACGCGCAGGCTGGACAAGAACCTGACCGACGAGCCGCGACGGGCGGGCGCCGGCCGACTGATCGCCGCCCTGCGCGCGGCGCTCACGCCCCTGACCGATATGAGCGAGCCCAGCCCCGCCGCCGAACGGGCCCGCGCGCTGGCCCTGGCTTTGGAATCCCTGGCCGCCGACGGCGCCGGCGCCTCGGGCCGCCTGTGGGGCGGGGCCGGGGGCGAGGCGCTGTCGCAACTGCTGGCCGGGCTGATGGCCGAGGCCGGCGCCCTGCCGCCGGTGACGCCCAAGGGCTTCGCCGACCTGCTGGTGCGGCTGATGGGGGACGAGACCGTGCGGGTCGGCGGCGCCACCCATCCGCGCCTGCGCATCCTCGGCGCCATCGAGGCGCGCCTGGTGCGGGCCGACCGGCTGGTGGTGGCGGGCCTGGAGGAGGGCGTCTGGCCGCAGGGCGCGCCGCTGGATCCCTTCCTGTCGCGGCCCATGCGCGAGCGCCTGGGCCTGCCGCCGCCCGAGCGCCGGGTCGGCCTGGCCGCCCACGACTTCGCCCAGGCCGCCTGCGCCCCCAATGTCGTCCTGCTGCACTCAGAGCGTCGGGAGGGCCAGCCGACGGTGAAGTCCCGCTGGCTCTGGCGGCTGGAGACCCTGGCCCGCGGCGCCGACCTCGCCCTGCCCGGCCGCCCCGACCTGCTGGACTGGGCGCGGGCCCTGGATGCGGCCCCGGACTATGAGCCCATCGGCCGCCCCGCGCCGCGGCCCCCCGTGGCCGACCGCCCGACCCAGTTCGCCGTCACCCGGATCGAGTCGCTGACGCGGGACCCCTATGCGGTCTGGGCCCGGGACATCCTGAAGCTCTACCGGTTGGAGCGCCCGGACGAACCGGTGGAGGCCCGCGCCCGGGGCACGGCGATCCACGAAGCCTTCGAGATCTTCGCCAAGCGCCACCCCAAGGCCCTGCCGCCGGAGCCGGCCCCGGAGTTCGCCGCCCTCTATCTGGAGGCCTTGGTCGCCGCCGGGGCCCCGCCCGAATCGCTGGCCCGCGAGCAGGCCCTGGCCCAGGAGGCGGCGGCCTGGGTCGCCGCCCTGGAGGCCGAGCGCCGGGCCGATGGCCGCGACATCCATGTGGAGGCCAAGGGCGAGATCACGGTCCGCGCCGGTCTGCGGGACTTCACCCTGACCGCCAAGGCCGACCGGATCGAGACCGGCCCGGACGGCTACGCCCACATCCTCGACTACAAGACCGGCCAGGCGCCCTCGAAGAAGATGGTCGAGACCGGCTTTTCCCCCCAGCTGACCCTGACGGCCGCCATCGTCGCCCGCGGCGGGTTCAAGGACGTGCCGGCCAGGCCCCCCGGCGACCTGGTCTATCTGCAGGTCACCGGCCGCAAGCCCGCCGGCAAGGTCGAGATCCGCGGAACGGCCGGGCCCGAGAGCCATGACGCCGCCGAACAGGCCCTGGCCGGCGCCCTGCGGCTGCTGGTCCAGTTCGACGACCCCGAGCGGGCCTATCTGTCGCGGACCGCCCCGCAGTTCGTCCACGACTATGCCGGCGACTACGCCCACCTGGCCCGGGTGTTCGAGTGGTCCACCAGCGGCGAAGACGGCGAGGGCGAGGCATGAGCACCCTCACCGACATCGATCCCCAGCGCACGGCGGCTGATCCGGACCTGTCGGCCTTCGTCACCGCCAATGCGGGCTCGGGCAAGACCAAGACCCTGATCGACCGGGTGGCCCGCCTGCTGCTGGCCGGCGCCGCGCCCGCCGCCATCCTCTGCGTCACCTACACCAAGGCCGCCGCCGCCGAGATGCAGCGCCGGCTGTTCGACCTGCTGGGCCAATGGTCGGTGTGCGATGATGCGGCCCTGCGCGCCGCCCTGGCCAAGCTGGAGGGGCGCAGGCCCGACTCCTATGACGCCGCCCGCCTGTCGGCCGCCCGGGCCCTGTTCGCCCAGGCCCTGGAGACGCCCGGCGGCCTGAAAATCCAGACCATCCACGCCTTCTGCGAGAAGCTGCTGCGGCGCTTCCCCCTGGAGGCGGGCATCTCGCCGGGCTTCCGGGTGATGGATGATCCGGCCGCGGCCCTGATCGCCCGGGCCGCCCGCCAGGACGTGGCCCGCCATGCGCTGACCGGCGAGGGCGCGGTGGCCCAGGCCTATGCGCGCCTGTCGGTGAGCCTGGATTTCCGCGCCTTCGAGCAGATGTTCGCCACCTTCGAGGCCCGCCGCGGGGCGCTGGACGCCTTTGTGCATCGCCAGGGCGGGCTGAACGGCGCGCTCGCCTGGATCTGGGACGCCTGCGGCTTTGACGGCGAGGCCGATCCGGAGGCCGTGGCGGCCGCCGCCATGGCCGAGCTCGACCGGGCGCTCTGGCGGGAGGCGGCCGAGGTCCTGGCGCTCGGCGGCAAGACCGACCAGTCCTGTTCCCAGACCCTGGCGGCGGTGGCCGCCGATCCGGACGCCACCCTCTCCGATGCGCTCAAGGCCCTGTTCACCCAAGGGGGCGAGGGCACGCCGGCGACCTGGGTGGCCAAGACCAAGGCCCTGGCCGCGGCCGAACCCCTGCGCCAGGCCCTGCTGGACGAGCAGGACCGGCTGGCCACGGCGCGGGACCAGGTGCGCGCCGCCAATATCGCCTGGGACAGCGCCTATGTGCTGGTCCTGGCCCAGGCCTATCTGACGGCTTACGGCCAGGAGAAGGCCGCCGCCGGGGCGCTCGACTTCGGCGACCTGATCGAGAAGACGCGGTCCCTGGTGGCCGAGCGGCCCATGGCCGCCTGGGTGCTCTACAAGCTGGACGGCGGGATCGACCACATCCTGCTGGACGAGGCCCAGGACACCGCCCCGGAACAGTGGGAGATCCTCAGCGCGCTCACCGCCGAGTTCTTCGCCGGCGAAGGCCGCGAGCGCCAGGCCCTGCGCAGCCTGTTCGTGGTCGGCGACGAAAAGCAGTCGATCTATTCCTTCCAGGGCGCCGCGCCCGAACGCCTGCGCCTGGAGACCGAGACCTATCTGGCCCGCATCCACGACGCCGGCGCCCGCGCCCAAAGCGTGCCGCTGGCCGCCTCCTGGCGCTCCACCGTCGATGTGCTGAGCTTTGTCGATGCGGTCTTCTCTGCCCCCGAGACCCAGGGCGGCGTGCCGCCGGCCCGGGGCGAGGACGCCGTGCGCCACATCCCCATGCGCGCCCACCACCGGGGCTGCGTCGATCTCTGGCCCCTGGAGCGCGAGCCCGAGGGCGAGGAGCGCGAGGCCTGGGACGCGCCGCTGGACGTGGAAGGCCCGGCCAGCGCCAACCGGCGCCTGGCCGAAAACATCGCCTGCGAGATCGAGGACCTGGTGGCCCGGGGCGATGGGGTGTTCGACAAGGACCTGGACGGCGAGGATGGGACCCGCGGCGCCTGGCGGCCGGCCAAGTATGGCGATGTCCTGATCCTGGTGCGGCGGCGCAAGGCGCTGTTCGAGGACATATTGCGGGCCCTTAAGCGCCGGGGCGTGCCGGTGGCCGGCGCCGACCGGCTGGCCCTGTCGGAACACATCATCTTCGATGATTTGCTGGCCGTGGCCCGCTTCGTGCTCTTCCCGCAGGACGAGCTGAACCTGGCGGCCCTGCTCAAGAGCCCCTTCTGCGGCCTGGACGATGAGGCGCTCTACGCGCTCGCCAAGCCCCGCAAGCCCGGCGATCTGTGGAGCGCCCTGCTGGCCCGCGCCGCTGAACGCCCCGACTGGGGCCACGCCCTGGCCTTCCTCACCGCCGCCCGCGATGAGGCCCGGACGCGGCGGCCGTTCGAATTCTATGGCCGGCTGCTGACCCTTCGCGACGGCGCCGGCGCCTCCATGCGCCAGAGGATCGTGCGGCGGCTGGGGACCGAGGCCGAGGACGCCCTGGACGAGTTCCTGGCCCAGGCCCAGGCCGCCGAACAGCGTGGCGTCTGCGACCTGGAGGGCTTGGCCGACGCGCTGGCCGGCCTCAACATCACCGTCAAGCGCGAGATGGAGGCGGCCCGCGATGAGGTCCGCGTCATGACCGCCCACGGCGCCAAGGGTCTGGAGGCGCCCATCGTCTTCCTGCCCGAGACCACCCTGTCGGGCCTGGGCCGCGGCTCGCCGCTCCTGGAGACCGAAGACGGCGGCTTCCTCTGGTGTCCGTCCAAGACCCAGGACTGCGCGGCCTCGACGGCGGCGCGGGACTTGCGCGCCCGCAAGGACGAGGAAGAGGCCTATCGCCTGCTCTATGTGGCGCTCACCCGCGCCCGCGACCGGCTGGTGATCTGCGGCCGGATCGCCGCCAAGACCAAGGAAGAGAACCTCAAAGGCTGGTGGGCCGCCATCCAGGCCGGCTTCGCCCACGAAATGGTCGGTCCCCACCTGCGGCCGGCCGCCTGCGGCCAGGTGGAGGCCCGGCGGTTCGGCGAGGACCCGCAGGTGCTGGGCCGTGGCGCCGCGACCGCGCTGATCACCGCCCCCCTACCGGCCTGGGCGCGGGTCGACGCTGCGCTCGATCCCCTGGCCCGCTTCGCCTCGCCGTCCGATCTGGGGGAGGCCGAGGAGATCCTGGCGCCCTCGCCGCTGGCCC
>CAZERE010000119.1:0-9731 GCA_964515365.1 uncultured Phenylobacterium sp. | reverse complement strand
ACCAAAGTCCTGCCCTACGGGCCAGACCAGCTGTTCGCTCTGGTCGGCGATGTGGAGCGCTATCCGGAGTTCGTGCCGTGGATCACTGGCATGCGGACCTGGAACCTGCGTCCGGCCGGGGAGGGGGTCGACATGCTCGACGCCGAGGCCGCCGTCGGCTTCTCGTTCCTCAAGGAACGGTTCTCCACCCGCGTGCGCCGGGACGCCAACACCCGGACCATCCAGGTCGGCCTGATCTCCGGCCCGTTCAAGCGGCTGGACAACCGGTGGCGGTTCCATGAGGACGCCGCGGGGACGAAGATCGAGTTCGAGATCGATTTCGAGTTCAAGTCCCGCCTGCTGGCGGCCCTGCTGAGCGCCAACTTCCACCAGGCGGTGGACCGGCTGATCGGCTGTTTCGAGGCCCGCGCCGACGCGCTCTATGGGCCGCCCGCCGCCGGGAACGCGCCGCCGGCCTGAGCCTCAGGTCAGGCGTTCGCGCAGCATCTCCAGGGCGGCCTGGGCGGCGGCCTGCTGGATTTCGAACCGGGTTTCGAACTCGAACAGCTCGGCCCGGTGGGTCAGGCCGTGATTGGTCCGCGCCGTGGCGATGTGAACCGTGCCCACAGGCTTCATGCGCGTGCCGCCATCCGGCCCGGCGATGCCGGTGATGGCGACGGCCAGATGGGCGTTGGAGTTTTCCAGCGCGCCTTCGGCCATCATCCGCGCCACCGGCTCGGAGACCGCACCCAGGTCTGCGATCAGGTCGCCGGGGACTCCCAACATCTCCTGCTTGGCCCGGTTGGAATAGGTGACGAAGCCCCGGTCCAGAACGTCCGAGGCGCCCGGAATGGCGCAGATCGCGGCGCTGACCAGCCCGCCGGTGCAGCTCTCGGCGGTGACGATTCGCAGGGACTTCTGCCGCGCCTCGTCGATAAGCAGCCGGGCCAAGGTCTCGATTTCCAAGGAAAACATGGGCTCTCCGACGCAACTTCAGTAAGGCGCTAGGCGCCGGGCGGCTCAGACCACACCATCGGCGACCATGACCTTACAAGCCGAATCGGCGAGATGAGCCTGTCTGCGCCTCCGCCCCAGGCCGCCCCCGCGGTTGCGCCGGCCCTGTTCGGCGTGACCGTCTTCGCCAGCGCGACGCTGGTTTTCATGGTCCAGCCCATGGCGGCCAAGCTGCTCCTGCCGCTCATGGGCGGAACGCCGGCGGTGTGGAACACCAGCATGGCCTTCTTCCAGACCGCCCTGCTGCTCGGCTACGCCTATGCCCACCTGTTGCAGAAGGTGAGCTCTGTCCGCCGCCAGGTGTTGATCCATGGGGGCGCCCTGCTGCTGGCCGCCCTGGTCCTGCCGCTTCGGGTCCATGAGTTGCTGGGGCCGCCCACCTCGGACCATCCGGCGCTCTGGCTGCTGGGCGCGCTTGGGCTGATGGTCG
The DNA here is from genome assembly GCA_964515365.1 of uncultured Phenylobacterium sp. GTDB lineage: Bacteria > Pseudomonadota > Alphaproteobacteria > Caulobacterales > Caulobacteraceae > Phenylobacterium. Next base: position 8,308 of record CAZERE010000119.1, on the reverse strand, counting down.
GCGCGCCCTTTGCGGTGCTGTCGGCCACCGCCCCCCTGGCCCAGGCCTGGCACGCCCGCATCTATCGCGAGGGTGAGGGGCGGGGGCCATATGTCCTCTATGCGGCGAGCAATCTCGGCAGCCTGATCGCCCTGCTCGGCTATCCCATCGCCGTCGAGCCGGCCCTGGCCGTCCAGGCGCAGACCTTCATCTGGAGCCTGGGCTATGGCGGCTTCGCCGTCCTGATGGCCTGCCTGGGCCTGATGGTTGCGCGCATGCCGACCCAGCCGGCGCCAGCCCCAGCGGCCCTGGTCGACGGCCTGGTGGGGGCCTCCGGCCAGATCTGGCGGACGCGACTGATCTGGATCGGCCTAGCCGCCATTCCATCCAGCCTGATGCTGGGGGTGACCACCCACATCACGACCGACGTCGCCTCGGCGCCCTTCATCTGGGTCGTGCCGCTGGCCCTCTATCTGCTGACCTTCGTGATCGCCTTCCAGGACCGGCCGGTCATCCCCCGGGAAACCGGCCTGATCTTTCATGCTGCAGCCTTGGCCGCCTGTGCGGTCATTCTGCCGTTCCACACCACCAATCTGGTGCTTCAGCTCGGGATTCATCTGGCGGCCTTTTTCCTGACCGCCCTGGTCTGCCACCAGACCCTGGTGGAACGCCGCCCGCCGCCGGCGCGGCTGACGGAATTCTATCTGTGCCTGTCGATCGGCGGCGTGCTGGGGGGCGGCTTCAACGCCTTCCTCGCCCCGGTGATCTTCGTCAATGTCTGGGAATATCCCCTGGTGCTGGCCCTGGCCTGCCTGGCCAGGCCCTGGGAGATGGCGACGGACAAGGCCTGGCGCTGGGGCCTCTTCGCCATCGCGGTCGCCGCCGTGGTGGCCGCGCCCGTCCTGGCGGGCCTCTATGCCGGGAGCGAGTCCGTGGTGCGCATCCTGCTGGGGATCGTCACCGTGTCGGCCTTCCTGATCCGGCGAAGCACGGTGCTGTTCTTCGCCACCATCATCATGCTGCTGATCTCCGCCCAGATGGTGGGGGACCGGGTCGATGTGCGCCAGCAGTGGCGCAGCTTCTTCGGCGTGGCGCGCCAGTCGGTCATGCCCGTCGAGGCCCTGGGCGGCGAGGTCAGGATGCTGGCCCATGGCACGACCCTGCACGGCGCCCAGGCCACGTCGCCCGACCATCGCTGCCGTCCCATCGTCTACTATGCCCCCGAGACGCCGATCGGCCAGGTGTTCGCCGCCAGGCGCGCGGAGAAGGCCAGTCTGACCATCGGCGCGGTGGGCCTGGGGACCGGCACGGTGGCGGCCTATGTCCGGCCCGAGGACCGGATGACCTTCTTCGAGATCGATCCGATGATGGTTCGCATCGCCACCGACCCGGCCTATTTCAGCTATACGACCGCCTGCGCCAAGGGGCCGGTCGACTATGTGATCGGCGACGCCCGCCTGACCCTGCAGGACCAGCCCGAGGGCCGGTTCGACATCCTGCTGCTCGACGCCTTCTCGTCCGACGCGGTGCCGGCCCACCTTCTGACCGTGGAGGCGGTGCGGATGTATCTGGCGCGGCTGAAGCCCGACGGGGTGCTGATCATGCACCTCTCCAATCGCAACCTCGACCTGATCTCTCCGGCCATGGCGGTGGTTGAAGCCGCCGGCGGGGTCGGCCTGTTGCAGCGGCACGCGCCGGCCTATGGCAGCCCGCCGCTCTGGGAGTCGGCCGAGGATGTGGTGATCGTCGCCCGGTCCGAGGAAGCCCTCGCGCCCTATGAGAACGACGTCCGCTGGGACCGCCTCGATCCGACCCTGGCCGCCCCCTGGACCGACGCCTACACCAACCTGCCGGGCGCCATGTATGCGCGGATGAAGGAAATCTGGACCTGGCTTCCCTAGGTCGCCGGCGGTCGCGGCCGCTAGCGGGGCGTCTCCACCGTGGCCAGGGCCTGGGCGGCGAGGCCTTCCTGGCGGCCGGTGAACCCCATGCCTTCGGTGGTGGTGGCTTTGACGCTGATCCGGTCTTCAGGAAGGCCGAGGATCTCGGCCAGACGGGCGCGCATGGCGTCCCGGTGCGGCCGGATCTTGGGCCGTTCGCAGATCAGGGTGACGTCCACATTGACGATCTCGCCGCCGCGGCCCCGCACCAGTTGAACGGCGTGGGCCAGGAACTGATCGGAGGAGGCGCCCCGCCACTGGGGATCGCTGGGGGGGAAATGTTCGCCGATGTCGCCGGCGCCGATGGCGCCCAGCAGGGCGTCGGTCAGGGCGTGGAGGCCCGCATCGGCGTCGGAATGACCGATCAGGGTTTGGTCGTGGTCGATCCGCACGCCGCAGAGCCAGACCGCATCGCCTGGCCCCCAGCGGTGGGCGTCAAACCCCTGGCCCGTGCGGACCAGCCGGGCGCCGGCGGCGAGACGTTCGGCCATGGCGAAGTCCTCTGGATAGGTCAGCTTGAACAGCAGCGGGTCGCCTGGGCAGATCGCCACCGAACCGCCGGCGGCGGTCACCACCTGGGCGTCGTCCGTGGGCTCCTGGTCGCCCGGCCAGGCGCCATAGGCGTCGGCGAGCCGGTCATGAGGAAAGGCCTGGGGGGTCTGGGCGCGCCACAGACCCTCGCGGGACGGGGTTTCCAGGCGGGGGCCGGCCTGCCGCTTGAGGGTGTCGGCCAGGGGCAGGGCGAGGATCGCCCCATCGGCATCCGCCAGGGCGGCGAGCGCCTGGGACACATGGCCTTGGGTAAGAAAAGGACGGGCCGCGTCGTGAATGAGGACAGGCTGGTCCCGCCGATGCGGCGACAGGGCGGCGATGGCGGCCCTGACCGAGCCGGATCGGGTGGCCCCGCCCTCGACCAGGGTGATGCCCGGAAGGCCGTCCAGCGCCGCCCTGGCGGTTTCGACCATATCGGGGGCGACCGCCACGGCGATGTCGTCGGCGCCGGCGGCCAGCAGGGCCTCCACCGACCAGCGGGCGATGGCTCTCCCGCCCAGCTTGCGCCAGGCCTTGGGCGTCCCTGCGCCCGCGCGAGTCCCGCTTCCCGCGGCGACGACTATGGCCGAAAAGCTCATGCGGCGTGTTTAGGGCGCCAAGGCCTGTTGTCCAGGCTTTACGGCGCCGCACAAATTGCCTAAAAAGGCAGCGGTAAGGGTGATCATAAAATGAGCAATAAGCTCAAGGTCGGGGAAATAGAGGTTGGTGGGCGCGTCTGGATCGCCCCCATGACCGGCGTGTCCGATCTTCCATTTCGTCGTGCGGCCAGTCGCCTGGGCGCACCCTACGTGGCCACGGAAATGGTCGCGTCGGACGAATTCGCCCGTGGCCGGCCAGACGTGGTCCGCCGCGCCGCCGTCGGCGAGGGCCTGCCCCTGATGGTGGTTCAGCTGGTCGGGCGAGATCCGGCGACCATGGCGCAGGGCGCCCGCCTGGCGGCCAAGGCCGGGGCCGAGATCATCGACATCAACTTCGGCTGCCCGGCCCGGGAAGTGACCGGCGTCGCCTGCGGCTCGGCCCTGATGCGCGAGCCGGACCTTGCCGAATCCATCATCGACGCCGTGGCCCAGGCCGTTGACGTGCCGGTGACCGTCAAGATGCGGCTGGGGTGGGACGCCGCCAGCCTGAACGCCCCGGAGCTCGCCGCCAGATGCGTCGGCGTCGGCGCCCGGGCGGTCACGGTTCATGGCCGCACCCGCAGCCAGTTCTACAAGGGCGCCGCCGACTGGGCCGCCGTCGCCAGGGTCAAGGCCGCCGTGGACGTGCCGGTCATCGTCAATGGCGACATCGTCGATGGCGACACCGCCCGCCAGGCCCTGGCGCTTTCCGGCGCCGATGGCGTCATGGTGGGGCGTGGGGTCTATGGCCGGCCGTGGATCGCCGCCGAGATCGAGGCGGCCCTGGCGGGCCAGCCCTTCGAAGGTCCGGACGCGCCCACAAGGCTTGCGATCGTCCTCGCCCATTTCGAGGACGCCCTGGACTTCTATGGCGCGCGCCTGGGCCTGCGGATCTTCCGCAAGCATCTGGCCGCCTACGTCGATAACGCGCCCTGGCCCATGCAGGCCGAGGCCAGACGGACCGCCCGTTCGCGGCTCTGTCGCCTGGAGGATCCGTCAGAGGTGAAATCTGAACTGGCTGCGCTCTGGCGCGGCCCAGAGGCGAGGTTGGCCGCATGACGAGCCGGACCAAGACGACATCCAGCGGCGCAGAGCTTTCGGCGCTCAAGTCCGCCGCCTTCGACCTGAGCCCAGAACCGGCCATGGTCATCGACCGCGACGGCGCGCTCATTGCGGTCAATGAAGCCGCAGAAGCCCTGTTCGGCCAGGGCCTCGGCCTGCTGGCCCGAGGCCGTTTCAGGGCCGCCCTGCCGCCGGGCTCACCCCTGGTCGAGCTGCTCAATCGCGCCCTCGAGGAGGGCGGCGCGGTGCGCGAGCGGGGCATCGGGATGAACCTCTTTGGCCTTCCGCCTTTCGAAGCCGACGGCGCAGCCGCGCCGCTGGGCGATGGCTCGGTCCTGCTGACCCTGCAGGTCAAGGGCGGGGTCTTCTCGGAGTTCGCCGGCGATGTGGCGGGCCTTCGCTCGATCATGGGTCTTGGCCGCATGCTGGCCCACGAGATCAAGAATCCCCTGGCTGGCATCCGTGGCGCCGCCCAGCTGCTGAAGGCTGGCGCCAAGGCCGAGGACGTGCCCCTGGCCCAGCTGATCGTCGATGAGACCGATCGGGTGAAGCGTCTGGTGGACCGTATGGAGGTGTTCGCCGACGATGCGCCGCCGGCCCGCAATCCAGTCAATATCCACGAGGTGCTCGACCGCGTCCGCGCCCTGGCGGTGAACGGCGTGGCCGATGGCCTGTTGCTGCGGGAGCAGTACGATCCGTCGCTGCCCTCGACCCCGGGGGACGAGGATCAGCTGATCCAGGTCTTCCTGAACCTGGTCAAGAACGCCTCGGAAGCCGCCCACGCCCGCGGCGACGGACGTGGCGAGGTGCTGATCACCACCGCCTATCGCCATGGGGTGCGGGTGCGATCGGCCAAGGACCGCCAGCTGCGCGGCACGCCTCTTGAGGTGCGGATCCAGGACAATGGACCCGGGGTGCCCCCGCACCTGCGCGAGAGCCTCTTCCAGCCCTTCATCACCACCAAGCCGAACGGCGCCGGCCTTGGCCTTGCGCTCGTCTCCAAGCTGGTGGCCGGCCATGGCGGGCTGATCGATTTCGAGTCTGAACCTGGGCGGACAGTTTTCCGCGTGTTGCTTCCCATTGTGACCGAAAAGGACGTCTCGGCATGAGCGCCGCAGGTAAGAAGATCCTCATTGCGGATGACGATTCCTCCATCCGACTTGTCCTGTCCCAGTCCTTCACCCGCCTGGGCTATCAGGTGCGGGCCACCGGCAACGCCTCGACCCTGTTGAAGTGGGTGTCGGAAGGCGAGGGCGACCTGGTCATCACCGACGTGATGATGCCCGACGAGAACGTGTTCGACGTGCTGCCGCGCATCCGCAAGGAGCGCCCCAAGCTGCCGGTCATCGTGATGAGCGCGCAGAACACCCTGCTGACCGCCGTCAACGCCGCCGAGATCGGCGCCTTCGACTATGTGCCCAAGCCCTTCGACCTGGACGACATGACCGCGGTGGCGCGCCGGGCCCTGTCGCGCCCCGCCGACGCCGAAGCCTCCCGCGCCCAGGCCCGGGCCATGCGCGATGAGCGCCTGCCGCTGATCGGCCGCTCGACGCCGATGCAGGAGGTCTATCGCACCATCGCCCGCCTGGTCGGCGCCGACCTGACCGTGCTGATCCTTGGCGAGTCCGGGACAGGCAAGGAACTGGTGGCCCGCGCTCTGCACGACATGGGGCGTCGCAAGGACGGCAAGTTCGTGGTCATCAACCTGGCGGCCACGCCGCGCGAGCGGGTCGAGACTGAGCTGTTTGGCCGCGCCGATACCGAGAGCGACAGCGGCAAGCTGGTGGAGGCCGATGGCGGGACCCTGTTCCTGGACGAGATCGGGGACATGCCCCTGGACGCTCAGACGCGTCTCCTGCGGGTGATCGACGGCTCCGAGCCGGCCCAGAACCCCAAGACCGGCCGCCGGCCCAACGCCCGCCTCATCGCCGCCACCAATCGCGACCTGCGTGGCCTGATCCAGCAGGGCCTGTTCCGGGAGGATCTCTATTTCCGGCTGAATGTCGCGCCGATCCGCCTGCCGCCCCTGCGTGATCGCACCGAGGATATTCCCGACCTCGCCCGCTCCTTCCTGCTGCGGGCCAATCGCGAGGGCCTGCCGTCCAAGACCATCGACCAGGCCGCCCTGGAACGCCTGAAGCTCCATGCCTGGCCGGGCAATGTCCGCGAGCTAGAGAACCTGATCCGTCGGATCTGCGCCCTCTACGCCGAAGAGCTGATCACCGCGCGCATCGTGGAAAAGGAGCTGGTGGACCAGCAGCCCAGCCAGCCCGGGCAGGAGGGTCCGCTGACCCTGGCCCAGCTCGTGGAGCGCCATCTGGGCGGCTATTTCGCCGAGCAGCCTGACGGCGTGCCGCCGGCCGGCCTCTATGACCGTGTGCTGGAGGAGGTCGAGCGCCCCCTGATCCAGCTCACCCTGGCGGCCACCCGGGGCAACCAGGTGCGGGCGGCCGAAATCCTCGGTCTGAACCGCAACACCCTGCGCAAGAAGATCCAGGATCTGGGCGTCGATATGACCCGGGGACGGCGTTAATCCACGGCGAACGAGGTCTTGCGGACAACCTGGCGTAATCGGGCAACATCAGTGTTGAGTTCTAGACACAGTTGCGCCTAGGCTGGCTCCGCATGGCGTCGTCGACTCTGACATCGGGAGCGTCCCGTGCGCCCGCCAGACTCTGGCGGGCGCTGCAGTCCCGCTATGTCCTGGGCGGCGGCTATATCCTGGCTGCGATCCTGACCGCCGTGGCCATTCTGCTGGCCGCCTCACCGCCCGAAGCCGGACCTCTGCGGCCGGCGTCCACCACCATCCTGACCGTTCTCAGCCTGAACCTGGTGCTGATCCTGGTTCTGGCCGCCCTGGTCGGCTTTCGCCTGCTGGCCTTGCTGGACGCCCGCTCCGTGGACGCCGGCGCGCGCCTGCATCTGCGCTTCGTCACCCTGTTCGCCCTGGCCGCCGTGGCGCCGGCCGTGGTGGTGGCCCTGTTCTATGGGGTCCTGGTCAACCGCGGCGTCGACAACTGGTTCAGCGAGCGGGTCCAGACGGTGGTCGAGAACTCGGCCACGGTGGCGCGCTCCTATGTGGAAGACCAGAAGCGCTATATCGGCGAGCATGTGTCGCTGATGTCGGTGGACCTCAACCGCGCCGCGCCTGCCCTGGGCGCGACGCCGGTGACCTTCAGCCACTTCCTGGCTCTGCAGTCGGCCTATCACGGCTTTCCCGCCGCCTATCTGATCGACCGTGAGGGGCGAGTCCTGGCGAGGACCGAGTCGCCGGATTCGCCGCCCTACATGGTGCCGCCGGAGTCCAGCTTCCAGGCGGCCGACGAGGGCGACATCTCGGTTCCAGCCTTCGACTCCGCCGACCTGATGCGCGCGCTCTACCGGCTGAACTCCTATCCGGACGCCTATCTCTATGTGACCCGTCCCGTGGAGTCGGGGATCATCAACCACCTGATCGAGGCCGAAGGCTCTCTGATCTCCTACCGCGAGGCGGCCCAGAGCCGGGCGCGGATCCAGACGGTCTTTGCGCTCTCCTATGTGGAGACCGCGCTCCTGGTCCTTGTGGGCGCGGTGTGGCTCGGCATGTCGGCGGCCAACGCCATCTCCGGTCCTGTGGCGCGGCTGGTCCAGGCTGCAGGCCGGGTGGCCGGCGGCGACCTCAACGCCCGGGTTGATGCGGATAACGATCCTGAAGAAATCGCAGTCTTGTCGCGCGCTTTCAACAGCATGACGCACGATCTTCAGGTGCAGCAGGAGGCCCTGAAGCGAGCGGGGGACGAGGCCGAACGCCGGCGTGAGTTCATCGAGACCGTGCTGTCTGAGGTCAGCGCCGGGGTCATCGGCCTGGATGAGGGCGGTCGTATCTCGGCGGTGAACCGCCAGGCCGCCCATCTGCTGGAGCTGCCCGAAGAGATCGGCGAGGGGCAGACCCTGGCCGATCTTGTCCCCGAACTCGGCCCCGTGGCGGCCCAGGCGGCGGTCTCCGGCGAGGCGGAGGTCGAGGTGGACATCCAGCGCGACCGGGAAAATCACCGCCTGCGGGTGCGGGCCAGCCGGGGCGACAGCGGGCTTGTCCTGACCTTCGACGACATCACCCGCCTGGTTGCCGCCCAGCGCAACGCCGCCTGGAAGGACGTCGCCCGCCGCATCGCCCACGAG
>CAZERE010000118.1:0-9814 GCA_964515365.1 uncultured Phenylobacterium sp. | reverse complement strand
TCATGCCGTGCGCGCCCTGTGACCCCGGACAAGGGCCAGGCCCCGGCTGCGCAGAGCGCCGGTGTCCAGGGCGAAGGTGACGGCCCCGAACACGACGGCGCCGAGGCCCGCCTTCAGGATCAGTTCGGCCCAGCCGCCCAGGGCCGGAACCTGGACGACCGCGACGCCCATCACCGCGGTGGCGAAGACCGTCTGCAGGAAGGGCGTCCATGGCACGGGCAGGCGAAGGCTGCGGGCGCCCAGCGTCACCGAGGCCGCCAGCCCCAGCCCATAGCTGGCCACCGTGGCCCAGAGCGCGCCGTCGAGGCCGAAGCGCGGGATCAGGATCAGGTTGAGGATCAGGTTGGCCAGGGCGGGAATGGCCATGGCCCCCAACAGCAGCTCGGTCCGCTGGCCCAGGGTGAAGGCCTGGTGGAAGTAGTAGGTGGTCAGGCCCGCCAGCAGGCCGCTGGCGGCGATCCAGGGGGTGACGTGGGCCGCGCCCACGGCGAGCTCTGAGCCCACCATCAGGTGCGACAGCGGCGCGGCCACCAGGGCCAGGCCCACGGCGGCGGGCACGCAGAGCAGCAGCATGAGGCTGGCCTGTTCCCGGGCCGCGGCGCCCAGTTCGCCCGGACCACCGCGCTCCAGGGCCGCGATCAGGGCCGGGCCGCCGGCGGCGCCCAGCCAGATGAACAGGACGTCCAGGGTGCGGTTCGCCAGGCTGTAGCCCGCATGATAGACGCCCACCGACGCCTCATCGAGGAAGGCCGCCAGCAGGAACCGGTCGGTGGTCGACAGGACCAGGGCCAGGATCAGCGACAGGGCGACCGGCAGGCCATAGCCGAGATAGCTCCGCGCCCTCGCGCCTTCGAACGGGCCGCCGCGGCTGTGCGCCAGTTCCGAGGGCAGGGTCCAGGCCATGCAGATGGAGGCGGCCACGCCGAACCCGATCAGCGGGGCGGCGCCCCCAAGGCCCATATAGGCCAGGACCGCGCCGACGCCGAAGGCGCCCAGGGTCTGGATGATGTCGATGGAGGCGGCGCCGGCCACTTCGCCGGCCGCGCGGCGGCGTTCCTGGGCCAGCTTGGCGAAGGTCCGCGGCAGGACCGCCAGCACCCCGCCAAGCACGGCCAGCCGCAGTCCCGGCGCCATGGGGACCAGGAGCGCCGCGGCGAGCGCCAGCGGCAGGACGACCAGCAGGGCCAGCCAGGCGCGATAGATGGTGGCCGCACGGGCGCCGCCCTGGCCCTTGTCGGCCTCCGCCACCCAGAACCGGGCCATGGCGGCCTCGTTCCAGGTGAAGATGGCGGTGTGCAGCAGGCTCATCACCGAGAAGCCGAGGGCGTAGTCGCCGAACTGCGAGGGGGCCAGCAGGCGGGTGAAGGTGACGATGGTCGCCAGCCCCACCAGGCCCTGGATGATGTTGACCGGCAGATAGCCGACCACGCCGCGCCAGAACATGAGCCTGTTCCTAGCGCACGGTCTGCCGATCCCCGAGCAGGCAGGGGATGGTCATGGCGATGATGTAGAGGTCGAGCCAGATCGACTGGCGCTCGATGTATTCGATGTCCAGCTGGATGCGGCGGCGCACATCGGCCGGCGTGTCCACCGGCCCGCGGGAGCCATGGATGGCGGCCCAGCCGGTCATGCCCGGCTTCATCCGGTGGCGGTGGGCGTATTCGGCCACCAGCCGGGCCGATTCCACGTCGCCGGTCATCATGCCGATGGCGTGGGGCCGGGGGCCGACCAGGGACATTTCGCCGGTGAGCACATTGAAGATCTGCGGCAGCTCATCGAGGCTGGTGCGGCGGATGAAGCGGCCCACGCGGGTGACCCGCACGTCATCGGCCTGCACCTGCTGGCGGGCCCTGGCGTCGGCGAGGTCATGGCGCATGGAACGGAATTTCCAGACCACGATCTCTTCGTTGTTGAAGCCCTGGCGGCGCTGGCGGAACAGGATGGGGCCGGGGCTGTCGAGGCGGATGACGAGCGCGATCAGCGCCATGATCGGCAGGGCCAGGACCAGGGCGGCCAGGCCGACCACGAGGTCCAGGCTACGCTTGGTGATCGCCCGCCCCAGGTGGCCCGGAGGCCCGGAGATGCGGGCCAGGGGCAGGTCGCTGATCGTCTGGGTCCGCCTCGTGGCGACCGCGTCCACCGGCGCGATCTCGTCCTCCAGCAGCAGGCTGATTTCGTTGGGCAGGGGGCGCAGGGTCGCGATCACCTGGCGCACCCGATCCCGGGCGCCGGTGGGCACGGCGACGATCACCCGGTCCACATAGGGCATGATCCGGTGGTCGAGCAGGGCCTGGGTGTCGCCGAGCACCGGCACGCCGCGCAGGGGCAGGAAGACCGACAGCAGGGCGACGGCGGTCAAGACCCCGACGGCGGCGGCGACGGAGGTCTGGGCCAGGTGGTAGGCCAGGCCCTGACGGCTGCGGAAGCCATAGGTTTCGAACAGGCTGAGGGAGATCATCACCGCCAGGGCGGGCGCCGCATAGACGCCGGCCGGGCCCGGCCCGACCACGAAGGCCACGAGGCCGATGACCAGCAGATAGAGGCCGTCCACCGCCTGGAAGGCCCAGGCATAGGCCTGGCCCTGCAGTCGCCTGCGGGTGGGGCTCAGCCGGCCCGGACGCATCGGACCGCGGCGGTCCTGGACGGGCGCCGACTCGGCCGGGGGAAGGGCGCCCTCCAGGCCTTGCTCCAGGCCCAAGGCGAACAGAGTCTCGGCCTCAGCCTCCGGCGCGTGGTCGGTCGGCGAGGGGCGAGGGGCTCTGTGGGCAGCCTGAGGGAGACGAACCAGGTTGGACATTCTGTACGCGGGTCAATGAATTCCCGCCCAGTATGGGGCGCCGCCCCTGATCGACAGGTTAACCCCGCGCCCGCGCGGCTCTTTCGCCCGGCGCCGCTTTGAGCCGTTGCCCCCGCCCCCGGGTTTCGGCTATGGAGACCGTCCTTCGGGATCGCTGCCTCAGGCTGCGACCTTCGCGAAGGACGGGAGACAACCCGGTTCAAATCAATGGTGACGTGGCCGAGTGGCTGAAGGCAACGGTTTGCTAAATCGTCATACCTGAAAGGGTATCGAGGGTTCGAATCCCTCCGTCACCGCCACCTTCCCGCAGATGCGATCAGCGCCTGGCCCTCCGGGCGGCCGAGCCCTTGGCGTGCGGCCGTGCGCCCCGAGTCTCAGATGCCCGGCGTGGGCGAAGAGGCTATCGGATACGGGCGAATATCGCCTTGCGGGCGATCGGAGCCTCGCCCACTCTCCTCGGAACGCCGCCGTCGTTTGCTGCGCGTCCGCCCACACGGTCCGGGCGCGCGCTGTCCCCCGGCGCGGGAGACTTGGCCTTGAAAATCCGCCAGCCCTGCGCCGTCGGCATCTAAGGGAAATCAATGCGTTCGAAGCCGCCCCACCTATCCTTTGGCCGCCTGGACATCGACGCATGAGCGTTCGCAGCGTCACGGCCGGCCCCTTTGACGACCAGCGACCTGGGACGTCGGGCCTGCGCAAATCCACACGCCAGTTCCAGACGCCGCACTATCTGGCGACCTTCATCCAGGCCGTGTTCGACATCTGCCCCATCGACGGCGAGATCGTCCTGGGCGGGGATGGGCGGTTCTTCACCGAGCCGGCGGCCCAGGAAATCCTGCGCATAGCCGCCGCCAATGGCGCCAAGCATGCGGTGGTGGGGCAGGGCGGCCTGCTGTCGACCCCGGCGGTGTCGCATCTGATCCGCAGCCGCGGCGCCTGGGGCGGGATCGTCCTGTCGGCGAGCCATAATCCCGGGGGACCGGACGGCGACTTCGGCGTCAAGGTCAACGGACCCAACGGCGCCCCGGCGCCCGAAGACGTGACCGAGGCCATTTTCGCGCGGACGCGCCAGATCTCCGAATACAGCATCTTCGACGGCGCGAGCCTCGACCTGGCGCAGCTGGGCGTCCATCACCTCGGCCCCCTGGCGGTGGAGGTGGTCGATCCCGCCGCCGACTATGCGGACCTGATGGAGCGGCTGTTCGACTTCGACCGCATCTCCGCGTTTCTTCGGGCGCCGACCGGAGGCCTGCTGTTCGACGCGATGCATGCGGTCACAGGCCCCTACGCCACCGAGATCTTCTGTCGACGCCTGGGGGCGCCGGAGAGCGCGATCCTGCGGGGCGCGCCCCTGCCGGACTTCGGCGGCGGCCATCCCGACCCCAGCCTGGCCAACGCCAAGGCTCTGGCGGCCCGGATGAACGCCGAGGACGCGCCCGCCGTGGGCGCGGCTTCCGACGGCGATGGCGATCGCCACCTGGTCATGGGGCCCAGCTTCCCGGTGAGCGCCAGCGACAGCCTGGCGATCCTGCTGGCCAATGCCGAGCACGTGCCCGGCTACCGGGGCCGCATCGCCGGCGTCGCGCGCTCCATGCCGACCAGCCGGGCGGTGGACGCCGTGGCCGAAGCCCTGGGCCTTCCCTGCTACGAAACGCCGACCGGCTGGAAGTACTTCGGCGCATTGCTGGACGCCGGGCGCATCACCCTTTGCGGGGAGGAGAGCGCCGGCGCCGGGTCGGACCATGTCCGCGAGAAGGATGGCGTCTGGGCCGTCCTGTACTGGCTCAACATCCTCGCCGCCCGCGGCCTTTCGGTGGAAGAGGTGGTGACCCGGCACTGGGCGCGGTTTGGCCGCGTGGCGACCCAGAGGCTCGACTGGGAAGGGTTGCCGAGCGACCGGGCGGCTGACGCCCTTGAGGCCCTGCGTGGAAAGCTTTCGAGCCTGCGCGGGACCACAGTCGCGGATCGGGTCATCGAGGGCGCCGACGACTTCGCCTATGAGGATCCGGTGACGGGCGCCCGCTCGGAGCGCCAGGGCGTGCGCCTGCTTCTCTCCGACGGCGGGCGGGTGGTGTTGCGCCTCTCCGGCACCGGCACGCAAGGGGCCACGCTGCGGGTCTATCTCGACCAGTTGAACGCGCCGCCGTCACAGCCGGCCAGCGTAACCACAATGGGCCTGGAGGCCGTGGCGCAGGCGGTGCTCGGCGGCGTCGATCCGGACCTTCTGGCCCAAGGCGCGACCCTGCATCGAACCTAGGACGCTTTCAGGAGCCTATGGCGACGTTCGGGCGTTGAACCCCACGGCAGCGCTCAAACCGGATGCGCGCCGTGAACCGGTTCTTGAGAGGGCCACATGACTGAGGGTAAGCCGGCAAGGCCGGCGCGTGTTTCCACGGGCAGCCCCGGGCTGGACAGCGTCCTGCGGGGGGGACTGCCGCCGAACCGGGTCTACCTCCTTGAAGGCGCCCCCGGATCGGGCAAGACCACCCTGGCGCTGCGCTACCTCCTCCAGGGCGTCCAGGAGGGTGAGCGCGTCCTCTATGTCACCCTGTCGGAGACCTCCGAAGAGCTTCAGGCGGTGGCGGAGTCCCACGGCTGGAGCCTGGATGGCGTCGATCTGTTCGAACTCGCCTCGGCCAACGAGGTGCTCGGCGAAGGGCGTGAGCAGTCGGTCCTGCATTCCTGGGAGCTGGAACTGGGCGGCACGGTCCGTCTGATCCAGGAAAAGGTCGCCGAGGTTCAGCCGACCCGGATCGTCTTCGACAGCCTCTCGGAGATGCGCCTCCTGGCGCAGGACCCCCTGCGCTACCGCAGGCAGGTCCTGGCGCTGAAGCAGTTCTTCGCCGGCCGGAACATCACCGTGGTCCTGGTGGACGACCTGACCGGCGAGCATGGGCAACGCGACGCCCATCTGCATAGCCTCTGCCACGGCGTCATCACCCTGGAGCGGCTGACCCTGGAGTTCGGCGCTGCGCGGCGCCGACTGCAGGTGCAGAAGCTGCGGGGGGTCAACTTCGTCGCGGGGTTTCACGATTTCACCATCCAGGAGGGCGGCCTGGAGGTCTATCCGCGGCTGATCGCGGCCGAACACCATGCGCCCTTCGCCGGCGACCCGACGCCGAGCGGCGTGCCCGAACTGGACCGGCTGCTGGCCGGCGGCCCGCTGCGGGGGACCACCACCCTGGTGACTGGGCCGGCGGGCGCGGGCAAGACCACGCTCACCCTGCAATATGTCTATGCCGCCTGCGAGCGGGGCGAGAGCGCGGCCCTGTTCGAGTTCGACGAGCGCATCGGCACGCTTCTGGTTCGCGCCGCCGCCATGGGCGTGGATCTGCAGAAGCATATCGACAGCGGCGCCCTGACCATTTCCCAGATCGACCCCGCCGAGGTCTCGCCGGGCCAGTTCGCCTGGATGATCCGCCGCGAGGTGACGGAAAGATCCGTCCGCATGGTGGTGATCGACAGCCTCAGCGGCTATGTCGCGGCCATGCCCCAGGAACAGCAGTTGATCCTGCAGGTGCATGAGTTGCTGTCGTACCTGAACCAGCAGGGGCTGGTGACCTTCTTGATCAATCCGCAATCGGGCCTTGTCGGCAGCATGTCGACGGGGCTGGTGAACATCTCCTATGTCGCCGACGCCGTAGTCCTTATCCGGTTTTTCGAAGCCGAGGGCCGGGTCCGCAAGGCGATCTCGGTCATCAAGAATCGCGGCGGCCCGCACGAGGACACCATCCGTGAGCTGCGTATCGACGGCGGAGGCATCCGGGTCGGCCAGCCCCTCACCAACTTCCGGGGGGTCATGACCGGGACGCCCGAATATGCGGGCGAGCCCAATCCCTTGATGGAGCCGCGGGTCCTTGAGTCCTAGCGAAGACGTCGGACAGAATCCGATCCTCGTCTGCGCCCCTTTCGGTCGCGACGGCGAGACGATTTCTGAGCTCCTGCGGGGCGCCGGCTATGCCGTTCAGGCTTTCGGCGACCTTGATACGCTGGTCGGCGAGCTTGATCAGCGCACCGGGGCGGTCCTGGCCACAGAGGAGGGCGTGGTCGCATCGACCGTGCTGGCCTCGGGTCTGGCCGGCCAGCCCAGCTGGTCCGACGTCCCGGTGCTGATTTTGACGTCCAGGCGCCACAGCGCCCGCCTTTCCGCTAACGGCGCCGGGGGGCGGCTGCTTGCCGACATCACCAACGCCATCCTGCTGGAACGCCCGCTGAGCGCACGCTCTCTGCTGAGCGCCGTCGATGTGGCGCTCCGCAGCCGGCGGCGGCAGTTCGCCCTGCGAGACCAGATGCTGCTGCTGGCGCAGAGCCACGAGGCGCTCGAACTCAAGGTTCGGGAGCGCACCGCCGAACTGGAGGCGGAGGTGGCCCAGCGCGCCAAGGCCGAAGCCGCCCTGCGTCAGAGCCAGAAGATGGAGGCTGTGGGTCAGCTTACCGGCGGCATCGCCCACGACTTCAACAACATGCTCACCGGCGTCATCGGCTCCCTCGACATCATGCGTCGGCGGATCGCCTCGAATCGTCTGGAAGACCTCGACCGGTTCATGGACGCGGCGCAGGCCTCGGCCAGTCGCGCCGCAGCCCTCACCCAGCGCCTGCTCGCCTTTTCCCGTCGGCAGTCCCTCGATCCCAGGCCCACCGACATCAACAGCCTGGCGGCGTCGCTCAACGAGCTGATCCGGGGGTCGGTGGATGAGCGCGTAAGCCTTCGGTTCGTCCTCGACCCCGACCTTCCGCGGGCCATCGTGGACGTCAATCAGCTGGAAAGCGCGCTTCTGAACCTGGCGATCAACGCCCGCGACGCCATGCCCGACGGGGGCGAAATGACCATCGGGACGCGCGCCGTCCATCTCGATGACGCCGGCGCCGCCCAGCGGCTGGGCGTCGCGCCGGGGCCCTATGTGATGGTTTCGGTGTCCGACAGCGGGGTCGGCATGGCGCCCGACCTCGTGGACAAGGTCTTCGACCCCTTCTTCACCACCAAGCCTCTGGGGCAGGGAACGGGGTTGGGGCTCTCGATGGTCTATGGCTTCGCCCGGCAGAGCGGCGGGCATGTGCGGATCGACAGTCAGCCAGGCGCCGGAACCACGGTCGAGGTTCTCCTGCCCGCGACCGAGGACGCGGCGGCCGATGAGATATCCGCCCCGGACGCCGCCCCGCGTGGGGACGGCCAGCGGGTCCTGGTCGTCGAGGATGATCCGGCCGTCCGCCTGCTGGTCCGCGAGGTGCTTGAGGAGCTTGGCTACCTGCCGGTCGAGGCGGCCGAACCCCATGCGGCGATCCCGATCCTGGCCAGCGCCTACGGCTTCTCGCAGCAGGACGCCAAGACCGAGGACGACTTCTTCCTCGGCTGGCCCTCGTACTGGAACGTGGTCGCGATCTACCTGTGGCTGCTCCACATCCCGCCGCTCGCCGGATCAGCGCTGGTCCTGTTCCTCTCGGTCGCGGTGTTCATCCCGCTCAAGTACGTCTATCCGAGCAAGCTCGCGGTGCTGCGCAAGACGACGGCCGCCAGCGGGCTCGCCTGGGGAGCGCTGGTCGCGGCCTCGGTCGTCGACCCCGACGCAGCTGCCCGATTCCACCTGCTCGAGCTCTCGCTCGTCTATCCCGCCTACTACCTCGGCCTCTCCTTCTGGCTCGGGGGCGGCCGCGGTAAGACCGGCTGACTCACCCCGAAGCCATGGCTCTCGAACCCGATACCGGCGTCCTGCTGATCAACCTGGGGACCCCAGACTCCCCGACACCCGCGGCGCTACGCCGCTACCTCCGGGAATTCCTCGGCGATCCCTACGTGATCGATCTCCCCGCCCCGGCACGCTGGCTGCTGCTGGAGCTGGTCATCCTGCCGCGTCGACCGCGCACGTCGGCACGCGCCTATCAACAGATCTGGACACCTGAGGGCTCGCCGCTGCGGGTACACACACATGCTCTCGCCCGAGCTCTGGCAACACGGCTCGACGGAGTCCCGGTCGAGGTCGGCATGCGCTATGGCACCCCGTCGCTGGCCAGTTCGCTTGCTGCCCTGCGCGCGCGCGGCGCTCGCCGCTTCGTCTTCTTGCCGCTCTTCCCGCACAGCGCAGCGGCGACCACCGGCTCGGTGCGCGCAGAGCTCGAGCGCCTGCTCACCCGACGGGAGGCCGCACGCTGGGTCCCCTGCTTCTACAACGAACCGAGCTTCCTCGAGGCCTGGCGCGAGACCGTCGCGCCGCTGCTCGATGACTTCGAGCCCGATCACGTGCTGGCGAGCTACCACGGCCTGCCCGAGCGGCAGCTGCGCCGCGCCGACCGGGACGGAGACCGCTGCCTCGCGCGCGCGAACTGCTGCGAAGCAGCCGACGCCGCCCCGAGCGGCTGCTACCGCGCCCAGTGCTACGCAACCACACGCGGCCTACAGGCGAGTCTCGGTCTCGATCCCGCTCGCAGCTCGACCTCGTTCCAGTCCCGGCTGGGACGCGCCCCCTGGATCCAACCGTACACCGACGACGCACTGCGCGAGCTCGCTGAGCGCGGTGTGCAGCGACTCGCGGTGTTGTGTCCGTCGTTCGTGACCGACTGCCTCGAGACGCTCGAGGAGATCGGCATCCGCGCCGCCGCACAGTGGCGCGAGCTAGGTGGCGAGGAGCTGTGGCTCGCGCCATGCCCGAACTCGAGCGACGCGATGGCCGATGCCCTGGTGCGGCTCGCCGACGGCGCCGTCGCGTTCGACTGAGGTTCGTCAGCCGGCGGGCGCGAGCTGCGCGGCGGCGGCGACCCCGCTCGCAAAGCTGTCCGCGACCGAGACACCATCCGTGTAACCCCCGGCCAGTGCGATCGGCCCGCGAGCAACGAGTCGCGCTCGGGCGTCCCGCAGGCCGGCGGCGTGGCCCGGCTTCGGCTGCGCCACCGCCCGCGGCCAGCGTCGCACTTGCAGTGCATCGAGCGGCGCCGCCAGCCCGAGCGGCCCGTCGAGTTCCTCGCTGGCACGAGCGGCGATCTCGGAGTCGTCGAGCTCGACGACCTCGGGCGCGCGCACGCCAC